>NZ_JAEHFP010000100.1 GCF_016446475.1 Paracoccus binzhouensis | reverse complement strand
CCCCTCGCAGCCGTCAACGCCATGATTTATATGCGAAATATCACGATTACGACAGCGAAATCAGCGACTTACTTGGAGAATGTGGGGTGATGCGCGTTTAGGTAGCCCTCGGAGCCGCCGAAGGCCCAGACCTGCTGCAGCCGCATCATGATCGCATCGGCAAAGCCGCGCACGAACATGACCAGCGCCAGGATGATGTACATGATGCCGATCTTCTTGTGATCGACCGAGGTGAACCATTCTTTCCAGAGATAGCCCCAGAGCCGGTATTTCGTCAGCACCGCAAGCAGCGCGACCCCGCCGAGGGCGACGGCGACGAAGGTGGCCCAGACGATGGGCTCCTTGGGGATCGCGTCCCAGTTCAGGCGGCCCAGAAGGAAGGTGGTTTCGTTGGAAGGCGTAACCATGCGTGCGTCCGATCAGAAATTCCGCGCCGCGCCGCCTTGGGCGGCTTCCAGCAGCGTGACGTCGTTTTCATGCGTAAGGCGGAAGGGCCGGGGCGGCGTCATCGCCAGGCCGCGCAGTGGCGTCATGTCCACCCGCTCGGGTGCCACGCCCGGCATGGTGCCGAACATCAGCGCCGCTTCCTCGGGCGTGCAGAACGAGGCGACCTGGAAGGGCTGCCAGCCCAGCACCGGCGCGCGCGCGCCGCGGCGTTCGTGCTTGTCATAGGTCAGCTGGGTCACGTTCATCGTCCCGGCCAGCCCGGTGCCGCCCCGGGCGTCCAGCGCCATCATCTCGGCCATGCAGATCTTGCCCGGCTCGACGCACATGTTGACGATGCGCGGGTAAAGCTGCGAGTCGACCTCGGCGAAGGTCATGGGCGGGACGTTCTCGCTGGGCGCCTCGAGTTCCAGGTAGCGCGGGCGGTCCAGCGTGCCGCCGGCCGCGCGCGCCTTGGCGATCCAGGCGTCGAAGCCGGCCGGGTCGGTGGCCAACGCCCTGAAATGCATGCCCGAGAAGCCGTGGCCCGAATAATGCGAGGCGATGCCCTTGTATTCGCCGGGATTGTTGAAGACCCCATGCAGCTTGGTCTGCATCCCCGGCATGGCATAGACCATGCCGGCCATGGCCGGGATGTAGAAGGCGTTCATCACCGAGGAGGAGGTCAGCGTGAACTCGACCGGGCGGTCCACCGGCACGGCCATCTGGTTGACCGAGGCGATGCCCTGCTCGGGATAGATGAACAGCCATTTCCAGTCGAGCGCCACGACCTCGATCCGCAGCGGCTGCATCTCGCGCGGGGCAGGCTGGTCCTTGGAGATGCGGTCCAGCGGGCGATAGGGATCAAGCAGATGCGTGCCGACCCAGGTCAGCGCCCCCAGTGAGATGATGATCAGCAAGGGCGCTGCCCAGATCACGAATTCCAGCTTGGTCGAATGATCCCAGTCCGGGCGATAGTCGGCATCGCGGTTGCGTTCGCGATATTTCCAGGCGAACCACACCGTCAGCCCCATCACCGGCACGATGATGAGCAGCATCAGCAGCGTCGATGTCACCAGGAGATCGCGCTCGCGTGCCGCCACGTCGCCGGCGGGCAGCAGCACCTCGGCCTTGCAGGCGGCAAGCGGGATCAGAAACGAAAGCCAGGCAAGGCGAGTGAATTTTGGTTTTCTTTTCATTGGACTACCTGCTGTCCCGTGGATGGCGCGACGAAGCGAGTCGGAAATGCGCCGGGCAAGTGGGGGCTGGTTACCTTGATCTGGATCAAGGCGACATGCGACGTTTTGCCCTATGCTGCGCGCCCTCGCTTTGCGGCAGGGAGGGGGCAGGACGCCGGGTGACGACCGTCGAGGCCCGGCAGGAATCTGGATCAGATCGAAACCATCTGCCATGTCGAGCACTTCCCCTTCGGCCCATGCCGGCCCTTCCGCCTCTGCCTCGCCGCTCCATCGGGTGTCGCCTTCCGACATCGCCGTGGGCGTGATCATCGGGCGCACCTCCGAGTTCTTCGATTTCTTCGTCTTCGCCATCGCCTCGGTGATCGTGTTCCCGCAGCGGATCTTCTCCTTCACCGATCCGCTGACCGGCACGCTCATGTCCTTTGCGCTTCTGGCGCTGGCCTTCGTTGTGCGGCCGCTGGGCAGCGCGCTGTTCATGGCCATCGACCGCCGGCACGGGCGGGTCAGCAAGCTGACCGCCGCGCTGTTCCTGATGGGGACGGCCACCGTCGCCATGGGCCTGATTCCCAGCCACGAGGATGTCGGCTACTGGGCCGTCGTCATCCTGGCGGTGCTGCGCATCGGCCAGGGGCTGGCGCTTGGCGGTGCCTGGGACGGCATGCCCTCGCTGCTGGCGCTGACCGCGCCGAAAAGCCGGCGCGGCGTCTACGCCATGGTGCCGCAGCTTGGCGCGCCCATCGGGCTGATCGTCGCCAGCCTGCTGTTCGCCTATCTGGCCGCGAACCTCTCGGCCGAGGATTTCCTTGGCTGGGGCTGGCGCTATCCGTTCTTCGTCGCCTTCTCGGTGAACGTGGTGGCGCTGTTCGCGCGCCTGCGCATCGTCGCCACCGACGAGTTCCAGGAGCTTTTCGAATCGCGCGAACTGCAGCCCACCCGACTGCGCACCACCCTGGCCGAGGACGGGCCGACGGTCCTGCTGGGCATCTTCGTGCCGTTGGCAAGCTTTGCCATGTTCCACATGGTCACGGTCTATCCGCTGTCCTGGATCTTCCTTTACACCAACGAGACGCTGGTCAGCTTCCTGGTGATCGAGGCCGTCGCCGCGCTGGCCGGGATCGCCGCCATCCTGCTGTCCGGCTTCCTGGCCGACCGCATCGGCCGGCAGCGGCTGCTGCTGATCGGCGCGCTGCTGATTGGCGGCTTCGCCATCCTGGCGCCGCTGCTGCTTTCGGCCGGCAAGACCGGCGAGCTGGTCTACATGATCGCCGGCTTCTTCATCCTCGGGCTCAGCTTCGGCCAGTCATCGGGGGCGGTCGGCTCGCTTTTCGGGGCGCGCAACCGCTATACCGGCTCGGCCATCGTCTCGGACCTGGCCTGGATGTTCGGGGCGGGCTTCGCGCCGCTGACGGCGCTACTGCTCTCGGCCTGGCTGGGGCTGCCGGCCGCCGGCCTCTACCTGCTGTCGGGCGCGGTCTGCTCGACCGTCGCCGTGCTGCTGGCCGGGCGGATGGAGTTCAAGGGCGGCGCCTGAGCCGCCGCCATCGCGAAGCGCGCCCGGGCTCAGCCCCGGGCGCCTTCGTTTTCGGCAATGCGCTCCAGCCAATCGGCGAAAGCCGCCAGGGCCGCGCTGTCCTCGCCCTGCGGGCGGATCAGGCCATAGGGCCAGCGCCCGGGCAGGCGCAGCGGGCTGACCTGGCGCAGCGTGCCTGCCCGCAGCGCCGCCGCGGCGAAGATGTCGGGCAGAAGCGCGATGCCCAGCCCGGCCTGGGCGGCGGCGATCACCATGTCGAAATGCTGGAACCGCGGGCCGCGCAACCGGTCCAGGGCGTCGCTGCCCGCCATGGCGAACCAGTCGCTCCACAGGCCGGGTCGCGTCGCCTGCTGGATCAGCGGATAGCGGGCCAGATCGTCGGCCCCGGGCGTCTGTCCGGCCGGGACCAGCCCGGGCGAGGCGACGACGATCAGCGTCTCGTCGACAAGCGGCGTGATCCGGCTGCCTGGGCGGGCAAGCTCGGCCCGTTGCAGCGCGGCGTCGAAGGGACTGTCCTCGAAATCCACCGGCGCCAGCGCCGCGGTCAGGTCGATCGAAACCTCTGGATGCAGCCGGGCGAAATCCGGCAGCCGCGGAATCAGCCAGGTCGCGGCAAAGGTCGGCAGCGCCGCCAGCCGCAGCACGTCGCCCCCGCCGCCAAAAGCCATGACCATGCGCGCCGAGTTTTCCAGCCGGTCCAGGATCTGGCGCGAATCGCGCACCAGTGCCCGCCCGGCATCCGACAGGATCAGCCGCTGGCGCACGCGGCGGAACAGCCGCACCCCCAGCCGCTCCTCCAGTGCCCGGATCGAGCGGCTGACCGCGCTTTGCGTCAGGTTCAGCATCTCGGCCGCGCGCGAGGCCGAGCCGGTCTCGGCGCAAAACACCAATGCGCGCAGTTCCTGAATGCTGGGGGTATAGCTGGGGCGGGGCGGCTTGTTCATTCCCGAAACTCATGAACTGCGGATCACTCATCATTAGCACTCCGGCTGCGCCTGGGCTAGAACGGACGGCAACAGAGGAGTGAGCCATGGCCCAGAAACCCGCCGCCTTCACCTGGAACGATCCCTTCCTGCTGGAGGACCAGCTGACCGAGGAAGAGCGGATGATCCGCGACAGCGCCGCCGCCTTCGCGCAGGCGTCGCTGGCCCCCCGCGTCAAGGATGCCTATCTGAACGAGACCACCGACCCCGAGATCTTTCGCGAGATGGGCGCGGCCGGCCTGCTGGGCGTGACCGTGGACGAAGCCTATGGCGGCGTCGGCGCCTCTTACGTCGCTTACGGTCTGGTGGCGCGCGAGATCGAGCGCATCGATTCCGGCTATCGCAGCATGGCCTCGGTGCAAAGCTCGCTGGTGATGTATCCGATCGAGGCCTATGGCAGCGAGGCGCAGAAGCAGAAATACCTGCCGAAACTGGCCTCGGGCGCATTCATCGGCTGCTTCGGCCTGACCGAGCCCGATGCTGGCTCGGACCCCGCCGGGATGAAGACCCGCGCCAGGAAGATCGCGGGCGGCTATGTGCTGAACGGCGCCAAGATGTGGATCACCAACGCGCCCATCGCCGATGTCTTCGTGGTCTGGGCCAAGTCGGATGCGCATGGCGGCAAGGTGCGCGGCTTCGTGCTGGAAAAGGGCATGAAGGGCCTGTCGGCGCCGAAGATCGAGGGCAAGCTGTCCCTGCGCGCCTCGGTCACCGGCGAGATCGTCATGGAGGATGTCGAGGTCGGCGAGGATGCGCTGCTGCCCGGCACCGAGGGCATGGGCGGCCCCTTCGGCTGCCTGAACCGCGCCCGCTACGGCATCAGCTGGGGCGCCATGGGCGCGGCCGAGGATTGCTGGTTCCGCGCCCGCCAATACGGGCTGGATCGCCACCAGTTCAACCGGCCGCTGGCCGCGACGCAGCTTTACCAGAAGAAGCTTGCCGACATGCAGACCGAGATCGCGCTGGGGCTGCAGGCGTCCTTGCGCGTCGGGCGGCTGTTCGACGAGGGCAGGATGGCGCCCGAGATGATCTCCATCGTCAAGCGCAACAATTGCGGCAAGGCGCTGGACATCGCCCGCATGGCCCGCGACATGCATGGCGGCAACGGCATTTCCATCGAATATCACGTCATGCGCCACGCCCAGAACCTGGAAACCGTGAACACCTACGAGGGTACGCATGATGTGCATGCGCTGATCCTTGGCCGGGCGCAGACCGGCATCCAGGCCTTCGGCTGATGTCCGCCGCGCCGCTGAAAGGGTTGCGGGTCGTCGAGCTGGCCCGCATCCTTGCCGGTCCCTGGATCGGCCAGACCCTGGCCGATCTGGGCGCCGAGGTGATCAAGGTCGAGGCGCCCGAGGGCGATGACACCCGCCGCTGGGGCCCGCCCTTCATCGAGCGGCCGCGCCCCGACGGCTCGACCGAGACCGTGGCCGCCTATTTCCACGCTGCGAATCGTGGCAAGACCTCGGTGGTCTGCGATTTCAACGATCCGGAGGATCTGGAGCGGCTCAAGCGGCTGATCGACGAGGCCGACGTGCTGATCGAGAATTTCAAGCTGGGCGGGCTGCGGAAATTCGGCCTCGACCATGCCAGCCTGTCGGCTCGCAACCCGCGCCTCGTCTATGCCTCGATCACCGGCTTCGGCCAGGACGGCCCCCGGGCGGCGCAGCCGGGCTATGATTTCCTGATCCAGGGCATGTCGGGCATCATGGACCTGACCGGCGATCCCGGGGGCGAGCCGCAGAAGGTCGGCGTCGCCTGGATCGACATCTTCACGGGGCTTTACGGGGTGATCGCGGTGCAGGCCGCCCTGGCCGAGCGCGAACGCTCGGGCCTGGGGCAGCACCTGGACCTGTCGCTGCTGGATTGCGGCGTCGCGGTCCTGGCCAACCAGGCGACGAATTACCTGCTGGGCGGCGCCGTGCCGCACCGGCTGGGCAATGCCCATCCGAACATCGTGCCCTATCAGCTGTTCCCGGCCTCGGACGGGCACCTGATCGTTGCCTGCGGCAATGACCGGCAATTCGCAGCGCTCTGCCGGGTGCTGGAACGGGTGGATCTGGCCTTGGATCCCGATTACGCCACCAATCCCGCCCGGGTAGCGAACCGCGCCCGGCTGGTGCCGCTGCTGGCCGAGGCCACGCGCCGCTTCAGCCGCAGCGCGCTGATCGCGGCGCTGGAAGCGGCGGGCGTCCCCGCCGGCCCGGTCAATGATGTGGCCGAGGCGCTCGCGGACCCCCAAGTCCTCGCCCGCGGCCTGCAAATCGCGCCCGAGGGCATTGCCGGCCTGCGCAGCCCGATGCGCTTTTCGCACAGCCGGCTTCAGACCGAACGTGCCGCCCCGGCGCTTGGCGCCGGCACCTGGCACTTCGCCCCCCGTGACCTTTCCTGAGACCTTTTCCGTTTTCCAAATACCCCGGGGGAGCGCCATGCGCGTCCCGTCGAGGGACGCGCATGGCGCGGGGGCAGGGCCCCCGGCCGCTGGCGCCGCCATCCCGTTCCAGCAAGGCAGGACCGATGACCTATCCCGACACGCAACTCCTGATCGACGGCAGCTGGCGCGCGGCGCTTGACGGGCGCAGCCTGCCGGTGCTCGACCCCGCGACCGGCGCCGAAATCGGCCGCGTCGCCCATGCCGGCATCGCCGATCTCGAGGCCGCCGTCCAGGCCGCCCATCGCGCCTTTGCCGATTGGGGCCGCAACTCGCCCCTGCACCGTTCGGACCTGATGCGCGCGGCCGCCCAGCTGCTGCGCAGCCGCGTGGACGGTATCGCGGCGATGATGACGGCCGAGCAGGGCAAGCCACTCGACCAGTCCCGCGCCGAGATCATGGCCGGGGCCGAGATCATCGAATGGTTCGCCGAAGAGGCGCGGCGCAGCTACGGCCAGGTCATCCCGGCCCGCGTACCGGGCGTCACGCAGCTGACGGTCCGCGAGCCCCTGGGCCCGGTTGCCGCCTTCACGCCCTGGAACTTCCCGATCAACCAGGCGGTGCGCAAGATCTCGGCCGCCCTCGCGGCGGGCTGTACCCTCGTCGTCAAGGCGGCCGAGGAAGCCCCGGCCTCGCCGGCCGCGCTGGCGCGCTGTTTCGTCGATGCCGGCCTGCCGGCGGGGGTGCTGAACCTGGTCTATGGCGATCCGGCCGAGATCTCGGGCTACCTGATCCCGCATCCGGCGATCCGCAAGCTGTCCTTCACCGGCTCGACCCCGGTCGGCAAGCAGCTGGCGGCGCTGGCCGGGCTGCACATGAAGCCCGCCACCATGGAACTGGGCGGCCATGCGCCGGTCCTCGTCTTCGACGATGCGGATGTCGAGGCGGCGGCGGCCGCGATGGCCGCGGCCAAGCTGCGCAATGCCGGCCAGGTCTGCATCTCGCCCACCCGCTTCCTGGTGCAGGACGGGGTCGCGGAGCGCTTTACCGAAAGCTTCGTCCAGGCCATGGCCCAGGCAAGGCTCGGCCCCGGCAGCGATCCCGCCAGCCAGATGGGACCGCTGGCCAACGAACGCCGCATTCCCGCCATCGAGCGGCTGATCCGCGACGCGCTGGAACGCGGCGCCCGGCTTGCCACCGGCGGCCAGCGCATCGGCAACGAGGGCTGGTTCTTCGCGCCCACCGTGCTGCTGGACGTGCCGCCCGAGGCGGCGGTGATGAACGAGGAGCCCTTCGGCCCCATCGCCATCGTCAACCGCTTCCGCCAGGATGACGAGGCCTTCGCCGAGGCCAACCGGCTGCCCTATGGCCTGGCGGCCTATGGCTGGACCCGGTCCTCGGCCCGGATGCAGCGCCTGCAGGAGGAGATCCGCGCCGGCATGCTGACGGTCAACCATATCGGCCTGTCGCTGCCCGAACTGCCCTTCGGCGGCATCGGCGATTCCGGCATGGGCACCGAGGGCGGCTCGGAGGCCATCTGCGCCTATCTGCAGACCCGTTTCATCACCCGCAAGGGCTAGAGATAGGGCGGCGTGCAGGCGCTGACCACCACCGCCTCGCGACCCGAGACGTTGCGGAAGCGGTGCGGCTGGTTCGAGGCGAACAGGAAGCTGTCGCCGGCCTTGAGGATGCGGGTCTCGCCGCCCACGGTCAGCTCGATCTCGCCCGAGATGACGATGCCGCCCTCGCTGCCGTGATGCTGCAGCATGGTCTCGCCGGTATCGGCGCCGGCCTCGTAGCGTTCGTGCAGGATCTGCAGGTTATGCGCGCGGGCGTCGCCGACCTGGCGCAGGCTCATGCGGCCGGCCGGCCCCTCGAAGGTGGAATAAAGCCGCGAGGTCAGGTCGCGCAGCTCGGCCGGGGTGAAGAAGACCGCGCCGCTGGAGCCGCTATCGGGCTCGAAGAATTGCGACATGGTCACGCCCAGACCGCCCAGGATCTTGCGCAGCGAGGCGACCGAGGGGCTGCTGCGGCCGGTCTCGATCATCGAGATCTGCCCATGCGGCACCCCCGAGCCCTCGGCCAGCTGCCGCTGCGAAAGCCCGGCCGCGCTGCGCAATTCCCTGAGCCTTGCGCCGACGTCGAAATCCTGCATCCGTCCCCCGCTTGCGGTTCTCGGGCATCCTAGTGCCAAAGCGGGCCTGCCGCCAGTTCCGATGCCCGGCCCGGTCGCGCAGGATGCTGCCCGTCCTATCCCAGCCCCTGCCGCTCGCGGCAGGCCTTGCGATAGTCGCGCGGGGTCTGGCCGAAGAAGGCGCGGAACTGGCGCGAGAACTGGGCCTGGTCGCAGAAGCCCAGCCGATAGGCGATGCCGGCCAGCGACAGGTCGCCCGGCATCTGCAGCATGTCACGCGCGGCCTGCAGCCGGGTTTCGCGGATATGCTGCGCGACCGTGGTGCCGGTTTCGCTGAACAGGTCGTGCAGATAGCGCTTGGAGATGCCGCAGGCCCGGGCCACGCCTTCCGGTGACAGCGCGGGATCGCGGATCTCGCGCCGGATCGCCTGCTGCGCCCGTTGCAGATGCGCGGCCCGGATCGCCGTCCCGGCGCCGCTGTCGGTTTCGGCCTGGCGGTCCAGGGCCAGGGCCAGCAATTCGATCAGATGACGGCCCAGCACCTCGGCGGCCCCGGCATCCTCGGGCATGGCATGGGCGCGGCGCACCGTCTCGGCGAAAAGCCCGCACAGCCCCTGCCTTCCGTCGAAGATCGTGGCGCAAAGCCGGTCGGGCTGGCGCAGGCGCTCGGACAGCGCGCGATGGGCGATCTTCATCACCAGCAGGTCGTTCCTGGCCTCGTAGGCGAAGCGATAGGGCGCGTCGCCGCGCTCCAGCAGGAAGCCGCCCGGCCCGCAGGTCACGTCGCGGCCAAGCTGCCGGAACAGCACCGGCGCGGCGCTGGGGATGGTGACCAGGTATTCCTCGGCCTCGCCATGGCGGATCAGGCCCGGCACCCGTTCGTAGCAGGCCGGCTCGGTGCGCAGCCGCGACAGCGAAACCGGGCCGGCGCTGCGCCGCTCCAGACGGCCCTGGAAGGTGGCCGGGTCGCGATAGCTCAGCTGCAGCGGGAAATAGGTATCGGCAATGATCGCGGACCAATGCGCCGCGCGCTCGGGCGGGGCGGTCGCGGCCGTGCTGTAGCTTTCCAGGACCATGCGGCGCCTCCACGCACAGACATGGACGATTCGTAACCCGGGCGCACCATTCGGGCAAAAGGATTCTCGCGCGCGCCCGCGCAGGCTGCGCGCTCAGGCAAGTTTTCCTGCGCGCAGCGACAAGTCTGCGCCGGCACTGCGCTGGCCGACAAGTTTATGCGCAGCCGCCGCCAAGACCGGCCCACCGGCGCGGCGCACCATGGCAGGCACGAAAAGATGCCGCGCAAGACGGCACGTCAGGGAGATCGGCATGACCGGCGTCGCCCGCCTCGCGGCCTGCCCTGACGTGCGCCCATGCGGCCCAGACAGGGAAAGAGCCATGACCCGACCCAAACCCGACCCCATCACGCTTTCGGTGGTGCGCGGCGTGCTCGAGACCACGCAGCGCGAGATGACGCTGACGCTGGAACAGACCGCCCGCAGCTCGGTCTTCAACCTCGCGCATGACTATTCGACGGCGCTCTTCAACCACACGCCCGAGATGATCCTGCAGGGCCAGGACATCCCCATCCACCTCGGCAGCCTGATCCCGGCGATGAAATCGGTGGCGAAATTCTTCCAGGGCGACATCCACGAGGGCGACCTGATCCTGCACAACGACCCGGCCTATGGCGGCAGCCATATCATCGACACCTGCATGTATTACCCGGTCTTCTACCAGGGCGAGCTGGTGTTCTGGACCGTCTGCAAGGGCCACCTGACCGATGTCGGCGGCCCGGTCCCGGCCGGCTACAACCCCAACGCGACCGAGATCTATGCCGAGGGGTTGCGCATCCCGCCGGTCAAGCTCTGGGATCGCGGCAAGCCGCGCCATGACGTGATGAACCTGCTGCTGACCAACATGCGCGCGCGGCGGGATCAGGAGGGCGACTTCAACGCCCTGATCGGCGCCTGCCAGGTCGGTGCCCGCAACCTGGTCCGGCTGATGGACAGATACGGCAAACAGGTGGTGCAGGACTGCATCGCCGAGCTTCTGGACATGGCCGAGGCGCATATGCGCAAGCTCATCGCCCAGGTCCCGGACGGCACCTATACCGGAACGGCGGTGCTCGAGGATGCCGGCCACGGCTTCGGCGACATGGACATCACCGCCACGGTGACGATCCGGGGCGACGGCTGCCACATCGCCATCAGCTCGCCGCCGCAGGTGCCCTATTTCATCAACAGCTACGAAGGCAACAGCCATTCCGGCGTCTATCTGGGCCTGATGATGTTTGCGCAATTGCCGCCGCCCTATAACGAGGGGCTCTATCGCTGCGTGACCACCGACATGGGCCCCAAGGGCACGCTTTGCAACGCGAAATCGCCCGCGCCGCACATGAACTGCACCACCACGCCGATGGAGACGCTGACCGACGCGGTGCGGCTCGCCTTCGAACAGGCGGCGCCGGCCAAGGTCTCGGCCAGCTGGGGCCATGCCAATGGCTGCAACATCGCCGGCTGGGACAAGCGCCACGACGAGGAATATGTGACCATGGTGCTGGCCTCGATCATCTCGGGGGCGGGGGCCACGGCCAGCCAGGACGGCTGGCATGCCTGCGGGCCGGAATGCTGCTTCGGCGCGCTGACCTCGGGCGATATCGAGATGCTGGAGCACAGCTATCCGATCATCATCCACCGCTATTCCCTGATGCAGGATTCGGGCGGTGCCGGCCAGTTCCGCGGCGGCTCGGGCACCTGCTGGGAGGTCGAGCCGCTGGACAGCCCGATGACGCTCGTCACCTTCGGCGAGGGCCGCCGCATCCCGGCCATGGGCGCGGCCGGCGCCCGCTCGACCCTGATCCCGCCCAAGGTCGGCCGGCTGGAGGTGACGCGGGGCGGCGAGACGCAGGTCATCACCGAAAACGTCATCGAGACCATCCAGCCCGGCGAGCGCGCCGCGAACCGCAATCCCGGCGGCGGCGGCTACGGCGACCCCTATGCCCGCCCGGTCGAGAAGGTGGTCGAGGATGTCAGGAATGGCCTCGTCAGCCTGGAAGGCGCCCGGCTCGACTATGGTGTGGTCATCGCCGATGCCGCGACACTCGCCGTCGATCACGCCGCCACCGCCGCCCTGCGCGCCGCGTAAGGCCCTTTCCGTTTTCCAAATACCCCGCGGGGGTCCGGGGGCGCGAAGCCCCCGGCGCCGGACCCGCGACCCGCAGCCAAAGATGGAACCCGCCATGAAACACCAATATCGCCTGGGCATCGACGCCGGCGGCACCTTCACCGATTTCATCCTCGCCGACCGCGAGGGGGGCTTGCGCATCTTCAAGGCGCTCTCCACCCCGCAGGACCCGACCCTGGCCATTCGCAACGGTCTTGCCGTGATCGAGGAGGAGACGGGCATCGGCCCGCGCGACCTCGTCTCGAACGCCGATCTCTGCATCAACGGCACCACGGTCGGGCTCAATGCGCTGATCACCCATACCGGCGCCAGGACCGGGCTGATCGCCACCAAGGGCCACGAGGACAGCATCGAGATCCGCCTTGGCCACAAGGAGGACGGCTATCGCTACGACCCGGACTATCCGCCCGCGACCATGCTGGTGCCGCGCTACCTGCGGCGCGGGATCAGCGAGCGGGTGATCTCGACCGGCGCCGTCTACACGCCGCTGAACGAGGAGGAGGTGCGCGAGGCCTGCCGGCATTTCCTGCGCGAGAGCGTCGAATCGGTGGCGATCAGCTTCGTCTGGTCGGTGCTGCACCCCGATCACGAACTCCGCGCCGCCGAGATCGTGCGCGAGATGATGCCGGGCGTGCCGCTGACCGTCGGCAGCCAGCTCTATCCGCAGCTGCGCGAATATACCCGCACCTCGACCGCGGTGGTGAACGCCTATCTGGCGCCGATCCTGTCGCGCTATGTGCAGGCGGTGGACGGCTATTTCCAAGGCCTCGGCGCGCGCCAGCCGGTGCGCTATTTCCAGTCGAACGGCGGGCTGGCGCTGGGGTCGGTGGTCTCGGACCAGTCGGTCTATGCGATCAATTCCGGCCCCGCCTCGGCGCCGCGCGCGGCGCTCTATCTGGGCGAGCCCTACGGGCTTGAGGACATCATCACCGTCGACATGGGCGGCACCAGCTTCGACATCACCCTGACCCGCGACGGCCAGGCCAATGTGTCAAAGAACATCGACTTCCTGCGCTATCGCATTGGTATCCCGATGATTCAGGTGGAAACCCTGGGTGCGGGCGGCGGCTCGATCGGCTGGATCGACTCGATGGGGCTGATGCAGATGGGACCGCAATCGGCCGGCTCGGAACCCGGCCCGGCCTGCTATGGCAAGGGCGGCGAGCGGCCGACCACGACCGACGCGAACCTGGTGCTGGGCTACCTGAACCCGCAGGGGCTGGTCGGCGGCCGCCTGCCGCTCAGCGTCGGGAAGGCGCGCGAGGCGATCCGCAAGCATCTGGCCGAGCCCCTGGGCATCAGCGTCGAGACCGCGGCCTATGGCATGTTCACCATCGTCAACAACAACATGGTGAACGCGATCCGCCGGGTTTCGGTCGAGCGCGGCTACGACCCGCGCGACTTCGTGCTGAACTGCGCCGGCGGCGCCACGGGCGCGCATATCACCGCGCTGGCGCGCGAGATGGGCATCGGCAAGGTGCTGGTCTCCAAGCTCGCCTCGGGGCTTTGCGCCTTCGGGCAGATCATCTCGGACGTGAAATACAACTACATGGCCCCCATCGCCGCGCGGCTGGAAGGGGCCGAGGCGGCCAGGCGGCTGGATGAGACCTTCGCCCGGCTCGAGGACAAGGGCCGCGCCGATCTGCTGGCCGATGATTTCGCCCCCGACCGGATCGGCATCCGCCGCAGCCTGGACATGCGCTATGTCGGGCAGGTGCATGAATGCACGGTCAGCGTCGATCCCTTCCCGATCGACGAGGCGGCGCTGGAACGCCTCAAGGCCGCCTTCCATGCCCGCCACGAGGAGCTTTACACCTATGCCGAGCCGCACAGCCCGGTCGAGGTGGTGAACGTGGAAAGCGCCATCTCGGGCGCGGTCGAGCGGCCGGTGCGGATGCGCATCGCCGTGGGGCAGGGGGCGCATGCGGCGCGGTCGGGCACGCGCGAGATGATCTTCGACGCCTCGGGCCGCAAGCACGAGACCCTGGTCTATGACGGCGCGAAGCTGGGCGCGGGCGACGTCGTCACCGGCCCGGCGGTCATCCAGGAGGTGACGACCACCATCGTCATCGAGCCGGGCTGGGTCGCCGAACTGGACCAGAACGGCGTCTATGTCGTGACCGTGGCCAGCGGCGCCGGCGCTGCGCCCGAAAGGGCCGCGGCATTGGCCGAGGCCTGACCAAGGCCGCGGCGGGGCCGCGCGAGGCCCCGCCCATCCCAACAAATCACAAGAACCAACAGGGGAGTTTCAGCCATGGCTGGATCTTTGGACAATTCGGAAGAACTGGAATTCTCGGACCGGCCGGTGCCGCGCGACCAGCGCATGGGCCGGCTGCCGTTGACCATGGCCTGGTGGTCGGTCTGCTCGGCCATGTTCTACCTGGTCATCGCCGCCTCGCTGGCGCTGGCCTATGGTGCCAGGAACGCCATCATCGGGCTGGTGCTGTCGGTCCTCGCCTATGCGGCGGTGAACGCGGTGCTGGTGCGGCACGCGATCCGCACCGGGCTCAGCGTCTCGCTGTTCTCGCGCCTCCTTCTGGGGCGCAGCGGGGCGGCGCTGGCGACGCTGATCTTCTTTGCCACCGCGATCTATTACGCGGTGTTCGAGGGCTCGGTGATCGCCGTCGCCCTGCGGGAATATGCCGGCATCTCCTATCCGCTGGCGGCGCTGGTGGTGGCGGTCTATTCGGTGGCGCTGATCTTCGGCTCGATCCAGAACTGGCTGGACAGGTTCAACGGCGTGCTGCTGCCCTTCTACCTGCTGGGGCTGGTCGCGGCGGTGGTGCTGGCAGTGGCGGAATACGGCTATTCGGACGCCTGGCTGAACCTTGGCCCCGAGGGCGGCGCGCCCGCCGGCGGCTGGTGGGACTGCTTCACCGCCTACATGGGCGTCTGGATCCTGATGATGTTCACCTATGACTATGCCCGCTTCGGCCGCCCCGAGGATGCGGGCTTCCATGCCACCATCAGCTTCGGCGCGCCCTTCTATGCGGTGGCCTTCCTGCTCAACGGGCTGGTCGGGATCTTCCTGGCCGCCAGCCTGCCGACCGAAGGCGGGGTCTCCGAGGTCTCGGTGGTCTTTGCGCTGGTGCAGCTGATGGGCGTGGCCGGGCTGGCCTTCGTCTGGATCTCGCAGACCCGGATCAACACCGCGAACTATTACCTCGCCGCCGTGAACATGGAGAGCTTCGCCCGCACCGTGTTTCGCCTGCGCCTGCCGAAATGGGTCTGGGCCTGCGTGGTCGGCGCCATCGCCTATGCGCTGATGCTGGCCGATGTCTTCGCCTATATCCTGCAGGCGCTGGCCTATCAGGGGATCTTCGTGGTGGCCTGGGTCGCCATCGCCCTGGTTCATATCACCGGCGGCGAGCACGCCGAGCCCGAGGACCCGCAGCGCGCCCGTGCCGTCAATCCCGCGGGGCTGGGGGCCTGGCTGATCGCCTCGGCCGGCGGGCTGGCGCTGCATTTCATCGGCGGCGCGGCCGCATCCTTCTCGGCCCCTGCTACCTTCGTGATTGCCGGGTTGGCCTATGCGGTGCTGCGCCGGCGTGCCGCGGCACTGGGTCAGCCGACCCGAGGCCCAGCCTGAAACTGCCGGGCGATCCGCGCCCCCGCCTCGCCCCAGCGGGCCTGCAGGGCGGGGGCTCCGCCCTGCTGCCATGACCGCCAGGCCTCGGCGGCGGGGATGTTGCCGAACCAGCCGACGCCCTGCGGCGTGCCGGGTATATGCAGCACCTCGCGCTCGGCCAGCAGCCCGTCCTCGACCAGGATGGCAGGGGCAACGTGCGGGACTACCGGCGGCGCGGCGGCGGGGCGGTCGTCGGGAAAACCCAGCCGCGCTGCCCAGAAGGGCTC
This sequence comes from Paracoccus binzhouensis, assembly GCF_016446475.1. GTDB lineage: Bacteria > Pseudomonadota > Alphaproteobacteria > Rhodobacterales > Rhodobacteraceae > Paracoccus > Paracoccus binzhouensis. Next base: position 314 of record NZ_JAEHFP010000100.1, on the reverse strand, counting down.
GGCGCGAAACCGCGGCTCGGCGCGCAGGAAGTCGCGGCCGATCCGTGCCTGGTGCAGGCTCGTCTGCAGCGCGCGCTCGGTCAGGAAGCGGCGGCAGAGGGATTCGGAGCCGGGCCGGGCCGCCAGGGTGCGGCGCACGGCGGCGGCGGCCAGCGCGCTCGACACCGCCCAGAACTGGCCATGGCCGGACAGCGGGTCCATGGCGGCAAGGGCATCCCCGACGCGCAGCAGGTCCAGCGCGCCAACCGGCCCGGGCAGGCGCGGCGCGGCCTCGTGCAGCAGCGGCGGGCCCGTCAGCGGTGCATCGGCCAGCG
>NZ_JAEHFP010000010.1 GCF_016446475.1 Paracoccus binzhouensis | reverse complement strand
CCCCTCGCAGCCGTCAACGCCATGATTTATATGCGAAATATCACGATTACGACAGCGAAATCAGCGACTTACTTGGAGAATGTGGGGCCAAAGGATTCCGACAGCGTCTTCACCTTGCCGCCAACCTTGATCGTCGCCTTCGGCCCTGATCGTTGCGGATAGCGGGCGCCGCCTTCCGCGAAAACGATTTCGAACTCGGCGAACTGGGTATCACTGCGCACCGCGAAGCGCAGCGGCCCGGTGGCTTCATGGTCCACGAGTTCGATGTCGCATTCCGCGAACGGTGCGGCAATGTCGTCGAAGCTGATCTCGATCCGGTCCTCGATCTGTGTCAGCAGAGATTCCGGCCAGTGAATTGCGACGGGTGGAACGCTCGGCCTCTCATTGATCTGGCGGGGGCGCATGGCGCTCTTGAAGACGCCATCGGTGGTGATGCCTGGATCGTTGACGGCTGCGCCGATGTCGCTGCACCACTCGACCCAGTCGGTTAGGTCGCGGACCGGGGAGATCGACCAGAACTTTCCTTTGGCCGAGCAGCCGCGCGAGGCCGGCACGCCATCGAGGAAGCCGGTCGCAAAGACGTTGTTCTTGATACGGGATTGCGATTTCGCCGTATCCAACCCGTCGGCGACATCCACGCCCATATACATCGAATAGCGCACGCCACGGCCCTGATGGTGCGTGAGCCCCAGGTTGCGCAGGATGAGGCGATTGAAGCCGTGAAGACTGCGGAAGACTTCCTCACCTTCGACGCGCCGTGTCGTATCACCGCAGACAGCCTTCGCCAGGCGGTCATAGGGGCCTTTGGCCGAGCTGCTGATGTAGAGGAGCCTCTTGTCGGGGTCCCAGTGCATCATATGCAGGTCCCAGATGACGTTGGTCGCATGCTGTGCGCTCGTCCAGCCCGCCTGCTCTTCCGAGCGGGTGACGAAGATGGCCACCCGCTGATGCGGGTTGACCTTCATGCCGAGATAGACGCCGGGGTTGTACAGGTCTTCGGCCCGCAGCGGCTCCCAGGCGTCGCAAGCCGTGCGATAGACCACCGCATTCATCTTCGGCTCGAGCGTCTGCAAGGGAATGTCGCTGAGATCGCCGACAAAGCCCTTGAACATCTCGGCGCGCCGAACCTGCCGGTCGATTTTGGCCGTGCTGAGCGCCTCGACCAGGGCGTTCCAGTCGGCGTCCTCGGCATAGAGTTTGGCGAGCGACCGATCGATGTCGTCCACGCCGGTGTTGGCGATGACGGTGGCGTCGCCCAGGCGCGGATCCTGCCGGGTGAACCGGCCGACGAACTGGATAGTGACGGCGATGCTTTTGTGCGGATCGTGCAGGCCCGCGATCTTCAGTTCCGGGAGATCGAAGCCTTCGCCGAGCATGTCGACGCACACGATGATCCGGCTCTCGAAGCGCCGCAGCGCGGCAAGGTTCGCGCGGCGCTCGCGGATCGACTGCTGGCTGTGAACGATGACCGGACGGAACTCGGGGAACATCGTGCTGTAGAGCTGGTGGAGATCCTTGGCCCGCTCGATCGTCTGGCAACGCGCCATGGCGAGATGATTGAGGCCGGCCTCCAGATCGGCCTGGAGGACGTCGCCGAGCTTCTCGGCGATCGCAAGGTCTGCATCGGGCTGGTCGAGCCCGAACACCGCCTCGAACCGGATCGGCTTGAAATAGCCCTCGGCCTGCGCCTTCTTGAGCGGGTAGGTATAGATGAACTCGCCGTCGACGCGCCGGCCGTCCTCGCGGAAGGGGGTGGCGGTGAACTGGACGATCGGCAGCGGCGGGTCCCGGTCGATGAAGAGGCCTCGGAATCGCGACCAAGTCGGCGCGCCGATATGGTGGGCTTCGTCGATGAACAACGCCGATGCGCGGGCCGCCATCCGCTCCTGAACCGGGGCTTCCGCCCGGCCAGCAATCTGCATCGTGGTGACGACGACGTTGGCGCTGTCGAAGATTTCATCGACGTCGGCCTGGCTGGTCGGGATATGCGAAAGCCGCATGACCAAAGGGAAGGCTGCGGTCTCGTCGAGGCATTTTTGTTGTTTCAGGACGCCGAAGGTCTCAAATTTGCCCGCGATCTGCTCGCGCAGTGCGTCGGTAGGCACCACCACCAGCAGGCGTTCGAACCGCTGGTTGGCATTGAGCGCCAGCATTGTCTCGGTCTTGCCCGTGCCCGTCGGCATGACGATGGTGGCCGGATCCGTCGATCGCGTCGCGTGGGCGAGCGCGGCATGAAGCGCGCCGATCTGTGGGCGCCGCAGGCCAGGCTGCGCGGCCTGACCGTTCACCGCGGCTCGTCCCTCGCGCAGATGAATCGCATCGAGCCAGGAAGCGGAGACAGCCTTCAGACGCTCGGCGCGCGCGGAACGATCCAGCGTATCGACGCTGGTCGGGGGTGCATTCGTCCAGCGGCCTTCACCCAGTTCGAGTGCTTCGGCGATCCGTTCCGGCTCCGTTGCGCCGGGCACGAGAAGAACGAGATCGGCTTCCAACGACGTCGCCGTCTTGGCGCTGATGATCTTCAGAATCTCGCCGTTTTCCAAGGTCGTTTCGTAACCATTGACGCGGCGGACGGCGAAGGGGCGCAGCCGGCAACGCACCCGCCGCGCCGGAACCGCCAACTGGCGCACGGGGCTTCCCAGCACCTTGCCATCAATGGCAAGCCGAGCCGGCAGCAGGAGTTCGACCTCGGGATTGAAGAGATCGTCCTGGTTGGAGGCGGTGGGACGCTTGCGGGTGGCCATCGTGTCTCCCTCCGTCAGGCCGCCACCGTCTGGGGCGAGGGCGAGACGGCGATCACCGTTCCCCTCGTCATCAGAACGATGAGCCCGCGCTCGGCGCCAGTCATGTCGAGATAGGCGCGCACCTGAGCCCGATAGTGGTCGAGCGTCTGACCATCGGGATTCACGTCGCTCTTCCAGTCGACGACCACGATCGGCCGGCCACTCTCGCCGATAGTCAGCGCGTCCGCGATCCCGGCCGTTGCGGATTCCACGCCATCGGAAGACTGTGCGGCATAGACGGGAAATTCGGCGAGAAGATCCGGCCGCAGGGTCGCGATGTCAGGCAGAGCCAGGGTCCGGGTCACACAGGCCGCCAGTTCCTGCGCCGACAGCCCCGTGGCCGGGTCGGCGACCGGAGACTGGCCGAGGGAGCGGATAAGGTCGTCAGCCCGTTCGGTCAGGGCGGCTCCTGATTCTGGAGTTTCGCCGGTCAGCACCTCTTCCATAAGCTTGTGGAGGATCAGCCCGCGCTCGCGGCCACCCTGCACGAGGGCGGCGGCTTCCAACTCTGGGGGCTGATCGTCGGCCGATCCCGTCCAGAGCGCGGCTTCTTCTTCCCGCAGCACGGTCCCGGCGGCGTTTTCGTCACGGCTGGGCGCGAGCCAGGTCAACCGCGTGTGCGCGGCCGCGATGGCTTCGGCTTCGGCGGCGAAGCTCACGCGCGTCTGGATGTTGCCCGCGCCCGCACCTGCGGCCGTGAGACCGGCAGGCAGGTGAGAGACGTCCAGGACGGGGAGGTCGGCGAGCGACAGATCGACGAGACCGATCCAGGCCGATTTCGACGGTGCGGCGTCGAGCCGGGGCAAGACGAGGAGTTCGCGGGCGCGGGTGGCCGCGACATACCAGAGCCGGATGCGTTCGCGGTCCAGCTCCTCCTTTTCCGCCTGGCGCGCGGTTTCGTAGCCCTCGGGCACGACGCCGAGGACCGGGCAATAGAAGGTCTCGGTCTGGCGGTCGATGACGGCGCTGTCGGGCGCCATGACGCCGGTCATGGTGTTGACCGGAATGACGATCGGCCATTCCAGTCCCTTGGCCGCATGCATGGTGAAGAGCGCGACCGCTTCCTCCTGCGCGTCGGGCCGTCCCTCGACGGCACGGGCCTCATCGGACCACGCCGCTGTCATAGCCTCGGCGAAGGCGCGCAAACCGCGCACGGCGTAGCCGGTCGACAGGCTGAGATAGAGATCGACATTAGCGAGCGCGCGCTCGGCCTGGCCGCGATGGCGCTCGAAGAGGAGCGGACGGACGCGCAACACGTCCACGCCTTGCGAGAGCAGCTCGTGCGGGGTCGTGCTGTTGCCGCGCCGGGAGAGCGATTGCAGCCGCTCGATGACGTCGCGAGCGAGCGGGTGCGCGATGACGGCAGGGTCGATGCTGAGATCCAGGCGCGGAATCCGATCCGGCTGTTCCTCCGATCGCGGAAGTCCCCAGATGATGTCCAGCAGCTCTTCTTCGGTGAGGCCGACCAGAGGCCCGCGTAGGAGCGCACCGAGCGCCAGGGTGTCACGGCGATCCGCCAGAACGCGGGTCAGCGCGATCAGGTCCTGGATCTCCTGGCGGCGGAACAGTCCCTTTCCGGCTTGGGTCGCCACAGGGATACCGCGGCGCTCCAGGGCTTCCTCATAGCGCCACAGCTCGGCGCCGGTTGGCGCCAGCAAGGCGATGTCGCCCGGCTGGCAGGGGCGCTCCGCGCCACTTCGACGGTCGATGATGGAGTGGCTCTCGATCAGCCGGGCGCACAGCTCGGCGATGGCGTCGGCTTCGGCGTCGCGCTGCTGTTCGGCGCTGGCCTTGCCGTTTTCATCGGCCACGGCGATATCGAGGGCCGCCACGCAAAGGCCGCTCCGATCGTCATGGAACGGGTCGAGAGCGGTGAAGCCCGGCTGGCCATCGGCCGAGAGCACGGCCTCGAAGCGCTCGTTGACGAAGGTGAGGATCGAGGCGCAGGAGCGGAAGTTCGTGGAGATCGACAGGAGGCTGCCGGGGTCCTGGGCGCGGAAGGCGTCGCGCGCCTGCACATAGGCGCCGACATCGGCGCCCCGGAAGCGATAGATCGCCTGCTTGGGGTCGCCGACCAGGAAAAGCGCACCTGGCCGGATTTGGAACCGGGTCCAGTCGGCATCGCCATCGACCGGCTCGCCGCACAACCGCCAGAAGATTTCGGTCTGGAGGGGATCGGTGTCCTGGAACTCGTCGACGAGGACATGGGCGAAACGCTGTCCCAGAGCACGGCGCACGGCATCATGGTCGCGCAGCAAGTCGCGCGCGGCGAAAATCAAATCGTCGAAATCGAGCTGGGCACTGGCGCGCTTGTGCTCGCGATAGCGTTGCAGGATCGGGCGCGCTTCGTCGATCAGCGCCGCCAAGGCATGGCTGGAGGCGGCCTGCGTCAACCCAACCCAGGCGTCGCAGCAGGTGGTATAGTGGGTCTCGGCGGCGGCGTTCAGCCGGTCGCCGTCAGCCTTGGAGAGACCCGCCTGCTTGGCCGCGGCAGCCCACTTCCCCTTCTTGCGGTAGGTGTAAAAAGCGCCATCCTTCTTGCAAAGCTCCGGGTGGGGCCGCGCGGTCAGGAGGCGGACGAGGCCCGCAGGCGTCGCGGGATCGGGACCGTTCGCCAAGGCAGTCGCCATTTCGGCCAGCCGCTCGACGATCATCACCGTTTCCGGCTCGGCCGCCACCACACCATCCATGAAGCCAGCGAAATCCGCGGCGGCCTGCCGGAACGCCGTCAGGTGGCCGTCAAGCGGGGAGACGGGCGGGGCCGCGAGCGTGGGGCGGCGGCGCAAATTCTCGGCGATCTTATGGATGAGCGCCACGGTTTCGGCGGGGCTGTGCAGCACCATCTCGGCCAGGATGCCGCCCTGGCCGCCGGACAGGCGTTCGCGCAGCCAGCCATCAACAATCTCGAGGAAAGTGAGATCGGCCTGGTTGCGATCCATGACGCCGGCGCCGGGATCAATGTCGGCCTCTGCCGGATAGGGCTTAATGAGGCGCTGGCAGAAGCCGTGGATGGTCGAGCAGGTGATCTCGTCGATCGCGGCGCTGGCGGCGAGAAGATTGTCGCGATGGGCCTGGTTCAGCCCATCGGGCAGCGCCACGCGCAGTTCGGTTGCGATCGTGCCGGTCGAGAGGTCGGCGACGAACTCCCGGACACGCGACAGCAGCTCGCTCGCGGCGAGTTCGGTGAAGGTGACGGCGGCGATGGAACGCGGCGCGACACCTTCTGCCAACATCGCGGCGATGCGGCCGGCCATGACGGCGGTCTTGCCCGAACCCGCGCCGGCCTCGACCAGGATCGAGCGATCATGCAGGCTGATCGCATCGCGGCGCGCGCTGTCGTCCTTCAGCACTTTGGACACGCTGCTCATCATTCCGCCTCCCAGACCTGAGCGACTTCACCAAACCGCTCCGTCGCGGCGGGCATTTTACGTTTGCAATAAGTGGCGCTGGCGTTGGCCGGCAGGGCGAAGGCCAGATCGTCATAGTCGCCGCCGGTATCCGGGCCAGGCAGGGCGGCGCCGCCGGCGAGACTTGCCCTTGCAGCGCGCAGATAGCCTGTAATCTCCGCCAGCACGGCCTCGGGATCGTCAAGCTGAAGATCGACGGGCTCACGCGGATAGAGCAGCGAGGCACTGATGGCGACGTCGTCGCCGAGGAGCGCCTTCACGGCGAAGGCATAGAGGCAGCGCTGAAGCTCGCGTCCGCCGTTCAGCCGGATCTCACCGCGCGGCGGGCGGCCGGTCTTGTAGTCGCGCACCAGCGCGCGCTTCCCGTCGCCCGAGATGTCGAGTCGGTCGATATAGCCGGCGATGTTGAAGCCCGTGTCAGGGATCGTGACCGGCGTGGTCGTATCCCAAGGCGTTTCCGCGTCAGATTTCGGTTCCGAGCCGCCGAAGGGAACCTCACCGTAGGAACGTGCGCCCGGCAGGACATCATCGCCATAGGACAGGGCGCGGCCCGCCATAACGCGAGCGTCGTCGAGGGTGCGCCCCCAGATGACGGCCGGCGGAACCGGACGCTCGCTCTCCCAATCGGCGGCGACGGCCTGAGCTGCCTGCGCCACCGCCGAGTCAATGGTTCCCGCGTCGGCGGAGGCAAGGCCGCCTCCAGTTTCGAGGGCGCGCAAGGCGCGATCGAGAACCATGTGGACGAGATCGCCGATCCCGAGCGCATCGAGCACGAGCGGTTCGGCGCTGCTCTGCGGTTCGCGCCATCCGAAGGCATAGACCCACAGGAAGCTGAGTGGATTGCGCAGCAGGCGGCGCAGCGAGCTGGCAGACTGGGTCCGGCCGAGGATGGCGAGAACGAGCGGATGATCCGCCCGCACGAGCCCGTCATGGGGGGTGATCTCCGCCTGCCGCCAGTCGCGCCAGCAGCTCTGCGCACCGACCGCTTGCGGATCGGCGGCGAAGTCCTCGGGCCGGGCCATGAGGCGGTCGGTTTCGCTGAAGGCGTGCGTTGGCGTCGCATTGCGGCGCAGATAGGTTTCGTCGCCACGTCCGGCGAGCAGGGGGCTGCGGCCCAGCAGACGCCCGTCGCTGTCGCGCCGGGCGCGGGAGAGAACGACGGTATCGGCCGTCGTGGCGAGGATCGTCTCGAAGTCGCGGCGGTCGGCGAGGTTGACCGGCAGCGGGTCGAGCACCGGGGTCGGGATGATATGGTCCGGGACCAGCCGGTCTTCGGCAATCCCGCGCGGCCAGCGCGAGGAATTGAGCCCGAGGAGCCGCACGAAGCGGCGGGGCGACGCCGCGAGCGCGCTGGCGGGCATCCAGGCGACGCAGACGCACGCTTCCAGTCCGTCGTCCTGCTTCAGGGTTTCCAACGTGGCGTCGATCGAGGCGCCGGGGCCGGCGAGCAGAGCCTTGCGCCAGATCGCCAGCGCGCGGCCCTTGAGGAAAGCTTCTCCGATCTCGCTGGCGGCGTCCGGTCCTTTGGCCAGAGTCTCGACCACCCTGCGCAGCGCGGCAACGTGGTCGGCGCCGTCGGGCCAGTCTTCCGGCGTCAGCCGGGCCAGCAGGCGGTTCCAGGCACCCGGAGTCGAGAGCGGCGCATCGGTTGGCAGCACCCGCAGCCAGCCTTCGGGCAGGGTCTCGAAAGGCCCGCTGTTCCGGCAGAGCGCCGCGAGACGGCGCAGCCGCGACTGCGACAGGCCGCGAACCACGATGTCGGCCAGCGCCGCGGCCGCCTGGCCCTCGCGAGTAGTGACGGCGCGGACGCCGTGGACGAAGTGCAGGTCGATGTTGGCGTCGGCGCGCAGGGCCAGGAAATGATCGTCATAGTCGGCGGGCGATGCGGTCGCGATGGCGATCTCCGAGGGCGAGACGCCAGTTGCGAGCAGACTGCGCGCCCAGCGCATCGCCTCGATGGCCTCGTGATAGGCGGTCGCCGCGCTGACGGCGCTGATCCCTGGCGTCTGCGCCGGTGCGCGCGTGATCCTGACGCCCGTGCCGTCCAGCCATGCCGGAACGCTTCTCGGGCCGGCCGTCCACCGCACCGGGATATGGGCGGTGAGGGCCTGGAGCAGCGGCCGCCAGCAGGGCGAGAGTTCGGTAAGGCCGACGATCTCCATGGGGCCGAGGACCGCCGGCGCATGAGCAATGCGGGCGGTCGCGGCTGCAACGATGTCGAGAGGCCGCATCATGCCGGGCGGAAGCTGGTCGAGGACGGCTGCTTCGAGCCGAGCGATAGCGTCGAGACGCGAATGATCCGCCGCGCGGGCGGCAAGGTCGATGCCCCCGCGCCAGGCTTTGTGGAGCGTGTCGGCTGCCGCGTCGATCATGCCAGGAAGAGCCTTGATGCTCTCCAGCTCACCCATCGGCGTGGCGGGCAAGGCCGCCTGGATGGAAGCGCGCAGGATCTCGTCATCGATAGGGCGGGCGAAGCCGCCCGCCAGCCGGACGGCGGCCTGCTCGAAGGACATGATCTGGACGCCGTGGCGACCATCACGGCCCGCCGCCAAGCGGCTCTCCCGCATGGCGAGGCGGCCGTTAACGATCAGGGTGGATCGATGCGCATTGGTCATGGCTGATCTCGATCTCCGGGCGCGTTCTCGGTCGACCGTTGGGGCGATGCGGATGCGGGGGCGGTGTTCACCGCCGCGCTAAAGCTCAGGCTGACCACCACCCTCGGGTGCCCGGTGACATATCGGCATCGCATTGCAATCACCCCGCCATTGACTATCATCGCCGTGATGCATATATGAACTATACACACGCCTTGTCAAGGTATGTATAGTTTCTAACTGCATGAGGGCTGCAAGTGCGCTGGGGAGTCGAACAACGGCTTGAGTTTATCGAGTTCCGCCTGTTCTGGGAGGGTGCGATCAACCGCGCCGATATTGTTGATTTTTTTGGCGTTTCTGTTCCGCAGGCGTCGAAGGATCTGACCCTCTACCAAGAACGCGCGCCGGGCAATATGGTGTACGACACACGCGGCAAGCGCTATGTCGCGGCCGAGAGGTTTGTTCTACGCTTCCTCGATCCTGACCCTTATGTGTACCTTGCCCAGCTCCGCTCTGTCGCAGAAGGGACCGTCCCGGCCCATGATTCGCTGATAGCGGTGCTGCCAAACACCGATGTGGCACTTACGCCCAAGCGCGACATCGATATCGAGGTTCTAAGGAATGTCCTCGATGCCACCCGCGAAGGTGCTTCGCTGGACATCTATTATCAGTCGATGAACCGGTCGCGGCCTGATCCGATATGGCGCAGGATCACACCGCACGCCTTTGGCTACGACGGCTTCCGGTGGCACGCGCGGGCGTATTGCCATCTTGAGCACAAGTTCAAGGACTTTCTGCTGCCGCGCATCCTCGATGTAGGGCGAAAGGACAAGCCCGGAGCTTCCGGGGATGAGGACTGGCTCTGGAACAATTTCTTTGATGTCGTCATCGGCCCACATCCCGACTTGACGGAGAGCCAAAAGAAAGTTGTCGCCAAGGATTATGGGTTTGAACATGGCAACGGCACACTCTCCGTCCGCTACGCAATGCTGTTCTATGTGCTCAAACGACTTGGCCTGCTTGGCGATGCCGCAAAACAAAGTGCTCGCACACAGCACATCGTTACGGTGAACCGGAAGGAAACCGAAGCAGCGCTGGAACAGGCGGAATATCAGCTATGACCGCATTTCGGAGGCAAGTCGGCTAATGGGGGCGAGACTCGAAGACATCAAGAACGGCGCGTCCGTCCGCGGCATTGCATCCGCGCAGCCGGTTCAGGTTGTTTCCGTCGACTGGATCGGCGACCAAGCCATTAGCGTCGTCTTCCGCGATCACAGTGGAACCGTTGCCGAATCCATTCTCTATCGAGACGACGAACACCGGCTCGAAGTCGAGAAAACGGGCCGCCCCTGGTCCTTCGATGCCGACGGCGCATTGCTGCGGCTGGTCACGGAAGCCAACCGGATCAAGCTTGCACATTATTTCGACCCCTATCTCGCGATCCATACCAGCCTGGTCGATCCGCTGCCCCATCAGATTTCGGCCGTCTATGGCGAGATGCTGCCCCGTCAGCCACTGCGCTTCCTCCTCGCCGACGATCCCGGCGCAGGCAAGACGATCATGGCTGGCCTTCTCATCAAGGAACTGATCGCGCGCAGCGATCTCGAACGGTGCCTCGTCGTAGCGCCAGGCAGCCTTGTCGAGCAGTGGCAGGACGAGCTCGGCCAGAAGTTCAATCTGGAATTCGACATCCTCACGCGCGACATGATCGAGACGTCACGATCCGGCAATCCGTTCTCCGACCGCAACCGGCTGATCGTGCGTCTCGACGTCCTGGCGCGCAATGAAGAGCTCCAGGACAAGCTCATGAGCGCGCAGGAATGGGACCTGATCATCTGCGACGAAGCTCACCGCATGTCGGCCACCTATTTCGGCGGTGAAGTCAAATACACCAAGAGATACCAGATCGGCCAGAAGCTCGGCCAGGCCTGTCGCCACCTGCTGCTGATGTCGGCGACACCGCACAACGGCAAGGAAGAGGACTTCCAGCTCTTCATGGCTCTGCTTGACGGTGACCGCTTCGAGGGCCGGTTCCGCGATGGCGTCCATTATGCCGATACAGAAGACATGATGCGGCGGCTGACCAAGGAGGAACTGCTTAAATTCGATGGCCGGCCGCTGTTTCCCGAGCGTCGGGCCTACACTGTCAAGTATGAGCTCTCCGAGGGCGAGGCCGCGCTTTATACGGCGGTCACTGAGTACGTGCGGACCGAGATGAACCGCGTGCAGCGCTTCGCCGAGGGCGACGGCAAGAAGCGGAACAATGTTGGCTTCGCCTTGCAGATCCTCCAGCGCCGCCTGGCGTCTTCGCCAGCCGCAATCTACCAATCGCTGAAGCGCCGCCGCGAGCGTCTGGAAAGCGAGCTCGGCGAGGCGCGCCTTGCTACGAAGGGTCGCCAGGCAGGCTTCGACGAGCGGGCGGTCAATGCCGACATCCTGCGCAACATCGAGGAATATGGGCAGGAGGAAATCGACGAGCTCGAGGACCTGATCTCCACCGGTGCGACGACCGCCGAGACTGTGGAGCAGCTCGCTCTTGAGGTCGAGACGCTGAAAAGCCTCGAAGCCATGGCGCTTGGCGTGCTGCGTTCCGGCGTGGACACGAAATGGAGCCAGCTCAACCGCATCCTCGACGATGATTTGATGATCGACTCGGCCAAGAACCGCCGAAAGCTGATCATCTTCACCGAACCGAAGGACACCCTGAACTACCTGCTCGAAAAGGTGCGCGCGCGTCTTGGCAACCCCGAAGCGGTCGATGTGATCCACGGCGGCGTATCACGCGAGGAACGCCGCAAGGTGGTCGAACGCTTCATGCAGGACAAGGACCTGCTTGTGCTGATCGCGAACGATGCCGCCGGTGAAGGCGTCAACCTTCAGCGCGGACATCTGATGGTCAATTACGACCTACCCTGGAATCCCAACAAGATTGAACAACGCTTCGGCCGCATCCATCGCATCGGCCAGACGGAGGTTTGCCATCTCTGGAACCTGGTCGCAGGTGACACGCGCGAGGGCGAAGTCTATGCCCGCCTCCTCGAAAAGCTGGAGGCTGCGCGCGAGGCCCTGGGTGGGCGCGTCTATGACGTGCTCGGTGAACTGTTCGAAGGCACCGCGCTCAAGGACCTTCTGTTCCAGGCGATTCAGTATGGCGAGCAGGACGAGGTGAAGTCTCGCCTTTTGCAGCAGGTCGATGGCGCGGTCGACCAGACGCACCTGCTTGAGCTGCTCCGGCGGCGGGCCCTGACCAACGACACCATGCCCGAAGCCAAAGTCGAGGAGCTGCGGCTCGAGATGGAACGGGCCGAAGCACTGCGCCTTCAGCCGCATCATATCCAGAGTTTCTTCGTCGAGGCATTCCAGCATCTCGGCGGCCGCCTCAAGCGCCGTGAGGAAGGGCGCTGGGAAATCACTCATGTACCGGTGCGTATCCGCGAACGCGATCGGCAGATCGGCACCGGCGCGCCGATCCAAAAGCAGTATGAGCGGATCTGCTTTGAAAAGAGCCTGATCAACCAGCAACCGGTTGCGGCCTTCATCTGTCCTGGGCACCCGCTGCTGGAAGCGGTGATCAGCCTGATCCGGGAACAGTATGAGCAGATCATGCGGCAAGGCGCGATCCTGGTCGATGACACTGACCCGGGCGATAGCCTCTCGGCGATCTTCCTGCTGGAGCATGCGGTTCAGGATGGACGAATGACGAGTGGCGGCAAACCGCATGTGATCTCACAACGCCTCCAGTTCGCCGCGATCGACCAGGCGGGCGACGCGGTCAACGCTGGTATCGCGCCGCATCTCAACCTTCGCCCCGCAACTACCGAAGAGATCGACGCTGTCCGCGACCTGCTCAATGAGGATTGGCTGACGAGTGAGCTGGAGAAGATAGCCATCCGCTTCGCCACCGTGGAGCTGGCACAGGGGCATATCGCGGAGATCAAAGCTCGCCGGCTTCCGGAAATCGACAAAGTCGAACAGGAGGTTCGCGCCCGGCTTAAGAAGGAAATCAATTACTGGGATTCCCGGGCCTTCGAACTGAAGGAGGAGGAGAAGGCCGGCAAAAAGGCACGGCTGAGCTGGCAAAATGCCCAGCGACGCGCCGAGGAACTGGCCGAGCGCCAGAAGCGCCGAATGGACCAGCTGCAACAGGAGCGGTTCATCACTTCGCAGCCACCCCGTGTGCGTGGCGGGATGGTGGTCATTCCGCGAGGTCTTCTTGTCGCACGTCAATCACCAACCGTACCCAATCGCTTCGCCGAAGATCCGGCGGCGCGGCGCGCGATCGAACTCGCCGCGATGGAAGCGGTCATGGCCGCAGAACGCGCGCTCGGGCATGTTCCTGTCGACGTCTCCGCACAAAAAATTGGCTACGATATCGCGTCGCACGATCCGAAATCGGGGCACCTGCGCTTTATCGAGGTCAAAGGACGCATCGACGGCGCGGACACCGTGATGCTCACGCGGCAGGAGATCATCACTTCACTACACGAGCCGGAGAAGTTCATCCTGGCCGTCGTTCACGTCGAAAACGGCTTCGCGCGGGAGCCCCGCTACATCCACGGCCCGCTGCAGGATAATGAGCCGAAATTCGATGTCACCGCCATCCAGTTCAACCTAACGAGCCTCCTAGCTCGCGCCGCAGCACCGAGGTGAAGTGATGAGTACAACGAATCAAAATCACAGCGTCATCTATTCATTCAAGGGGAAGTGGCTTGAGCCGATTGTAGAGGGAAGAGTCAAAGCGTTCTTTCGTAAGAGATTTCCCCGAGAAAAGCCAAGTCGCGTCTATTTCTATGTCGGGGCACCTACAAGTTCGATAATTGGCTGGGCAGAAGTATCCAGTCTGGAGCGCGTTGAGACAAATACCGCACTTGGTATGACGAAGGAGGGCGCTATCGATAGGCGAGATTTGGCAGAATATCTTGCGGGTGCCGAGTCTGTCGGTGTCTTCAAGCTAGGTCAGCCGAATCTATTTGCTTTGCCGCTTACTGTGTCAGACGTCCGACGGATCTTTAACTTCCATCCACCGCAGAACTTCGTGCAGATCGACGAAGACGATGCCTCCAAGCTAGATGAACTAGGAAAATGAAAAAGAAACTCATCGAAGTCGCAATCCCGCTCGAGGCGATCAACGCGGCGTCGGCGCGCGAGAAGTCAATCCGGCATGGGCATCCCTCCACCCTGCACCTCTGGTGGGCTCGGCGGCCGCTCGCCGCGTGCCGGGCGGTACTGTTTGCGCAGCTGGTGGACGATCCTTCGTCGCGAGTGGACGAGCTGATGACCGATCCGAAGCTGCGTGCTCAGGCCGAGGCGGAGCTGCCCGCACGGCTCCGCGCCTGGGAGATGAGCAAAGCGTCGGCGCAGGGGGCGGCGGCGAATGCGCCGGAGCCAACACTAGAGGACGCGGCAGTCGAAATCGAACGCAGACGGCTCTTCGCCATCATAGGGGACCTGGTAAAGTGGGAGAACTCGACCAACGAGGAAGTGCTGGAGCGTGCGCGCGCCGAGATCCGGCGCAGTTGTGGAGGCGAACTGCCGCCGGTCTATGACCCGTTCTCAGGCGGCGGGTCGATCCCGCTGGAGGCGCAGCGGCTAGGCTTGCCCGCCTATGGGTCCGACCTGAACCCGGTGGCGGTGATGATCGGCAAGGCGATGATCGAGGTCCCGCCGAAGTTCAAGGACGCGCCCCCCATCCACCCCGGTATCAAGGACCGGTCGTTCTACCGCAATGCGGAAGGGCTTGCCGAGGATTTGAAATTCTACGGCGAATGGATGCGCGAGAAGGCATGGGAGCGAATCGGGCATCTCTACCCGCAGGTGGACCTGCCGAACGCGTATGGCGGGGACAAAGCAACGGTAATTGCCTGGATCTGGGCGCGGACCGTGCCAAGCCCGGACCCGGCCTTTTCTGATGTGCAGGTGCCGATTGCATCCAGTTTCCTGCTGAGCTCAAAACCGGGAAAAGAAGCTTGGGTCGAGCCAATTGTCGACCGGTCAACCAAGACGATCGCATACGGCATTCGACGAAACGGGACAAAGGCTGAGATTGCGGAAGCAAAAAATGGCACAAAAGCGGGACGTGGTGCGAACTTCCGTTGCCTGATGTCGGACACTGCGATCACACCGGACTATGTCAAGCGCATGGGCAAAAATGGGCGAATGGGGGCGACTCTTCTCGCCATCGTGGCTGAAGGCAAGCGTGGGCGTGCTTACGCAGCTCCAACAGACGACCAGGTCGCTATCGCCGTTTCCGCTGAGTCCAACTGGAGACCTGAAGCGGCGTTGCCGAATGATCCACGGAACTTCTGGACGGTAGACTACGGCCTTACAAACTTCGGCGATTTATTCACTAGCCGGCAACTTGTCGCGTTGAATACGTTGAGCGACTTGGTACATGAAGCACGCGCGAAAATAGAATACGACGCAGCGTCCTCTGGGCTGCCGGCTGACGGCACGCCACTTCGGGATGGAGGCAAAGGCGCACTGGCATACGCCGAAGCCGTGAGTATCTATCTTGGATTTCTGGTTGGCCAAGTCGCCAACCACTGCTCAACTATTTGCGGATGGAACAGTCCCAACCAGCAGATGAGATCCACGTTTTCTCGTCAATCTCTGCCAATGACATGGGATTTTGCCGAGGTAAACGTGTTCAGTGAGTCCAGCGGGAGTTACCACAGCCTCTTCACAAGAATGGTGAAAGGATTTGAGGTGCTCGGAGCAACAGACGAGAAGTCTGCGATCACACAGAATGATGCGCAAGGCGTCGAGTATCCTTCAAGTACCGCAATCTCCACGGACCCGCCATACTACGACAATATTGGCTACGCCGACTTGTCTGACTTTTTCTTCTGCTGGATGAAGCCGGCATTGCGAAGCATCTATCCCGAGCTGTTTTCTCTTATAACGACGCCAAAGGCGGAGGAACTGGTGGCGACCCCCTATCGCCATGGAGGAAAGGAGGCCGCTGACGACTTCTTTCTTGATGGAATGAGTCGCGCCATCGCCCGAATGGCGGAGGCTGGAAGTGGTGCCTTTCCAGCGACGATATACTACGCGTTCAAGCAGAGTGAGATTGAGCAAGAGGGCGTCAGCTCAACAGGTTGGGCGACCTTTGTTCAATCGGTGATGGATGCTGGTTACTCCGTGGTGGGAACCTGGCCGCTCCGTACAGAAAAACCGGGACGGATGATCGCGGTTGGGACAAATGCCCTTGCTAACTCAGTCGTACTCGTCTGCCGCAAAAAGGACGCAGCCGCCGACACCATCACCCGCGCGGAGTTCATCCGCGCCCTGAAACGCGAACTGCCCCCGGCCATCGCCGAGCTTCAGGCCGCCAACATCGCCCCGGCCGACATGCCGCAATCAGCCATCGGCCCCGGCATGGGCGTCTTCTCGCGCTACAAGGCCGTGCTGGAATCTGATGACAGCCCAATGAGCGTGAAAACCGCGCTCCAACTCATCAATCGGGAACTCGACGAGTATCTCGGCGGCATTCAGGGTGAGTTCGACGCCGACACCCGTTTTGCCATCACCTGGTTCGAGCAGAACGGGAACGGCAAAGGGGATTACGGTATCGCCGACAACCTCGCCCGCGCGCGCGGCATCTCGGTCGAGAGCGTCAAGCACGCCGGCATCGTCGAAAGCGCCGCCGGCAAGGTCCGCATCCTCGGCCGCGATGAACTCGACGACGATTGGGAGCCGGAGGAGGACCGCCATCTCACAGTGTGGGAGTGCCTCCAGCATCTCGTCCGACAGCATGAGAAGGACGGGATATCTCACGATACGGCCGTTCTCTTGAAAAAGATCAACACCAGGGCCGAGGCGGTGAAGGATCTCGCCTACTGCCTGTACGACATCAGCGCCAACAAGCGGAAAGATGCGAAGGAGGCTACGGCCTACAACGCGTTGATCGCCGACTGGGCGGAACTGACCCGGCAGGCGGCGTCAATCCACGACACGATCGGCGATCGCCAGATCCGGCTGGACATCTAAGGGGGAACGGACGTGGCCAAGAGTACACGCCAATACGTATTCGAGGGAATGGAGCTGCTGCCATCGGCGCTCATTCCCTTCGTCGAAAAGCGGCTGGAAAGTTCGATCACGGGTCACTGGCAAGTGGAAGTGGTCCAGCGTGTCCAGGGCTTGCGGCCAAATTCAGCCGGTGAAGTCGCCTGGGATCAGCAGGGATTGCTGAAGGCGATGATGGCCTTCTGGAGGGACGCCTTCGCGACCGTCCTCGGGCATCCTGAACGGTCATATGTGTCCGAGCTGCTCGAAGTTCGCAACAAGCTCTCGCACAATGAAAACTTCACCTACGACGACGCCGAGCGTGCGCTCGATTCCATGCGCCGGCTGATGGAAGCAATTAGCGCCGGCGAAGTCGCCGAGCAGCTTTCCAAGATGCGGGATACAATCCTGCGTACGAAGTTCACCGAGCTTCAGCGCAACGAGGAGCGGCGGAAGACCCAGCGCCTCGAAATCTCCGTCGAGACTGTGGCCGGTCTGCTGCCGTGGCGCGAGATTGTCGAGCCCCATCCTGACGTGGCCACCGGCGAGTTCCAGCAAGCCGAGTTCGCTGCCGACCTCGCCAAGGTCCATGCGGGGAGCGCCCCGGCCGAATATCGCGATCCGAAGCAGTTTTTCAGCCGGACCTATCTGACGGAGGGTCTTAGTACGCTCCTGGTAGGCGCGGCCAAGCGGCTATCGGGCAGCGGCGGCGATCCGGTCGTTGAACTGCAAACCAACTTCGGCGGCGGCAAGACGCACTCTATGCTGGCCCTCTATCATATGGCGGGTGGTACACCGGTTCAGGACCTGTCGGGACTGGACCGACTGCTGGATCAGAATGGGTTGAGCGTGCCCGGTGGCATCAATCGTGCGGTGCTCGTTGGAACGTCGCGTGGACCACAGGATGTGCTCAACGCCGAAGGTGGTCGCAAGATCCGCACGACCTGGGGCGAACTCGCCTGGCAGCTTGGGGGCGCAGAGGCCTTCGACATGGTCGCGGAGAACGATGCCAGCGGTATTGCGCCCGGTTCGAACCTGCTCGAGGCGATCTTTAAGAAGTATGCGCCGTGCCTTGTCCTGATCGACGAATGGGTTGCGTACCTGCGGCAGATCTACAGGGTTGACGGGCTGCCCTCCGGTTCGTTCGACGCAAACCTGTCCTTCGTCCAGTCACTTACCGAGGCCGTCAAGGCCAGCCCCCAGACCCTATTGGTCGCATCATTGCCAGCGTCGCAGATCGAGGTAGGCGGCGAAGGCGGTCAGGAAGCGCTCGCCCGCCTCAAGCAGACCTTCAGCCGGGTCGAATCCTCGTGGCGGCCCGCGAGCCAGGAGGAGAGTTACGAGATCGTCCGTCGGCGGCTGTTCAAGGAAATTCCCGGCGACAAGTTCCACCATCGCGACAACACGCTGAAGCAGTTCGCCAAGCTCTATCGCGAAAATGCCAACGACTTCCCGCAAGGCTGCTCGGATGAGGACTACCGGCGCAAGCTGGAGAAGGCCTATCCGATCCATCCCGAACTGTTCGATCAGCTCTACACGAGCTGGGGCTCGCTCGAAAAATTCCAGCGCACACGCGGCGTACTGCGCCTGATGGCGCAGGCCATCCACGAGCTGTGGATGAGCGGCGACCCGTCGGTGATGATCATGCCCGGCAGCGTGGCGGTGAGTTCGCCACGCGTAGAACCCGAACTGCTCCACTATCTGGACGTGAGCTGGCAATCGATCATCGCCGGCGATGTCGATGGCACGGCATCCACGCCCTACAAGATCGATCAGTCGGCCCCGAACCTGAATCGCTACTCGGCCACGCGGCGAGTTGCCCGCGCGATCTTTATGGGAACGGCGCCGACACACCAGCAGCAGAACACCGGCCTGGACGACAAGCAGATCAATCTCGGCGTCGTGCAGCCCGGAGAGCGCCCGGCAATCTTCGGCGATGCGCTCCGGCGGCTGACCAACCAGGCCAAGTTCATGCACGCCGATCTTGGCCGGTACTGGTACTCGATGTCGGCGAGCCTCAACCGCATTGCGGCAGACAAGGCAGCCCAGGTAGAGGCTGCTCTTGTCGACGTCACGATCGACACCGAGCTCGGAAAATATGTCAATGGCCTTGCAGATCGCGGGCATTTCGACGCCGTGCAGGTAGCCCCTGCCTCCTCGGCCGAGGTGCCTGACGAAGCTGGCGGAGTGCGAGCAGTTGTGCTCGGCGTGGCGCACCCGCACAATGGCCGTGACGGCTCCGACGCCCTGATCGAGGCGAAGGACATCCTGATGCAGCGCGGCAGCACGCCGCGCGTCTATCGCAACATGCTGGTGTTCATCGCTGCGGATGCCCGTCAGCTCGACAACCTGAAGGACGCCGTGCGCGCCTCCCTGGCATGGGGTGAGATCGTTCGTGACACCGAACGGCTCAACCTCACCCAGAGCGACAGCGCGCTCGCAAAGGCCAAGCTGGCTGAATCGAACGAGACGATGAAAACCCGCCTCAAGGAGGCGTGGTGCTACCTGCATTATCCAGTGCAGGAGAGTGCTCAGGCCGATGTAGAGTGGGCTTCCGGCAAGATTCCGGCGCAGGATGGGCTGCTGGCGCGCGCGAGCAAGAAGCTCGTGGCGGAGGAAGGTCTGCTGACCGAGTTGGGGCCAGCGCGGCTTGATCGCGATCTCCAGAAATACATCTGGAATGGCAAGCCGCACCTCTCTCTGAAAGACCTGCGGGAGTACCTCAACCGCCACATCTATCTCCCGCGCGTGAAGAACCAGGACGTCCTGGTCAAAGCCGTGCAAGCGGCCGTTAGCGCCATGATTCCTGGCCCCTTCGCATATGCCGAACGATGGGATGAGAAGGCGGACAGCTATCTGGGTCTGGCAATTGAGCGCGCCGGCAACGCCGTTGTTGTCATCGATAGCGATAGCGTCATCGTAAAGCCGGACGTCGCGGAGGCGCATCGTCCGACACCCGTTCAGCCGGGGCCGGCGGGCACTCCCGCGGAGCCGGGGGACGGAACGCCGGTTCCGGGCGAGCAGCCCAGTGGCGGCACATCCGAGCCGACTCCCGCCGAACGGAAGCCGACCCGATTTACCGGTATGGTGATGATTTCCGCCGAGAGACCGGCGAGAGACATGCATCAGATCGTCGAGGCCATTGTCGAGCAGCTCACGATACTGCCCGGAAGCGATGTGAAGCTCAGGCTCGAAATCGAGGCCGAAGTTCCCTCCGGTCTCGACCGCGCCAAAGTACGAACGCTCGTCGAAAACGCCAACACTCTCGGATTTGTCGAAAAGTCGGTCGAATAGCCAGGCGGACCGCGGCGTGGTCTGTCCGTCACCGATGTCAGGCCGGCGGGTGAGATACCCTTGGCGTGTGGCCCAGGGTGCGCGCCAGACTCAGCAGCCGTCGGCATGCGGGGTTATCGTTTCGGGCGGACCAGACCATGCTGAACGGCAATACCTCACCAGCGAGTTGCCGATAAGCGATGCCAGGAAACTGCGCGACGGTCGTAGCCTCGCTCGTCAGCGTGAGGCCGCGACCTACGGCAACCAGGGAAAGGATGTTGTCGCGTCCGACCTGTTGGGGGTGAATCTCAGGATGGCTGCCGAGGTCTGCAAGGTGTGCAACCAGGTAGTCGTGGATTTCCTGGCCCGGGGCAACATCGCTCACGATGAACCGCTCCGACACCAGGTCCGGCCATCCGAGTTCGACCTTGTTTGCCAGGGGATGATCGTCGGGCAACACGACGAAGACCCTCTCGTACCACAGATGCTCGGTCTCACAGCCGTCCCAGGTCTTCGTGCCCGTTATAAAGGCCACGTCGAGTTTCAATGTCCGGACGGCAGCGACGTGCTCCGCCGGGTTTCCCTCGATGGGATCGACCCGGACATTCGGATGGAGTTTACCGAACCGTCGCAGCAGGTCGAACAGGAAGCCGGACGCAAGCGACGAGAAGACGCCGACCCGGACGTGTCCCTCCTCGGACCGGCCAACCGCAGCGACTTCACTGGCGCCTGCGTCGATATGCCGGAGCGCCGTTCTCGCTGGCTTCAGAAACCGCTGGCCGGCAAGCGTCAAGCGAACTCCGCCCGCATGACGCTGAAACAGGGACGCGCCGAGTTCATCTTCCATGTCGCGAATGCGGCGGCTGATGGCCGACTCTTCGATATCGAGTGCTCGGCCCGCTTTTCGGAAGCTGCCGTGCTCTGCCGCCGCCACGAAATAACGGAGGTGTTGGAGCTTGATGCGGCTGCGCGGCAGCTCGGGTATCAGGATTTCATCTGGAGCATTGTCGCTCGGACGCGGAACGATATTTTCCGCCCCATCCACGATCACAGGTTCCCGTCTGCCCGAGGGTTGCGGCCAATGCCATCCATCGGGCAGGATGGTCGCGCCCTACCCTCGAAGCCGCTTGATGCTCCTGCCGCGCGGTTTTCCCTGCGTCGTGTCGTCATATTTCGCCCACGCAAGAAACTTAACAATATTCAGTTAGCGGTATCGTGCAGATTGACATTGCCAACGTCAACGGAAAATTAATGGCATTAAGTAAACTCCGGTCAGCCGTCCGCCAGCAGGAGAGAAGCAATGTGCCTTCCGAAACGATGATGCCCTGGTCCTTGGAACCGCAGTCGGCACCCGGGGCAGTGCGACCGCAGCGCGGGCAGTACTGATGGCCCGCCCGAAGAAGGAAGACGCGCTCGACATTTCCCGAAGAGCGGTCGAGGAGACCATCCGGCTCCTTGGCGAGAGGGACGATTTCGATGTGCCGCTGGCGGCGGTCGCCGAGGCGGTCGGCTGTACCGCGCCCGCTCTCTACGGGCATTTCCGCAACAAGGACGCATTGCTGCGGGCGGTGCACGATGCTGGATTCCGGCGGCTTTATGAGGAGAAGCTTGCGCTTTCGAAGCGCTTGCGCTCCGATCCGCTCGCATATCTGCGTGAAGGCACCCGCGCCTATGTCCAGTTCGCCTTCAACAATCCGACGCTATACCGCCTGATGTTTTCTCCACCGCCGGGCGTCGCCGCGGACCAGGATCCACTTTCGTCCGATGCCGGAGCGTCCGTGCTGGAACTGGCTGTGAAGGCGATTAAGGCCTGCCAGAAGCGGGGCTTTCTCCCCGGAATGGACCCGAACCGGTACGCTTTCACCTACTGGGCAGCAGTTCACGGCGCGGTCACCCTTGCGCTGCAGAACCGAGCGCCGGGTGACGAAGCCCGGTTCGACGCGGCGATCGTCGTCATTGATACGCTTCTCGAGATCATCGCGGCCACCGCTCCTGATCGCAGGTAGTACAGGTCATTGGTGGCCGCCCGACCTGCTGCGCTTCTCCTTCGCGAAACCCCGGTCGGTGGCGATGAACCGCTCCAGCATCGGCACGATCAGCTTGGCCGGGTCTGTGGCGGGCTGACCGGACTCGCACGCCAGGACCTCGGAATAGGCGACGAGGTCGCGATGAAGCGGTCCGGGCAGTTCCACCGTCACCTTGACCGGTCTGTCCTCGACGATGGGTCCGAGTTTCAGCTTCGCCATGGTCAACTCCTGTAGGGTTCGAGAACGAGGTCGCGGGTGACGATCACCCTGACCGGGAAGCCCGGCCGAACGGTGAGCGTCGGCGCAACCTGCAACTGGCGCTGGATGATCTGCTGACCCGCCTGGTTGATGGTGTCCTGCGCCCCGTCGCGGATGGCGCGGATCAACCGATCTTCGTCACTGGTGGCGAGTTCCGTGCCGACCGCGAGCAGCGTGGAGAGGCCCGCAGCCTTCATCAGATCCCACCAATGATAGTCGACTCCATCCTCGAGACCGGCATAACCGCTGGCATCCGCGCCGGGCTGGCGTTCGAGCACGACCGAGCGGCCGTTGGGCAGGATCAGACGATTCCAGACGAGCAGGACACGGCGCTGGCCGAAGGTCACGCCGGCATCGTATTGCCCGATAATCCTCGTGCCTTGCGGGATGAGGAGCAGCGATCCGGTCGGGCTGTCATAGACGTTTTCCGTAACCTGTGCGGTGATCTGTCCGGGCAGATCGGACCGGATGCCGGTGATCATCGCGGCCGGGATAACAGCTCCCGCCTGAAGGATGTAGGGCGATGCCGGCGGCACGATGCGATCGAGCGCAACAATCTGGCGATCCACAGGGCCGTTGAGGAAAGCCGTGTGCCGATCCTGTCCGGCCGTCTCGCCGGTTTGCGAGCCAAGGTCGAGACCGGCCAGACCCGGACCTCCGGTGGCAATTGCCGTGCCCGGAGCGGTTTGGAAGAAAACGCGGCTGAGGCGCGCCGCCTCTTCCTCGGCAAGCCGGCGCTGCTCCTCCGGGTCGACGGCCGGCGCCGCCACGACAGGTGGTGCGACCGGCTGTCCCCGGTTTTGCGCATCAAGGATCGGGCCGCCGAGATCACCTGGCAAAGGTGGTCCAAGGACCGGGCCGGTATAGTCCCTCGGCAGGCCGGACAGGCCATCGGCCGTGGGACGGTTCTCGGTTGAATAGAGTTCTTCGCCGCCCTGCCCTGCGTCCCGGGTCTGGAGCGCATAGATGAGCGCTCCGCCGATCCCGAGCAACGCGACGGCGCCGACACCGGCAAGCATCTTGCGGGAAAGCCGCGTCACGCGCGGCGGATCTGCGCGCAAGCGCATGGGTGTGGCCGTTGCCGCGCTCGTGGTTGTCGTGGTGGTTGCTTCCTCGGTCATGATGAGGCGCCTCCGGTCGCGCGGGCCGGTCGGGCGGCCGCCTGCCGCTGTTCGATCCGGACGATCCGGACAGTCTGCTGGCGCTCACCGCTTCCGAGGCGCAGCTCGGCCGCGCCGAACAGGCGGTCGACGATCAGGATGTTCTGGTGGATGCGGCTGTTGACGATCTGTGGCTCACCATCCGAGCCGAGCACAAAGATCGGCGGCATCTCGCCCTGGACGATGCCGCGCGGGAAAACGACGTAGACGCGCCGGCCATCGTCGAAGACCGAGATCGGCCGCCACGGCGGGCTGTCGCCGGTCAGACCATAGCGATAGTTGCGCGAGGCCTCGGCCGGGATGACGGGCGCGGCCGGGACCGACTGACGCTGCCCCGCCGGCGGCGCGGGATAGGCCCAAGCGACGGCAGGCATGTAGAGCTCCTCGCGGGCGCGCAGCTCGATCATGTAGATGCGGCGATCCGTGGTGATGACCAGATTCGTCGAGATGTCCGGCCGCGTCGGCTTCACCAGCACATGAACGCGCCGGTGCGCACCGCTTCCGCTCTCGGTATCACCGATGATCCATCGTGCGGTATCGCCCGCCGCGATCGGACCGGCGCCAGTGAGGCCCTCACCTGGCTCCAGGGCGATATTGGTGATCTGCCCCGGCGCCGCATAGACCTGATAGAGGGCGCCCTCGGACCACGGGTAAATCTGGATGGCGTTGTAATAGCCCTCGCGGCGCGGTTCGACGCGGGCGGCGGCATTGGCGTTCTCCACCCGTCCCGCCGGCGTGCCTGCGGCTGCACCGCCCCGCGCGACGTTCCAGGAGGGAGGCGTGTGCAGCGGACGCGGCCGGTCGTCGGTGACAGGTGCCTGCGCCACAGGGAGCGGCGGGACGTCGGCATCGTAACTGAACTGAGGAACCCGATTGGTGGCACATCCAGCCAGCGCCGTCGCGGCCAGCAAGGCCACGGTCGCGGGGTTGCGGAGAGCCGGAAAGCCGGACTTACGGATCCGCGTGCGGGTCATTGGCTCATCTCCCGCGACCAGTTGATGGCGTTGACGTAAATGCCGAGCGGATTGGCACGCAGCCGTTCGGCGTCGCGCGGCGTCTGGATCACGATGGTCAGGATCGCGGTCCAGCGCTCGGTGGTGGAGAGTTGGCCGTTCTCGTATTGGCGTTCGGTCCAGGCGACGCGGAAGGAGTCCGGTGACGCCCGGATCACCGAGGAGACCTCGACCGCCACCTGCTGGCGACCAACGCGCGTGAAGGGGTCATTCGCACGGGCATAGTCGTTGAGCGCCGCCGCTCCCCGGTCGGTCGTCCATTCATAGGCGCGCAGCCAGTTCTGGCGGACAATGATTGCGTCGGCCGGAATGGCCCGCACCTGCTCGATGAAGCGGCCGAGATGCCAGGCGATTTGCGGGTCGGTCGGGCGGTAGTCCGCGGTTGCGGGCGCTACCGTCTGCGCCTGACCGAGATTGTCCACCTGCACCACCCAGGGCACGATCGTCCCCTGCGCCGACTGCCAGACCAGGGCGGCGGCGAAGCCGGCCGAGAGGACCAGCGAGCCGAAGGCCATGTAACGCCAGTTCCTTGCCTGAACGCGAGCCGAGCCGATGCGCTCGTCCCAGACCTGCGCGGCCTTCTGGTAAGGCGTCTCGGGTTCGGGTGTTTTGCCGTAATGTGTCGATGATCGTTTGAACAGATTCATGAGCGGTCGCTTTCGGAAAGATTGACGGAAGAGCCGGAGCCGTGGCTGTCGCCGGAGCGCACGGCATGGCCCGCCATGGTCGTGCCGTGGCCAAGCGCTTGTCGGCGCTGCATCTGCTGCGCCCATGCCGGAGGACCGCCAGCGGAGGCCGAGGCCAATGGGGCGGCGGCATCGCCTGCGCCGCCGACGGTGCCCATGGACGATGACCCGCCTGTCGCGCCGAACCCGGCGCGAACACCATCGGAGAAACTGGACCTGACGCTCTCGTTTGCCCTGGAGGCGGCGCGTTTCAGCGGCGAGGCGGCGGCGGAACCGGCTGCCCGGGCGACACCTCCAACACCGGAGACGACACCTGCCGCACCGGACTGGCCCAGCGATCCGACGCTATAGGCGGCTGTGGCGCCTCCCGCGGCGGTCGCGCCACCACGGACGGCCGCGGCTCCTCCCGACAGGGCGGCCGCGCCTCCCCTTGCGGCCATGCCTGCGGCGGCGCCGCCCGCCAGGACCATGCCACCGGCGGCAAGCCCGGTTCCGACAGCCGAGCCGGCGCCGAGCTGCGGCCCGCCCGACACGAGGCCCGAGGCGATACCGGGGCCGAAGATGCCGAGGCCGAGAAGGGAAAGTGCGGCCAGCACGATCGCCATGGCGTCATCGATGGTCGGGGTCGTGCCACCAAAGCCTGCGGTAAACTGGGAAAACAGCGTCGAGCCGATGCCGATGATCACGGCGAGGACGAGCACCTTTATGCCAGAGGAGACGACATTGCCGAGCACACGCTCGGCCATGAAGGCGGTCTTGCCGAACAGACCGAAGGGAATGAGGACGAACCCTGCAAGCGTCGTCAGCTTGAACTCGATCAGCGTGACGAAGAGCTGGATGGCAAGGATGAAGAAGGCGAGCAGCACCAGCGCCCAGGCGAACAGCAGGCAGGCGATCTGGATGAAGTTCTCGAAGAAGGAAACGAAACCCATCAGATCCGAGATCGCATCGAGCAGCGGTCGGCCTGCATCGAGGCCGGTTTGTGCGACGCGGCCCGGGCGCATCAGATCGGCCGCGGAAAAGCTCGTGCCCGAGGCCTGCAGGCCGAGACCCGCAAAGCTGTCGAAAACGATCTTCGCGAGATTGTTCCAGTTGCCGATCAGGTAGGCGAAGACACCAACGAAGAGGGTCTTCTTCACCAGCCTAGCGATGATGTCATCGTCGGCACCCCAGCTCCAGAACAGTGCCGCGAGCGTCACATCGATGACGATCAGCGTAGTCGCGATGAAGGCGACTTCGCCGCCGAGCAACCCGAATCCGCTGTCGATATAGCTCGTGAAGACGCCGAGAAAATTGTCGATGACCCCCATCCCGCCCACGGCTCATCGCTCCCCTTCGACTGCCGGGGCGGCGGGCGCCGGAGAACGGCCAAGGAAGCGGTCGCGGGACTCTGCCCAGGCCGAAAGACACTCGGCGTCGCTGGTGGCGGCTTCTCCGAGTCGCTGGCATCGCCGAAGCGTCAGGCGCAGAGGATCCGCCTCGGGCTGGAGCTCCGGCGCGGATCTCACCCGCGCCGGTTCCTCTTCCCGGGTCATCTCGATCACCGTGGCGGTGATCGCTATGGCGATGAATATGATCGCCCCGATCCGGGCCAGCATTTTCCCATCCATGGGAAACCCTCCCGGGATCAGTTACCGCGGTTGAACATCTGCGCATTGCCAGGCTGATAGCCCGAGCCAGGTGTCAGAAAGCGCTCGCGCTGGATGCGGCCTTGTTCGGCGGCTGTCGCCCGGTCGGCCTCGAGCATGGCTGTGGCGCGGCCATTGGCGGAGATCACCGCGATGAGGTCCGAAAGCTGTTGGGATTGCAGTGCGAGAAGCTGGTTACCCGCCTGCGTCGCTTGCAGCGCACCGACCGCATTCTGGCTCTGATCGACCAGCGCGGACATCGCGCTGCGATTGCTGTCGATATTGCCGACCACGCCGGCCTGGACGCGCATGGCGTCCTGCAACCCGCCCACGGTGTTTTCCCAGCGCGAACGGGCATCGGCGATCAGCTGCGCGTCGGTGGCCGAGATCGACAGCTTGCCGTAGTCCTCCTGGAACATCCGGTCGATCTGCTGGACGTCGAATGCGATGCTCTGGGCCTGGCTCAAGAGCTGCTGGGTGCGCTGGATGTTTTGCTGAAGCTGCTGGAGCGAGGAGAACGGCAGGCTCGCCAGATTGCGGGCCTGGTTGATCAGCATCTGCGCTTCGTTCTGAAGCTGGGCGATCTGATTGTTGATCTGCTCCAGGGATCGAGCGGCTGTCAGCAGGTTTTCGGCATGATTGGTCGGATCGTAGACGATGCGGCCGAACCCGCCGAAAAAGGCGTGTGCGGGTGTGGTAAGCACCGGCGCAAGCGGCGTCGCAAGCGCCAGGGCGAGCAGCGAGACACGCGTGAAACGGTGCATTTTGGGAAAGGTCACAGGTCGATCTCCTCTTGGTTGAACTATTCATCGATTGAGAATTCGTCTTGGGGCCCGGCTTGGCTCGAGATGCCTGGTGCCGGCTCATCCTCCGGGCCCGAAGGTGGCCCCGGGACGAGATTGGGGAGGCCGGGGATCAGGTCGGCGGCCCAGTCCACGCCGCGATGGCGCAGCCAGGCGGCAAGGAAGCCGTCGGCCCCATGCTCGGCGTGGACGCGCTCGATGGCGGCCTGATCGGATTTGGAAGACGCGGCGCAGAGCGCGAGTCCGACTTCGCTGAGGCCCAGCTCGAACAGCCGGTTGCCGCGTCTCGACTGGCAGTAATAGTCCCGCTTGGGTGTCGCCCGTGCGAGGATCTCGATCTGGCGATCGTTGAGACCGAAGCGGCGATAGATGGCCGTGATCTGCGGCTCGATCGCGCGCTCGTTCGGCAGGAGCAGCCGCGTCGGGCAGCTCTCGATGATGGCGGGCGCGATCGCGCTGCCATCAATGTCCGACAGGCTCTGCGTGGCGAAAATGACCGAGGCGTTCTTCTTGCGGAGCGTTTTCAGCCATTCGCGGAGCTGGCCGGAGAAACCGTCATCGTCGAGGGCGAGCCAGCCCTCGTCGATGATGAGCAGCGTCGGGCGGCCATCGAGCCGGTCGCCGATCCGATGGAACAGGTAGGACAGGACCGCAGGCGCCGCCCCCGTTCCGACCAGCCCCTCGATTTCGAACGCCTGCACGTCGGCAGAGCCGAGGTGCTCGGTCTCGGCATCGAGCAACCGGCCATAGGGACCGCCGACACAATAGGGTCGCAGCGCCTGTTTGAGGTCATTGGATTGCAGCAGCACGGCGAGGCCGGTGATGGTGCGCTCCCCTGGGGGCGCGGACGCGAGCGAGGACAGTGCCGTCCAGATGTGTTCCTTCACCTCCGGCGTGACGGCGACACCCTCGCGCGCCAGGATGGCGCCGATCCATTCGGCAGCCCAGGAACGCTCATAGGCGTCGTCGATGCGGGCGAGCGGTTGCAGCGACACCAAGGCCTCCGACCCTTCGGTCAATCCGCCGCCCAGATCGTGCCAGTTCCCGCCCATGGCGAGCGCCGCGGCCCGAATGGAGCCGCCGAAGTCGAAGGCGAAGACCTGGGCTCTCGCGTAACGGCGGAACTGGAGCGCCATCAGCGCCAGCAACACCGATTTGCCCGCGCCGGTCGGGCCGACGACAAGCGTGTGGCCGACATCCCCGATATGGAGGGAAAGCCGGAACGGCGTACTTCCCTCGGTCTTGCCGTAGAACAAGGGGGGCGCACCGAGATGGTCGTTTCGTTCCGGCCCCGCCCACACAGCACTCAGGGGAATCATGTGGGCAAGATTGAGCGTCGAGATTGGCGGCTGCCGGACATTGGCATAGGCATGACCAGGCAGAGAGCCGAGCCAGGCGTCGACGGCATTGACAGTCTCGGCCATCGCCGTGAAGTCGCGGCCCTGAACGACCTTCTCGGCAAGCCGCAGCTTTTCGTCGGCGATGCGCGGATCGGCATCCCAGACCGTGATCGTGGCCGTGACATAGGCCATGCCCGCCATGTCCTGCCCGAGTTCCTGCAGGGCCATATCGGCGTCGGCGGCCTTGTTGGCCGCATCGGTGTCGACCAGCGCGGATTGCTCGTTGGTCATCACCTCCTTGACGATCGCGGCGATCGACTTTCGCTTGGCAAACCATTGCCGGCGGATTTTGGTGAGCAGCCTTGTCGCCGCGAGCTTGTCGAGGAGGATCGCCCGCGTGCTCCAGCGATAGGGAAATGCCAGCCGGTTCATTTCATCCAGCAGGCCGGGCGTCGTGGCGGTGGGGAAGCCGATGATGGTGAGGACACGCAGATGCTGATCGCCGAGGCGCGGCTCCAGCCCGCAGGTCAGCGGCTGGTCGGCAAGCAGCGCATCGAGATGCATCGGCACCTCCGGCACGCGTACGCGATGCCGGTTGGTGGAGATCGTCGAGTGGAGATAGGTGAGCGTCTCTGGGTCATCGAGCCAACGGCATTCAGGCATGAAGCCGTCGAGTAGGGCCAGAACGCGGTCGGTCCGATCCACGAAGCCGCGCTGCAGTTCCCAGGGGTTCACGCCCGATTGCTCGCGGCCCTCATAGAGCCAGGTCTCGGCACGCGCGGATTCCTCGGCCGGCGGCAGCCAGAGGAATGTGAGGAAGTAACCCGACACGAAATGCACGCCGGCCTCCTCGAATGCCGCCCTGCGCTCGGCGTCGACCAAGGCCGATGCCGGGTCGGGAAACAGGCTTTCGGGATAGGTCGCGGCCTCGCTGCGCTGAGCCTCGACAAAGATCGACCAGCCGGAGCCGAGACGACGGAGGGCATTGTTGATGCGGCCAGCCACGGCGACCAGTTCGGCGGCGACCGACGAATCCAGATCCGGCCCGCGAAACTTCGCCGTTCTCTGGAAGCTGCCATCCTTGTTCAGCACCACGCCGGAGCCGGCCAATGCGGCCCAGGGCAAATAGTCTGCCAGGCGAGTGGCGGTGCGGCGGTATTCGGCCAGGTTCATCATCGCCGCGCCCTCACACCGCCAGGAAAGCCGGGATACGCAGATGCCGGCGGCCGACTTCGACGAAGAGCGGGTCGCGTTTTGCCGCCCAAACCGCCACGAAATGTCCCACCGCCCAGATCGCCAGACCGACCAGCCAGAGGCGCAGGCCGAGGCCCACCGCCCCGGCGAGCGTTCCATTCAGGATCGCAATGGAACGGGGAGCGCCGCCCAGCAGGATGTGTTCGGTCAGCGCCCTGTGAACCGGGATGGTGAAGCCCGGCACGGCATCGAGCTGTTCGAGAACAGCCGCCATCAGATGAGCGCTCCGCCGCCAAACGAGAAAAAGGACAGAAAGAAGCTGGATGCAGCGAAGGCGATGGAGATGCCGAAGACGATCTGGATCAGCCGTCGGAAGCCGCCGGAGGTGTCGCCGAAGGCCAGCGTAAGGCCGGTGACGATGATGATGATGACGGCGATGATCTTCGCGACCGGTCCCTCGATCGATTCGAGAATGCTCTGGAGCGGGGCCTCCCAGGGCATGGATGAACCGGACGCATGCGCGGCCGGGGCCATGAACAGGCTGACATAGGTGACGGCCGCGGCTGTCGCGATGTGACGGCGAATGCGCAAGGCGTGACGGATCATTCGGGCTTCCCTTCTGAACTGGTTGCGGGGGTGATGCGGTAGTCGCCGTCAGGACCGAGCCCATCGACGCGCGCGAGTTCGACAAGCCTTCGCGCGGACCCGCGCCCGGCGAGGACGGCGACCAGATCGATCGTCTCGGCGATCAGGGCGCGCGGCACGGTGATGACGGCTTCCTGGATGAGTTGTTCGAGGCGGCGCAGCGCGCCGATGCCGGAGCCGGCATGGATCGTGCCGATGCCGCCCGGATGTCCCGTCCCCCAGGCCTTGAGCAGGTCGAGCGCTTCGGCGCCGCGCACCTCGCCAACGGGGATGCGGTCCGGGCGAAGCCGCAGAGAGGAACGGACGAGGTCGGAGAGAGTCGCCACGCCGTCTTTCGTGCGCATGGCGACGAGGTTGGGCGCGGCGCATTGCAACTCGCGCGTGTCCTCGATGATGACGACGCGGTCCGAGCTGTTGGACACCTCGGCAAGAAGAGCGTTGGTCAGGGTCGTCTTGCCAGTCGAAGTGCCGCCCGCGACGAGAATATTGGCGCGCGCCGCCACGGCCTCGCGCAATGTCGCGCTCTGTTCGGGTGTCATGATGCCGGCAGCGACATAGTCGTCGAGCGTGAACACCGCGACCGCTGGCTTGCGGATGGCGAAGGCAGGCGCGGCGACGACAGGCGGCAGCAAGCCTTCGAAGCGTTCGCCGGTCTCCGGCAGCTCGGCGGAAACCCGCGGCGCCCCGGCATGCACCTCGGCACCGACATGATGGGCGACGAGCCGCACGATGCGTTCACCATCGGCTGCGGGCAGAATCTCCCCTGTATCGCCAAGGCCCTCGGACAACCGGTCCACCCAGATGCGGCCATCGGGATTGAGCATGACCTCGACGACCGCAGGGTCGTCCAGAAAGCGGGCGATGGCGGCTCCGAGCGCGGTGCGCAGCATGCGCGAACTGCGCGCGCGTCCTTCTGGATTGTTATGTGAAGCCGCCATCTTGTCCCCGTTCTGGCCGGGAACAATTCGGTCCTGCCCCGACGGGGACGATTAAAAGAACCCGAATTCGGGTGGATTCAACAACTGTCTTTCGGAGTAGTACTGTAGCGTGCAAATACAGGAAATCGGCGGGATTGCCCGGCACCGTCGGCTCGCTGCACGGCCCCTATGATGGTTCCGATCGCGCGGGGCTGACATCTTCGCTGATCTCCTGCCGGAGCTGCGGTCCCGCCGCAAGGCGGCGCCCGAGCGCACCGACGAATGCTTCATAGCGTTCGCTCGCCTTCGCCCGCGCCGCCTGTGCCGCCGGCTCGGGCAGCGCTGGCGTGCTGGTGAGCCAGAAGCGCACGAAAACCGCCAGGGTTTCGACCGAGATCCCGACATCGCGCTCCAGCCTTGAAATGCGCCGGTCGATCTGGTCGAGCCGCTTGACGATGGCCGCTTCACGACGTTCGTCGGCATCCGGCGACAGAAAGGACGCGATCGCGGCTTCCGCGATCATCGATCGGGACTGACCACGGCGCGCAGCGAATTCCGCCAACATCGCCATGATCTCGGGGTCGAGATAGACGGAGACCGGAGATTTCTTCTTGCGTGCGGTCTTGGCCATCAGAGGTCCATCCCGTCACCGGGATCCATGCTCACCTGACGCGCCACGTTCAGCCCCATCACCTGCGTGAGGCGCCGGCTGCGGGTTGCATCGTCCTCACCGTCCTCATCAGGTGGATCGAACTCGTTCTCGATTGGCTTCCTCTTCTCGATCGGATTGGCGTGGCTCAACTCCGGCTGATGCCGGCGCTCGGAGCCGGTCGGATCTTCATCCGGATCGCCGGACGTCTTCGTGGCCGTATCGAACAGCGGACGCAGCGGCACCGGCAAGGCGCTCCAGTCGTCGGACTGTGGATTGTCGGATCGGACCATTTCCGGGGGAGCGAGGACACGCTCCTTGAAGCGCACATCCTCGAAATAGCGGGCCTTCTTCGCGCGGATCGGCGGGGTGCCTGCCAGCATGACTATCTCGTCGGAGGGCGGAAGCTGCATGATTTCACCGGGCGTGAGCAACTGGCGCGCCGTCTCGGAGCGGGAGACCATCAGGTGCCCGAGCCAGGGCGAAAGCCTGTGGCCGGCATAGTTCTTCATTGCCTTCATTTCGGTGGCCGTGCCGAGCGCATCGGACACGCGCTTGGCTGTTCGCTCGTCGTTGGTGGCGAAGCTCACGCGCACATGGCAATTGTCGAGTATCGAATTGTTCGGGCCGTAGGCTTTCTCGATCTGGTTCAGAGACTGGGCGATCAGGAAGCTCTTGAGACCGTAGCCCGCCATGAAGGCCAGGGCGCTCTCGAAGAAGTCGAGCCGACCGAGAGCAGGAAACTCGTCGAGCATGAGCAGGAGCCGGTGCCGACCTGCCTCGGTCTGCAAATCTTCGGTCAGACGGCGCCCGACCTGATTGAGGATGAGGCGGACAAGGGGCTTCGTCCTATTGATGTCGGACGGCGGCACGACGAGGTAGAGCGTCGTGGGCATTTCGCCCGCCACCAGGTCGGCGATGCGCCAGTCACAGCGGCGCGTCACCTCGGCGACGACGGGATCGCGATAGAGACCGAGGAACGACATGGCGGTGGAGAGCACGCCCGAGCGCTCATTGTCGGATTTGTTCAGGAGTTCGCGCGCTGCGCTTGCAATGACAGGATGCGGGCCGCCTTCACCGAGATGCGCGGTCTTCATCATCGCATCGAGTGTCGCTTCGATCGTGCGCCTGGGGTCGGACAGGAACGAGGCCACGCCAGCAAGGGTCTTGTCGGGTTCGGCGTAAAGGACATGCAGGATGGCCCCGACCAGCAAGGCATGACTGGTCTTTTCCCAGTGATTGCGCCGCTCAAGACTGCCTTCGGGATCGACCAGGATGTCGGCGATGTTCTGGACGTCGCGGACCTCCCATTCACCGCGCCGAACCTCGAGCAGCGGATTATAGGCCGACGAATCCGGATTGGTCGGATCGAACAGAAGCACCCTGCCGTGCCGGGCGCGAAAGCCCGCTGTGAGCTGCCAGTTCTCACCCTTGATGTCATGGACGATCGCCGACCCTGGCCAGGTCAGGAGCGTGGGCACCACCAGGCCGACGCCTTTGCCAGACCGTGTCGGCGCGAAACACAGGACATGCTCCGGCCCGTCGTGACGAAGATAGGCGCGATCGAAGCGCCCGAGCACGACGCCATCGGGATCGAGGAGTCCCGCGGCCTTGACTTCATCGGGTCGCGCCCATCGGGCGGAACCATAGGTTTCCGCGTTCCGTGCTTCCCGCGCTCGCCAGACCGACATACCAATCGCGACGGCAATGGCGATGAATCCGCCCGATGCCGCGATCATCCCACCCGTGGCAAAGATACCCGGCGCATAAGCTTCATAGAAATACCACCACCAGAAGATCGC
Source organism: Paracoccus binzhouensis (assembly GCF_016446475.1). GTDB lineage: Bacteria > Pseudomonadota > Alphaproteobacteria > Rhodobacterales > Rhodobacteraceae > Paracoccus > Paracoccus binzhouensis. The sequence goes on along the minus strand of NZ_JAEHFP010000010.1, from coordinate 39,664 downwards.
GGGCGGATAATAGACCGGCCAACCGCCGACCCGGAACCATGGCGACCCGAGCTGCGCCTGAAACCCAAGCTCCCATGCCACGTATTGTGTCGCCGTCCATGTCGTGACGAGGACGATCAGAAAGACGGTGATGATCTGGCCCCAGAGAATTTTCGTCGCGGACATGGTGGTTCCTTCCTTTGAGTGTCAGAGCCCGAGGCCCCGTTTGCGGCCGAAACTCCAGTCGATGCCGCCATCGCCCCGCGCGACGCCCGAGACGTGGCGGCCGAGATTCTTCTCGAGCGAAGGGGACCAGGGCACGAGCTGGAAGCCGAGGCCGTCGTCGATCATGGCGAAGCGGCCGGATGCCAGCGCCAGTCGCTGCCGGTAGGTGCCGGAGACATATTCGCCGCCGGCGGCCCGGTTGAAAGGCAGGCCGGTCTCATCCGCCAGCTTGCCGCCGAGCGCGTCGAGTTCGCGGCGCCGCAGCGTGTCGATCAGGTTGCGGCTGAAGACGATGCGTCGCCCCTGACGCTCCGCCAGCCCTTCCTGCAGAAGGCGCTCGGCGCGGCAATCCATCGCTTCGCGAACCTCGGCGCCGAAGCCACCGGAGGAAACATCGATCCGCTCGCGCGCGACGGCCTGCCGGTCCAGCCAGGTCGCGCCGGACGCCGAGATCTGGCCTTGCAGGTCGAGATCGGAGCGGACGGCGATCGCCACGCGGCGCTGCCCTCTCGCATCGTCGAAGCTGCGAAGCTCGACGATCGATCCGGGAGCGCTGTCACCCGCGGCATCAAGATCGGGCAGCTTGATGTGATGGGTTCGGCCATCGACGCCATCGACCACCGCATAGGCAGTCCCTTTCAGCTCGTCATCGAGCCCACGCTCGACCAGCCGGCCGATGACCGGGGTATCGAGACTCTCGGCGGCAAGCACATAACCTGCGGCGCCACGCTCGATCCCCTTCTCGGTCAGAGCCCGGTGCATGCGCTTGATAATGTCACCGCGCTCTCCCAATTGGCGCAGCGTTGCCTCGGCATCCTGGCTGATCGACCATTGCCCGGGGCCGACCTGCTCGGCGAGGCCGAGCGATTCCAGCTTCCGGAGCCGCCCGATTTTAAGGGCCTGGTATTCATCTGGCTGGCGTTCGGGATGCGGCGCCAGGTCGATCGCACCAACATCGCGGGCATCACGGACGAGTTGGCGGTCGAGTTGGGTCCAGCGCTCCGCCTCGATCTGCCGTTCGAGGGCGCGCCGGATGTCGTGATCGGTGCGCGGCCCCAATTCCATGGTGATGAGATCGCGCGCCCGGTCGCGCATCCCTTCCTTGATATAGTCGCGTGAGATCACGAGGTCCTGCCCGTCGTCGCGAACGCCGCGGACGATCAGATGGACATGGGGATGCTCGGTGTTCCAATGATCGACGGCCACCCAATCGAGACGCGTGCCGAGGTCCTTTTCCATCTGCCCGACGAGATCGCGCGTGAAGGATTTGAGATCCGACATCTCGAGCGCGTCGTCGGGTGAGACGATGAAGCGGAAGTGATGTCGATCATCGCCGCAGCGCTCGGCGAAGGACCGCCCGTCGGCAGCCTCCGTCTCCGGCCCGAACAGACGAGCCTTCTCCCCGTCCCGGGTCACGCCGTCGCGGCTCAGGTAATCGAGATGCGTGCCCAGGGGCGCGGCGCGACCGGCATGGCGCACGACGCGCGCCTTGACCACGGCGCCCCGCGACCGGGCGGTGATGAATCGATTGGCCAGAATGCTGGCCCGCTGCCCATGCCCGAAGCGCGAGCGGTCCCCGGAAGTAACGCGACCGGTGCGCGACACCGTTCCCCCGGCCTTCTTGGCCGCCGCGAGTGCCTGGGCGATGAAGGGACGCACATGCTGTGCCCGTGTCGAGCGGATGCGGCCAGGGCGGATGCGAAACTCGCGCTCACCGGCCATGGCCCTGCCCCACAATGTGCGAAAAGCCGAGCAATTCCGGGCAGGTAAACAGTTCCGGCACATTGCGCTGAGACGCCGCAATGTGTGAAACGCGCTGGAAAACCCAATAAAAACAACCGACCGCCCGGCCCACAATGTGCGGCCTTTTATCCTGCCATCGTCCGGTCGTGGTGCCCGCACCCGACCCCTTCGCCCTCCATGATGCGCAAATGCTCGCCAGAGCACGATGGAGCGTTCGGCCGGTCATGGCGCATCACCCGTGACTTGAGCGGCAACGAAAATGCCTTCCGCAGCGCCCTGATCTGCTCCCGGAACGAGAGCGCGGGTGCTTTGCGGCTGCGTATCGGGCGCAGTATCGCGGTTCCCGGCCCGCGCCACGAAGAGCGGCGCCTCGCGCCAATCGGGCGGCGGTGCGGGCGTGACAGAAGCCGTGCCGGGCGGCCCATCCGCACCCAAGATCGGCGCGAGGGTCGCGACATAGGCGCGCGTCTCTGCGGGCAGATTGCGACCGTCGGAAAGGTATTCGTCGTAGCGACCCGGTCCGGCATTATAAGCCGCCAGCATGGCCGCGATATTGCCGTAGCGATCGAACATCTCGCGCAAGTAAGCCGCACCCGCGAGAATATTGTCGCGACGATCGAAGGGGTCACGGCCGAGCCGGTGCCGCAAGCGCAGCCCGGCCCAGGTGTCGGGCATGATCTGCATCAGGCCCATCGCGCCGGCCGATGACACCGCCCGCAGATCGCCCGCGCTTTCGACGCGCATCACCGCGCGGATCCAGTGCTCCGGAATGCCGAAGCGGAGCGAGGCTTCCGCGACATACTGGGCGTTCGGATCGCGCAGAATGGCCTGAGCCGCGGGTGCGGCCGAGACCTGCGCCAGTCCAACAGACGCGAACGGGATCGACAGGCCGAGAAGGAGAAGTGAGACAGTGCGCCGGGCGACGCGAAGCCGCCCGAACGCATGACCCTGGCGGCGCCGGAAGCGAAGCTGGGGCATCGCTCAGTCCTTTCCGTCGCGCCTTGGCGCGCGGCTCCAGTGCAGCGACCACGACGTCGCGTCGGCGCCGTTCTGGAACAGGGCGGCGCGCATCGGATGCGGCAGGGCGGGATCGTCGATCAGCACCGAGAGATAGTCTCCGGCTTTCTCGCCCGTGCGCGACCAGGCGGCGCCGACCTCGGGTCCGGAGTCATCCGAGCCGAGATGAACACGATGATCGGGCGCGTTCTCGACTCCTGCGGCATCGACCGCGACGATGGCGATCTCGCTGTCGAGCGTGAGGGTCTGGATGCGGCCGGAGAAGCCGGATTTCTGCCGGGTGAACTCACCGATTTGCGGCATGGCATTTTCCTTTCCTGTGCGGCGGAGTGGGCCGGGAACGGGCGACATGTCCGCTCCCGAGCAGGCGTTCACCGCGTTGACGCCTGCCGTTCGAGGCGGCCGTCGCCGCTCCCGTCGATCCAGATCGGCACGACGCGCGCAGTGACGGATGCGAGGGGGAGCGGCCCGAAATACCGGCCGTCCATGCTGTCTTCGGTGTCCCAGTTCATCAGGAACACTTCGCCATTGGAGATCACCCGGCAGCCCTGCCAGGAAGGCAGTTGGCGGCCCCGGCTGTCGCGTTCGCGGGCTTCGCCATAGGCGTGATCGTAAGCCGTGATCTGAGCGCCATTCCGGCACACTTGCGTGCCGGGGAGCGCCAGAACGCGCTTGATCAGGGGAACGCCGCGCGGGAGATAGCCGCGGGCGTCGAGGAAGCCCGAGAGATCGTCCGGTGGCATCACCGCGACAAGATCGCCGACCTCGAGCCGCCCCACAGGGCGAACGGAATAGAGGCCGATCGGCGCGCTGGCCGAGGCATTCCAGATGAAGCGGGGACCGTGGCCGGTCAGATGCGGCGCGACGATCAGCGCGCCCGCCGTCGCCATGGCCCAGACAATGGCGCGGCGGCTCATGGCTGGACGCTCCGCCGTTTCAGCCAGGCGCGGTGCTGGGCTGGCGCATAGGGACGCGGCCGCTCGCCGGCGGCCAGCCGGTTGTGGACGTGCCGCCAGTGATCGGGCGAAACCTCCACCGCATCGATACCCGCCGCTTCGATCGCGTCGATGATCTGAAGGGTACGTTCAACCTTGGGCCAGCCATGGGTTCGCAGGAGAAGGACACCGCCGGGATCGACGAGCGGCACGGTCTGATAGGCTTCACCCGCTCGCGGGGTGCGCAGGATGTCGAGCCGGGACTCGATGGTCCCATGCTCGTTGGCGGCCCAGCGAACGAGCGCGAAACTGGAGCTCGGCCGGAAAGTAAGGACACGCCGGCGGCGGTCCAGGATCTCCTCACGCACAGCCATGCCGAACCTGATCCAGTGTTCGACCGACTTCTCGACCCAGATCAGCTCAACACGAGTGAACCGGTCGGCCATGTGCGCAGAGCGAGCCTGACTGTGTGTCGTGCTTGGGGTCATTCGCCATCTCCGCTGGTTGGGGGGAATTCCCGCGCGAGGAGATCGCGCAGCATGTCGGCGACGGTCGTACCGCGCCGGAAGGCGGCGATCTTGATCCGTCCCCGCAACTCGGGCGTCACGTCGATGGTCAGCCGGGCGGTATTCGTGGTCGCATCGCCGCCTTTCGGGAGCGGTCCGGCCTTGATCCATTGTTCGGGATCGGCGGGACGGGTCGCGAAGCCCTTCCGGTTTGTCCGGGCGCTCATGATGCGCTCCGGGGACTGCCGAGATGCGCCACCTCGGCCGTCAGCGCCGAGATTTCGCGCGCGGCCGCGCTCTCATGGTCGAGTTCCCGGACGATCCGTCCGGACTGCGCAGCGGCGGCGAAAGCAATGCGCTGACCGATGCGACTGGCCAGGGCCGGTGGGTCATGATCCGCGAGCATTTCGGCCGTATCTCGCGCCAGCACAGTGCGCGCCCCGCATCGGTTCAGGACGAAGCGGGCCACCAGTTCCGGCCGGTAGATGCGCGCCTCCGAGATCAGCGCCAGCATTTCCGCAGACGCCCAGCCGTCGAAGGGCGACGGCTGCACCGGGATCAGCACCATGTCCGTTGCCAGCAGCGCCGAGCGCATGAGTCCGGCCACACGCGGCGGCCCATCGATGACGACGAGATCGGCATCCCTGGCAAGCGCGGGGGCTTCGCGATGCAGTGTGTCTCGGGCGAGACCGATCACGCTGAACAGGCGCGGCAACCCCTCGCGAGCGCGCATCTCGGACCAATCGAGCGCCGAGCCTTGCGGGTCGGCGTCGATGAGGATGACCCGCCGTCCTTGCATGGCCCATTCGCCCGCAATGGCGAGCGCCAGCGTCGTCTTCCCGACGCCGCCCTTCTGATTGAGCAAGGCGAGGATCATGACGCGCCTCCGGAGCGATCGCCGGAAGACGTCGTGGGGGTGCGCTGACGGGCTGCGGGAGTGTCGGCGGAGGCGTTCCGATCCAGCGTCTGGCGCTTGTCGCCGGACGTCACTTTCAGCGCATTGCCGACCTTCACGATGAGCTTTTGCACATCGCGTCTGCGCTCTTCAAAGTTAGATTCTTTGTTAGACTCTAAGTTAAGGGCGCGATTTTCGACGCGATTTCCGTGCGTTACGCCCTGTTTGGGTTCCCGATAGCACGAGCCCCGGGTTCCCGATAGCACGGTAGTCCGGGTTCCCGATGGCACGAGGCCATCCACAGGTTTTCCACAGGCTGGGCTGCGCTCGAAGGCCAGCAACATCCGGCCGCCGTGTTCGATCTCGGTGAACAGCGTGTAGCCGGGGAGCGGCTGGCGCCGAATGATGTCGCGCAGCTCGAAGGCGAAGCGCTTGAACGGCGACAGACTGCCCGATTTCTGGTGAAGGTGGCGGAAGTCGAAGCGCCAGCCGTCCTTCTGCCGGCCGCCATGCTTGCGGACGAGACGGTAGAGCCAGCGTTCGAGTCCGCCCGTCAAATCGAAATAGGCCCTGTCGATCGTGAGGATGAGCGCATCGTCGAGGACGGCCTGGTAGAACCAGTCCGGGACGATCATCTCGACGCCGTCGGGTCGGCCGTTGCGGTTGGTTCGCTCCTGCCACTCGTTGATCCAGGAGAAGCGGTGGCGGCGTCCTTTGGCCGTCTGACGCAGCGTGGTCGATATCGTTGTGGATTGCAGCCGGTCCAGTGCGGCCTTCAGGCGCCGGTAGTCTCGCAGGCTGGTGCCGCGGCCGATGAAGGTGAGAATCTCGTAGGGCGTCGCCATCATGAGCCGCGAGGTTCGCAGTCCGGCATCGCGTGCCTCCACGATCTGGCTCGCGGCCCAGATCAGGATGTCGGCGTCCCAGATGGTCGCCATCCCGTGATCGGGGACCGCCTCGACGCGGATCGAGACGGCTCCCGCGCTGAAGTCGATCGGCGCAACGCGATGGGACTTTGAAAGGGAGAAGAAGGGATAGGCCATGAGATCCTGCGCGTCTCGTGGCGCGAAATCTCCCGGAAGCGCTCTGAACAGATCGAGCTGCCCGCGCTCCGACAGGGTTCGACGCCGTCCTGTCATCAGCGGGCGGAGCGAACCGCCCGCGGTGAGGCCGGCGGCATCTGCCGCTTGGGCGGAACCAGCTGGCCGCGCGGATCGGTGGTGGAGGTCACCGCGCCGCGGTCGGCCCAGGCTTTGAGATCATCGACGGAATAGACGACGCGCCCGCCGAGCTTGTGATAGGCGGGACCAGTACCGTAGGTGCGGTGTTTCTCGAGTGTCCTGGCGGACAGGCTGAGAAATGCAGCCGCCTCTTTCGTGCGTAGGTAGCGCGGCGGCAGAACGGCGGGATCGGGATGCATGGATCGAGCCTCCGTGGGGTTGCGGGACGCCGCAGAGGACCAGCGGCGATTTGCGACCACGGTGGCGGAGAAAGATCGGCGGGGTGGATGGGGAAGATTGGGGGCGAAGAATCCCCACCCCCCGGGCAGAGCGGCGGATTCAGGCCTTGCGCTTGTGCCGGAGCAGCCTGCGGTAGCCGCCTTCGATCAGGGCGGTGGCGCTTTCGATCAGTCCGATGACCGTGTCGCGGAGCGCGGATGTTCGCCAGGGCTCCGAGGCGATGCGCTCGGAACCGAACATGGCAATCGCGATTTCCCGGTAGGTGGCGCCGTTGCTGCGGCCATCGGCCGCCTGCATCATCTGTCGCATCCGCCGTCGCTGATAGGGTGTCACGCGCGCGTCGTGCGGGACTGGCCCTGCGTTTGCGGCATGCCATAGACGGAGAACGGCCTGAAGTCGGTCGGGTAGATCGCTGTCGAGGGGCAGAACGATGGAGGATGGGCTGCCGACGTCGCAGCCGGTCAGATAGAGGAGTTGCGCGTCGGTATAGGCCTCGTGAATCGCGTACAGGCCCTCCGGGCCTTCGCGGCCGTCAGCAGGCGCGAGCGGAGGCGGTGACGGCAGGAACGACGGCGCGGTGTCGATGAGCAGAACGGCCGGATTGACGAGCGGCGACCAAACGACCTGTTGTTCGAGCATGGAAAGGCTCGGTCGCGCCGGGAAATCGCAACCCCCATAGATGCTGGGCGTCATCGGTGTAGGGGTTTGTCTCCGCATTCATGGCGGCGAGTTCTGCGAAATGCTCCTGATAAGGTTCGGAGCGGCGCAGGCATTCCCAGGCAAGGCCCTCGACCGAGAGGCTGTCGTAGAACTCGTAACGATCACTTTCGCTCCACTGGGATGTGTCTGGTCGCATCCTCCCCTCCTCGCTCTGTCGGAACGGTCGAGTTGTTCAACGATTCCAGCATCATCCGCATGCGGGAAGATCGAGGGATGGCATTGAGCGATGCCGGTTTGGCATCGCTTCACGGCCCCGCCTCACGGGTCAGTGCCGGGGCGCGGATTGCCACAGGAGGTGGCGATATCCGGTTCGGGTCATCCATCTCGCTCGCGCCAGATGGCTGTCATGGACGCGGCGCGCGCGCGCCGGCTCTAGGAGAGGGTCAATCCCGAACAGGACTTCCACCGCTTCGGTCCACTCGGCACCGTCGGCGGCGGCGTCCAGGAGCCGCATGTAAAGCTTGATGTGCGTCCGGTCGTAGGCCGTCAGTTCCTCGACATCGGGAGCATCATCCTCGAATGGTTCGATCATCGAGGACATACCGGCCGCTCCAGGGACAAAATAGCCGTTGGGTGAATGGCTCGCGAGCGGTCACAGGTTGTAGCTGACGGCGAAAGACGCGCTCGCGCGGGCCAAGTATTCCCCGACCCTTTACCGGCGTCCTTTCTCGTCGCGATCATGAACAAGCAGCACTCCCTGTCCGCGTTCGGTCGACAGGAGAACTATTCCAGCCGCTTCAAGAGCCCGGCGAACCTGATCGCGCGTAGTCTCATAAACCTCGAGCCGGTTTTCGGATTCGAGGCGCTTTAGCGCTGTCAATGATACACGGGCCTTATCTGCGAGCGTCTCCTGTGTCCAACCCAGTAACGCGCGTGCGGCCCGCGACTGTCGGGAGGTGATCATGCATGATCACCTCCCATCGCGACCGGCGCGCATTCCAGAACTACGACTATAATAGTCGTTCTGCTCCGATCTTCTATCTGAAATCGCAGATCCTGAGCCCGGCTTTGCGTGCGTCCTGGCTCAACGCTTCCGAATCGATTCGGCGACAGCGGCCGGGGCGGGTGACGGCTTTCCTGCGAGCAGGGAAGAGGCCCCGACCTCTCGGCCGGGGCCTTGCGCGCCTTAGTCGCCGTTGCGGCGGTTTGGGCGGGACCAGATGAGGGAGTAACCCTCGCCGTCCTCGTCATCGAAGAGGTTGGCGTAGATCGGAGCGGTGAAGCTCGGATCGTCCAGCTTGAGGCCCAGATAGTCGCGGCCCTCGTTGGAGCGCTTGGACCAGGCGGCGCCGATCTCGGCGCGGCCGACCAGGACCCGGTGGCTGGGGGCGTTTTCGCCGGTGGCGCGCTGGTCTGGGACGATGCGCACGCCTTTGGCCTGGACGCTGAGGGTGACGATTTCGCCGGTGAATTCGTTCGAGCCGGTCTTCTTGAAGGTGCCGATGGTCGCCATTTTAAGTCTCCGTTTTCCGTTTTCGAGCCCGCACCATTGCGGCCTCGATGGCGATCGACAGGACGGAGACGATCGCTGGCGCACGCCCGCGCAGCAGGGGGCTGGACAGCAGAGGAGGAACTTTCTTGTCTCCGCGAGGAATGACGGTGCCTGCACCGGCAGGGGAAGAAAGTTGTGACGGTGCTGTTGCGCCGAAGCGGTCGAGGCAAAGCCGGTCTTCGGCCAGATCAGGCCATTGAAGAGGCCGTTTGGAGCGGTTGAGAGACAGGCATGGAACGGAGACGATGGCGCCCAGAAGGAACCAGGAAATTGGACCCGACCGGCATCACGGCACTTTCGTCGCCCCTCGTCCCAGGCCGTGCGCGTCCTTCCACCTGAACGGTTGCACCGGCATCGTCCGCGTCACCGGGTTTCAGGATCGGCAGGCGAGTGCCGGAGCTGACATCTTGCGCTACCGTTTCGGCCGCGCGCAGGCCTCACGCCGATCCGGGTCGTACACTCCGATACATCCCCGCCCGCCTGCTGACGGGGATGGCCGGTGTCACGCTGCCCTGGCTGTCCGTCCAACTGCCGCTATGCGTCGTCACGCGCGCACAAGGTTCCGGTCCGCCGGGCCGGCGGCCGCCCATCCCGCGAGCCGGAGGAAAGCCGTCACGCCCACGGCGATCGCGCCAATGATCGCGAATACCAACTGCCAGGTCTCGGACGGCATCGTGAGTTTGACGATGCCAAGCGTGGCATAAAACCCGGCCAGCACAGCGGGAGCGACGAAGACCAGGGCGATCAGCATGCGCGCCCAGAGCGGGCGGACGAGCATGAGCAGACCCTGCGCAACGGCCAGGGTCAGCCCTGCGGCGAGGAGGCCGACGACGCCCGCGCCGAGCCATCCCGCACCCGTGCCATAGGCCCAGGTGCCGGCATTCACACCGATGAGAAACGGCAGCGCAAAGACCGCGAGGTTGAACAGCAGCCAGCACATCGTACCGATGGCCGCAATGGAAACGAGGATGCCCAGAATGATCATGGCGGTGGCTCCGTGCAAAAGCTTGAACGGTTGCGCCTGCCACCACCTCCACGGCGCAAACCGGAATATAGCATGAACATGCCTGTCTCGGCGAGACGGAATGCCAGGTCCGCTCCCGCGACTTCGGCAGGACAATGTGGAGGGCAGCGCTCATGCGCTGCCCGTGCCGAAGCGATAGACCGGGATGCCCATCTTGCGGGCCTTGTCGGCCAGATTGTCCTGGATGCCGGTTCCGGGGAAGATGATGACGCCGATCGGCATGAGGCTAAGCATCTGGTCGTTGCGCTTGAACGGCGCGGCCTTGGCGTGTTTCGTCCAGTCGGGCTTGAACGCGACCTGCGGCACCTTGCGGTTGTTGGCCCAGGTGGCGGCGATGCGCTCAGAGCCTTTCGGCGTTCCGCCGTGCAGGAGCACCATGTCCGGGTGCTTGGCATGGACCTGATCGAGCTTGTCCCAGATCAGCCGGTGGTCGGTGGTATCGCCGCCCGAGAAGGCGATCTTCGGCCCGGCGGGCAACAGAACCTCGTTGTCCGTCCGGCGCTTGGCGGCGATGAAGTCGCGGCTGTCGATCATCGCCGCGGTCATCTGGCGGTGGTTGACCCGTGAGCCGGAGCGCGGCGACCATGGCGTGCCGGTGGTGCGCAGGTAGATGTCGGCGGCGGTATCGCGGAAGAGCTCCATGCAGTCGCGGCGCTCGATGAGGCTCTGGCCGATGCCGATCAGGGTCTCGAGCTGGACGGATTTGACCTCCGAGCCATCCTGTTCCCGTTGAAGCCGCTTCTGCGCCTGCTCGTTGTCGTCCAGTTTGCGCTCGATCCGCTCGACGGCGCGGTGGAAGGTGTTGACGGTGGACCACATGATCTCGTCGAGGTCGAAATCGAGGCTGGTGTCGGCCATGCTGGAAATCAGGGCGTCGAAGATATCGGCGACAGCGGTCTGGATGACGTGATCCTCGGGGGTGATCCTGGGATCGGCCTCGTCCTCCGAGGGACGGTAGCCATAGAGTTCGAGATCCTCGATGACATGGCCGGTCGGGGAGGTGCTGTGATCGGGTTCGAGTTCGTCATGAGCGTCCATGGGGTGCGTCCTTCGGCTGGACCGCGACCGTCGCGGCCTTCATGGCGACGACAAGCCCACGGGCGATCCGGTCTGGCAGCCCGAGCCCTGGCGAGGGCCTCGATGGCAAAGCCGGACTATTTTGCCTCGCGCTGCAAAGCCCCGAAGGGGCGGCGGAAAATAGTCCGGCGGCGCCATTGCCGGGCCGGACCGATTGTGGGCCGCTCGCCCTCTCGAAGGCCGAGGCGCGGTCCCCTGGCCGTGGGGTGCAGTCCCATATGCCCATGACAGCCGGAACCCGCCCGATCACACCCCCATCCCGGCTATGCAGCGAGGACCATGAAGCGGCTGACGTCCTCGGGGGCGAGTTGCACCCGCACCTCCGCCCGAAGCGCAGCCAGCCCGCGCATGACGAGATCTTCGTTGAAGTCCCCCAGCATGGGCGAGAGCGTGATCGCCTCGATCCCGGCCCCGTGTGCCCGGTCGACAAGGCTATCCCGCGCGCCGTCACCTGCCGGATCGTTGTCGCGGACGATATAGAGCCTGCGCAAATCGGCCGGAAACAGGATGGCGGCAAGATGCCCGGCCGAGAGTGCGGACACCAGCGGCATCTGGGGCATGGCCTGCCGCAGGGACAATATGGTCTCGATACCCTCCCCCGCCGCCATGACATCCTGCGCCTCGCCAAATCGGACGGCGTTGCCCAGCAGGTCGCCCATCGCCTTGCGCGGCGGATCGATGGGCGCCTTGGCCGAGCCGTCACGGGCGAGCCAGGTCCGGTGCGCGCCGGTGACCTTGCCATTGAGATCGGTGACCGCGGCGATCATCGCGGGCCAGGTCTCGGTCGGCCCATCGCCCTCGGGCCGCCAGTAGCAGTTCGGATGGAACCGAAGATTTGCGGTTCCGCGTAGATCCGTAATGCGGCGCTTGCGCAAATACGCTTCTGCGGCGCTGCCCGTGATCGGCCGCGTCATGCGCCAGAGCCTGTGCGCCGCCTCGGACGAACCCGAAGTCACTGGTGGTGTTCGCGCTCGAAACGTAACCGGTTCCGGTTCGGGATGCGGCAGGCTGAGGAACCGCCGGGCCTCCTCGGCCACATCCGCGAAGTCGCTCAGGCCGAGGGATTCCCGGATCACGTCGAGCAGGTCGCCATGCTCGCCGGTCGCCGGGTCGCTCCATTTCCCGGCGACACCCTTGGTACTGTCATGCAAGCGGACGAACATCGAACGCCCGGCGGTGTTGCGGACGTCACCAACCTGCCAGTAATTGCCCTGCTTGCGACCGTTCGAGAGATAGGCGCGGCACACCGCCTCGGCCTGACGGCCGAGACGCTGCGCGAGATCAGTGGCGTCGAGACGGGACATTACGCGGCCTCCCGCTCACCGATGCGCTCGACCGGGAAGCGGTCGAGGAGCCTGGCCGTAATCTCCGGCCCGGATGCACCGACCGGCACGAAGAGGCGCAGCTTCCACGAGATGATTTCGCTGAAGAGGCCATAGGCGCGCAGGCGCTCCCGCATCAACTCGGTGAAGCCCGAAAGCTCGATGCGGTTCGCACCCATCACGCGGGCGCGGCGCAGCTGCAATCCTTCGGCGAGATCGAAGATCGTGCGGCCTTCCAGCAGTGCGGCATAAACCGCATCGGGCGTCAGGCCGGCGGGGACACCGCTGGTCGAGGCGCTGGCAGCCCATGCGGGCGAGACGCGGCGGCCGATAATGCGCTCACCCTCATCGGTCTGAAGGCGATAGACGCGGGAAGACTCCTGCGGCAGGCGCTTCCATATCGGCAGCAGCAGGCCCGTCACCATATGCAGCGTGCTGTCGGTGCATTCCGGCACCTCGGCGAGTTCGGCCCTCCAGGCCGCGCCGAATGTCTCCCGGTCGACCTCGGCCCAATGGGTCTCGCCCATCATGCGCAGGGGGACGTTCTGCGCCTCCATCGGCCGGATCAGCCGGACGCGCCGCTCGATCTCGCCATCGTCCAGCATGATGCTGGTGGTGGGGATCTGGACAGCGGCACGGCCGGAACGCTCATTGACCAGCAGCTTCGCGCGGGGATCGTCAAGTTCGGCCGTCGCTGCATCCAGCGTGACCGGCCGGTTACGCCTGCGCTCGGCAATGGTCAGGAGCCGGGTCTCGGCGCCGGTCGCCGGATGGGTGTAGATTGCCTGCCGGTCGGTGACGGTGAAGCTCTCGGCGCGCAGGGTTTCCAGACCCATGTCATAGGTGCCCGAGGCGATGGCCCCGTCGATCCGGGCCTCGAGCAACTGCTCGAAGGCCGAGAACAGGATGCCCTGGAGTTCGATGGTCAGCGCCAGGAGGCGGTTTAGGAAGGTGGTGATTGGTGGCAATTCGTCCTTGATGCCATTGCTGTCCATCAGCTTGAGACCGGTGGCGGATTCGAACCGCTCCAGCGGGCAAGCCTCTACCTTTCCGCGCACGATCAGCAGATAGAGCTGGCGCAAGGCGTCGCGGGCATAGCTGGATTCCAGATTGTCCTCGGGCCGGAACAGACCCTGTCCGCCGGTCTGGCGCTGGCCGCGCGTGATGGCGCCCAGCGTATCGAGACGTCGAGCAATGGTGCTGAGGAAACGCTTCTCGGCCTTCACATCCGTTGCGATGGGCCGGAAGAGCGGCGGCTGCGCCTGATTGGTGCGGTTGGTGCGACCCAGCCCCTGAATGGCGGCATCGGCCTTCCAGCCGGGTTCCAGCAGATAGTGAACGCGCAGGCGCTGGTTCCTGGCCGAGAGTTCAGCGTGATAGCTGCGCCCGGTTCCACCCGCGTCCGAGAAGACCAGGATGCGCTTCTGGTCATCCATGAAGGCCGCGGTCTCGGCAAGATTGGCGGAGGGCGCCCGGCTTTCGACAGCGAGGCGTGCTGCCGAACCTTCGCCTCGGCGCACGATACGCCGCGAGCGTCCCGTCACCTCGGCGACCATGTCGGTCCCGAAATGGTGCACGATCTGGTCGAGCGCGCCGGGAACGGGTGGCAGGCTGGCGAGCTGCTCGATCATCTCGTCGCGCCGGGCCACGGCCTCGCGGCTTTCGACCGGCTGGCCGTCGCGGAAAACCGGGCGCGACGACAGATTGCCCTCGCCATCGGTGAAGGGTTCGTAGAGCTGCACCGGGAAGGAATGGGCGAGATAATCGAGGACATATTCCCGCGGCGTGATGTCCACGCGGACGTCATTCCATTCCTCGGTCGGCAGTTCGGACAATCTCCGCTCCATGAGCGCCTCACCGGTCGAGACGATCTGGATGACGGCGGCATGACCCGCCTCCAGATCCTCCGTGATCTGCCGGATCAGGGTCGGCGTCTTCATGCTGGTCAGCAGATGGCCGAAGAAGCGCTGCTTCGCGCTCTCGAAGGCGGAGCGTGCGGCGGACTTGGCCTGCCGGTTCAGTGTGCCCTCGCTGCCGGTGATATTGGCCGCCTCCATCGCGGCATCGAGATGGTTGTGAATGACGGCGAAGGCTCCGGCATAGGCATCGTAGATGCGGCGTTGCTCGCCGCTGAGCCGGTGCTCGACCAGTTCGTATTCGACGCCATCATAGGAGAGCGACCGTGCGGTATAGAGGCCGAGCGCCCGCAGGTCGCGGGCGAGCACCTCCATGGCCGCCACGCCCCCGGCCTCGATCGCCTCGACGAATTCGGCCCTTGTGCCGAACGGGAAGTCGTCGCCGCCCCAGAGGCCGAGCCGCTGTGCATAGGCGAGATTGTGAACCGTGGTGGCTCCGGTCGCCGAGACATAGACCACACGGGCGTCCGGCAGGGCGTGCTGGAGCCGCAGGCCCGCGCGTCCCTGCTGGCTGGCGGCGATATCGCCGCGTTCTCCCTTGCCGCCGCCGGCATTCTGCATGGCATGGCTTTCGTCGAAGATGATGACTCCATCGAAATCGGAGCCCAACCAATCCACGATCTGCCGCACCCGCGAAACCTTCTCGCCGCGGTCGTCGGACCGTAGCGTAGCGTAGGTGGTAAATAGGACGCCTTCGGTGAGCGTGATCTGCTTGCCCTGGGCGAATCGCGAGAGCGGCGTGATCAGCAGCCGCTCCATGCCGAGCGCCGACCAGTCGCGTTGTGCGTCCTCGATCAGTTTGTCGGATTTGGAAACCCAGACGGCCTTGCGGCGACCGCGCAGCCAGTTGTCGAGGATGATGCCGGCAGACTGACGCCCCTTGCCCGCGCCGGTGCCATCGCCGAGCATGAAACCCCGACGGAAGCGCACCGCGCCTGCCGCATCCTCGGGCGCCGCGCTGACATTGTCGTAGGTCGCGTCGACGGTCCAGGCTCCCGCCAGATAGTCGGCATGGGCCTCGCCCGCATAGATCACCGTCTCGAGCTGCGCATCCGACAGGCGCTCATGGATGTCGGCGGGCAACATTGGTCGATAGGACGGGCGGGGCGGCGCAACCGAGGCCATGGCGGCGGATTGCACCAGCTTGGTCGGATGCGGCTGCGCACGGGGAATCTGCAGGGATTGCAGAGCATATTCCTCGTAGATGGCGTCCGACAGACGCGCCCCGTCAGGCGGCGTCCAGTCGAGCGTCTCGTAGGTCAGTTCCACGCCGTTCGGATCGCTGGCCGGGGCTGCAACAGGCCGCATCGCAGCCGGTCGGGCGAGATAACCACGCACGGTCTTCGGCGCGGCAGCCGGTGCGGAAACGGCAACCTTCGGCAATGCGGCCGGCAGGCGGGGCGGCACCTGCACTTCGACCCAATGCAGCAGCGACGCGACGTCCGGGGCCATGCCCGGCGAGGTCGGGAAGAGCGACGGATCCTCGACGGGCAACTTGTCGATGACGGTCAGCCGCGTGTCGATGCTGGTGCCGTGCGGGGCATAGACCGCGCCATCGACAGCCGCGGTGAACATCACCCGCCCACGTTCCTGCAACCGAGCAAACGCATCACGCCAGGCAGGCGCGTCAGGACCGAAGTTCGCGCCCGTGATCGCGACCAGCCGGCCGCCGGGGGCAAGCCGGTTGAGCGCCGAGGCGACATGCCGATAAGCCGCATCGGCCATGCGCCCGGTGACATTGGCCATGACGGAGAACGGTGGATTCATCAGGACCACGGACGGGACGGCGTCAGCCGCGAGGTGATCGTCGATCTGGGCGGCATCGAACCGGGTGACGGGATTGGCCGGAAAGAGGGAGGACAGCAAATCGGCGCGGGTCTCGGCCAGTTCATTCAGGATCAGCGATCCGCCAGCAATCTGGGCCAGGATCGCCATCAGCCCGGTGCCCGCCGAAGGCTCCAGCACCACGTCATCCGGCGTGATCGCGGCCGCGCTCAGCGCCGCGAAGCCCAGCGGGACCGGCGTGCTGAATTGCTGGAAGCTCTGGCTTTCTTCCGAGCGCCGCGTATGCGTCGGCAGCAACCCCGCGATCCTCGTGAGCGCGTCGAGCCGTGCAGCCGGAGCCGCGGCTTTACGGAAAACCGCCTTTCCGTATTTGCGCAGGAACAGGACGGTCGCGACTTCGCAGGCGTCATAAGCCGCCTTCCAGTCCCAGGCGCCGGTGGCGTCGGAGCCTCGACAAGCGGTTTCCATGGCGGCGCGCAGGACTGCTGCGTCAATGCGCTCGCCGCGTTCCAGATGGGGAAGAAGGAGAGTGGCCGCGGCAAGGATCGCCGGCGCAGGGGCAAGCGGCGCGACCGGACCGGCCGCGGGAGAAGCCATGTTCATGGGAGGAAACCTCGGGAGAGCGGGAACGGGAAAGCCCGGTCAGCGCTCTCTCTCGACCGCCCGGACTCGCCCCGTCGCGGCGTTCCTCGGACTCTGAATATCGCCGAACGAGAAAAGCGCCCCGACCAGGCGGTGGGGCGCTTTTCGATCAACCGAAGCGGCGACCGGCCTCGGTGAATGTGTATTCGTTCGAGATGATGGTTTCATCGACAACCTCGTTGGGCGAGAGATAGTCGTATTCGCGCTCGAGCTGGCGATAGAGCCAGCGGGCAAGATCGCGCAGCGCCTCGATCACCGCACCTTCGGCATCGGCGGTCATGTCCTGCCAGGCCGGGCTGTCACGCTCGACAGAAATCGCCATGCAGTATTCGTGATAATAGTGCCCGCGATGACTGGCCTCGGCGCGCAGCTGGTAGAAGTTGCGCCTCTGGATCGCCTGAAGCACATCGGCGATCCGGTGCAGGGCATCGTCCTGCGGGGCATAGTCCCGGATGCGTTTCGCCGCACCCTTCGCATAGGACCAGGAGCCTTCGTAGCAGGCCCCGTCCCCTTGCGACCAGAAGCCCCGGAACCAGATGCAGGGTTCCTGCCGCGTGCCCCCACCATAGAGACGAACAGGCCGGGTCTTGAGGGAAATGCCGAGGATTTCCGCGATCCGCTGGAAATCCTCATAGACGGCGTCGTACCAGTCGTAGTCAAAGCCGCTCTCGCGATACCAGGCGCGGGCCTTCTCCTTCGCCGCATCGGAAAGTTCGTCCAGACGGTAGACGGTGGTTTCGATGATCTCAGGCATAGGGGTCGCCTCCGTCCAGCACAGCGGCGAGCCATCCGTCGGTATAGATCCAGTCCACCGTCTCACCGGTGGCGAGGTCGAGTACATGTGCACCACCCCCGAAACCATCGACCCGCGGCCTCGAACAGGTGTTGGCGTATTGCATGCCCCATCGCCCGGTCAGGCCGAACTCGGCGGCGCAGCGCATGACGAACCGGATCACATGCTCGGGATCGCCGGTCCCGTCATCGCGCATCCACAGATGCGTGCCGCCATGCTCGGGCTGGATCGACAGCATGAACCCATCCGAGGGCGGGTCCTCGGTGGCGTTCTCGTCGGACAGCGAATTGTAGAGTTCGAGCGCACGGGCGGCGTTCTCGGGGGTGCCCACATCGAGCAGGCAGGAGAAATGCGTGTAATAGTCAGCCATGGCGGCCTCCGGACATGACAAGGCCCGGCTCGAGACCGGGCCGAATAGACAGGAATGGATGGAAGATCAGGCGGCCCGCGGGAGGCTGAGCAGCTCGGCGGCGGTCTCGCGCCAGAACGCATCGACCAACCGCGCCTCGAGCAGGCTGGCGCGGTGGCGCAGGTCGCGCGCCGATCCGTGTTCCCCACGCCCTGACGCGGCGAAAGCCATGCCACGCAGACGGCTGGCCTCGGTCACGACACGGCGCGCCTCGGCGTCGGACGCGACCGGCTGCCGCCAGAGGATGATCCCGGCACGGACTTCCCCTGCGAGCACCAGGCCGTATTCGCTGTCCTGAATGACCGCGATGCGCGGCTGGAAGTTCAGCCCGTCGTCGCGACACGCGTGGATGTCGCCGCGCGACACGCGCAGAATGGCGAGGTCCATGGCCTCTTCGGGGGATTGACGCGTACCGAGCGGCACGGTGCGATCGAATGCATGGGCGTCGTCGCCATCATGATAGCTGGCGGCGCCGAGGCAGGTGACGCGCAGCGGCAGCTTCCGGGCACGGCAAAGCGCCGGAAGCACATCAGCGGCAAGAATCTGGCCGATCGAGCGGAAGGTTTCGTGGCGGGAAAGGGTCATCGGTATTGCTCCGCGACGGGCGGTGGAGGCCTCTCCTCCACCTTCCGACCCGTCACGGCCAAACCGGCCCGCACTCTCCCTCTCGTCGCCGAGGGCCTCGGCCCTGGTGCTACCTCCGGCGATGGGTGATCATCGCCAGGGGGAAGGCCCGGGACGCGCTTCCGCGTCCCGAGTGGTCGGGGATGAGGCGCTTTCGCGCCTCAGGCCCATGGATCGAGCTCCAGCTTC
This sequence comes from Paracoccus binzhouensis, assembly GCF_016446475.1. Classification (GTDB taxonomy): domain Bacteria; phylum Pseudomonadota; class Alphaproteobacteria; order Rhodobacterales; family Rhodobacteraceae; genus Paracoccus; species Paracoccus binzhouensis. The sequence continues at coordinate 20,911 of NZ_JAEHFP010000010.1, read as the reverse complement.
ACCATGTCCTCATCGCCATCGAACTCGTTGGCGGGCATGGCGCCGTGGGTGCCGTCGCCCGCTTCGAACACGACGATCGAGACCATCAGCGTGGCGGCGAGGCTGGCGGCGAAGGCGGTGGCATCTGCATAGGACATGGGTTCCGGCTCCTGTCTTGGAGGCGGGGGACCATCCCCCGCGCGACAGGCGCCCGAAGTGTCTGACCGGATCTGCACTCACCCTCGCGCGTTCGGGTTCCCCCGAATCCGCGAGGGCGGCACGCGCAGCGTCAAGCCGACCCCTTGGGGTTGAATGCAAAGAAGCGGATCAGACAAAGGTTTGCGAATGGAAGCGGGGGGGTGGTGCCATGCATCTGACCGGTTGCCGGAGACCCTTCGCAGATGCCTCGCCCAGCCCGCCTTGCTGGCGCGCTGGCCGAAAATTCGTGTTCGTACGGGGCCGGACGGCAACCGTCGCCCATGACATCGATGGCTAATGGCGAAGCTGGAGCCCGGTCCATCACTGGCGGCAAAGCGATAACCGGCGGCGCCACATGGGGGCGGAACCGGCCTTGCCGCTCAGTCCCAGAGCCCATCGGCGATTTCGCGCGCGATCATGGCGCGGGCCTTCATCATCACCTCGTCACCCGACGTGTCGACATGGCCGAAAAACCGCGCCCTGGCGCCATGCGCTGTCCAGTCGGCGTAGCGGCAATATTCGCGGGCATCGAGGCGGAACGCTCGCATGTCCTCGGCCCAATGGGGCTTGGGCTCCACCACCACGGTGACGCCGTCGCGCGTCTCCTCCCAGGGCAGCGAGCGCTCGGCTGGGGGATTGTCGCGGTCCTCGTGGAAGATCTCGTCGATATCGATCAAACCGGTCATTGGGCTCTCCAATGCAAAGCCCGATCACAAGGACCGGGCGGATCGTGGGGGATGGTCGTGGTCAGGCTGCCCCTGGGCCGGAGCCCGGATGCGGTGGACCGCCGGCGTCCGGCTCACCGTCGGCCGCAGCGGCGAAGGGGTCGACCAGCTTGTGAATCGGCTGGGCGCGGCCCATCCAGGGCTGGGGCCGGATCGAACGCACCCAATCGGCAAAGCTCGGAATGAAGCCGAGATCCTCCAGCACATGCTGTTCGCCGACCAATCGGACGGGGACGACGCGGCCGGTCGAAACGGTGATGGTCGGCCCGAAAACCCGCTCCAGCTCGAATATGCCCTGGGCGTGATGGCGCAACGCCCGGTGCCGGAAGTCGGCGATGATCTCCTTCGATTCATCGAACCACTGATGCAGCGGCAGATAGTCCTCCGCGGTGCCGCCCCATTTTCGCGCCGAGGACAGCGCGTGATGATAACAATGTCCCATTGCCGCCTCCCTCAGAACTGATGCGTGAAGTTTTCGGTGGCGGTGTAGCGCTCGTTGTAGTCGAGCGTGATCGCATGCGCCGCCACATCGAAGGTGATGTCGCCATAGGCGCCGTCGGAGTTTTCCCAGCCGCAATGCGTCCGCTCCAGCACGTCATAGGCCAGGCTTTCGATGGCCGTCGCTATCGCGATGATGGATCGGTCCGGCTCGGATTGGCCCCAGACGGCTTGCGCGATCTCGATCGTGCCCTCGGGCATCGGGATGGCATCGTCGCCAGACCGGACCTCGACATTCTCGATCTGACCGGAATCGCCATAGCCGTCGAAGGTCACGACGACATGCGTGACGCCCGCGGATGCGAGGGCATCGAGCAGCACGCCCTTGTTGAGGTTGAACAGTTCGGCCTCGAGCTGGGCACGAAGGGCATCCAGCGTCCTCCACTCGGCGAGCGCCGAGCTGGTGTCAGGCGCGGCTTCGGTATCGTCGGTCATCGGTAGCTCCTGAAGAAAAAGCGCCGGGCGCGGTGGCCGGGCGGATGGAGAATCGAGAGGGAAGATGCGGGGCGGCCGGAGCCGCCCCGCATGCGGAGGTCATTCAGCGGCGACCATGTGCTGCTCCTCCTCCTCGGCGAGGTCTTCATCCTCGCTATCGCCTGCCAGGAACTCTGGCAGTTCGTCGGCCTCGACATCGGCGGAGGCGATAGCGTCGGTCTCCGCGCCGGGGTCGATCATGCGCAGCGGCTCGGGCAGCCAACCGGTTTCCGCGAGCAGTCGCTCAGCCTCCTTCGCCATGTCGCCCTTCTTCAGGTGGTCGATAAGCTCGGCCGCCCGTTCGCCCGCCCCCTCGCGCACAGCTTCGAGAATGCGCGGCTTGGTCACGCGGCCCAGATAGTTCGCGACCGTCGGCCGCCAGCCCACCGCCACCATGTCGAGTCCGGTTGCTCGCGCCAGCCGGTCGGCCTGCGCCAGCCGCACGTCAAGGCCGTGCTGGCTGACTCCCATGCCGCCATAGGGGTTCGGCTTCTCGTAGAGCGCGTTGACGCCAAAGCTCACGCAATGGGCGAGAAGCTCCATGCGGGAGTCCTCGTCGAGATCGGCCAGCCAGTCCCAGAGCGCCGCGTCATCTGCGGGGATATGATCGCCCCAGCGTTCGTGCCGTTCGGCTACCGCCCGCGCCGAGGCGCTGTCGCGCAGATCCTCGGCCTGCGCCGGGAAATGCACCTCGCGGACCTGGGCCTCGATGCAGCCCCGCGTCGAATGCGGGAGGAATGTGTCCGTGACCAGCCGGTGCAAAAGCGCGGTCATGGCGACATGGGGCTTCGTCGCCACGGCATCTCGGAGCGCCAGTGTACGATGCGCAGTCAGTTCGCTGACCAGGCGGTCGGGAAGCGGCCGGATCGTCTCGACCTCATCCTCCTCCTCGTCTGCCTCGGTGGATCCGCCAGCCGTCATCACGGCGCGCTGGACGCCAGCCGGCTGATCGCCCTCGGTCGCCGTGCCCGCATCGTCAGCGCCATCGTCGCCCTCGGGCTCGACCGTCCCCCCATCCTCGGGCCGGACATAGCCACGCTCGACCAGCAGCGTTCCATCGGAGTCGATGCTGACGAAGGCGCCGGCCCGGGCCATCTGCTCGGGCGCATAGGTCATGGGACGGCGACCGTAGGCCTCCAGCGCCTCTTCGATCTCACCGAGGCGCTGGTCGACCTCGTCGGGAAGCTCGTCCGCCTCGGCATATTCGGCCTCGAGCCGGTCGTATTCGTCGCGCAGCGCTTCGCGGGTCGCGCGTTCCTCCTCGGTCAGGTCGACCGTGGCGCCGACGAGTTCCCGCAATCCGTGTTCATGACCATAGGGAAAGGTCACGGCGATCTCGATCCATTTCCAGCCCTCGGCGGCGACGGTCTCGGCCTCGGCCTTGAGCTTCTCGCTGACGAGACGGTCGAGCAGGACGGCGTCCTGAAGCCAGCCGCCATCGTCGGACTGGAAGAGATCGCGCAAGACGTAGCCGCCCGCATCTTCATAGGCCGCGATGCCGACGAATGCCGCCCGCTTGTCCGATGCCCTGACCGTGGTCTCGGTCATCAGGCGGCGGATGTAATAGGGTTCCTTCTGCCAGCCGTCCTTGATCGCCTCCCAGACCTGCTCCTGGCGCGCATGGTCCTCCGAGATGGTGAAGGCCATGAGCTGTTCGAGGGTCATGCCGTCCTCGGCATAGATGTCGAGCAGCGCGGGAGAGACCGAGGCCAGGCGCAGGCGCTGTTTCACGATCTTGACGTCGACGAAGAAGGCCGCCGCGATTTCCTCCTCGGTCATGCCCTTCTCGCCCATCGCCTGGAAGGCGCGGAACTGGTCGAGCGGATGCAGCGGCGCGCGCTCGACATTCTCGGCGAGCGACACCTCGTCGATCAGGATGTCGGCGCCGGCCTCCGACACGACACAGGGCACCGGGGCGGTCTTGTTGAGGCGCTTCTGCTTCACCAGCAGTTCCAGCGCCCGGTAGCGGCGGCCGCCGGCGGGCACCTCGAACATGCCGGTCTCCTTGCCCTCGGCATCGACCACCGGCCGGACATGCAGCGACTGGATCAGGCCGCGCCGGACGATGGACTCGGCCAGTTCTTCGACCGAGACGCCGGCCTTCACGCGCCTGACGTTCGACTGGGAGAGCACGAGCTTGTTGAAGGGGATGTCGCGCGAGGACGACAGGGTGATCTTCTGAACGGCAGTACCCATGTTCTTCACTCCATGACGGACGCCGGGGAGCCTCTCTCTCCGGCAACCAGCCCGTCGCGAACTCCCCATCCCTCCTTTCACTCTCCCGGCCCCGTGCCGGCGCAATTCCCCTTGACCGTCAGATCTCGCCTCGGGCGCGCAGGCTGGTCTCCCGGCCGGCGCCGGTGATGATGTGGTCATGCAGCGTCAAACCCAGAGCCGCGCAGGCTTTCTGGGTCTCCCTCGTCATCGCGAGATCGGCGGCCGAGGGCTCGGGATCGCCGGCCGGGTGATTGTGGACGATGATCAGCGCGGAGGCGTTGAGCGCCAGGCTGCGCCGCAGCACCTCGCGCGGATAGACCGGGACATGATCGATCGTGCCGATGGCGAGGCATTCGTCCGAGATCAGCCGATTCTTGCGGTCGAGATAGAGGACATGGAAGCGCTCCACCTCGCCGCGGATGGTGAGGGCGCAATAGTCCAGCACCGCCTGCCAGGAGGACAGAACCGGGTTCTGGTTGAGGTGGCGCAGCAGGATCTGGCGGGCTTCATACACGACAGCCTGCTCCTGGGCCGAAAGCGGTGCGGACTGCGGCTCCACACCAAATGTCTTCTGATGTCGGGTCATGTTCAGGTCTCCCGACGGGCAGCCGGCCAGGCGCCGGGACTTTCACCGCGTCACGGCGAAAAGCGCCGCCCTCTGCCTCGGAGAGAGCGGCGCGGGATCGCAAAGCCGGAGAGCCGGAAATCAGGCTTTCCGGGGTTCCGTATCGGCGGCTTTCAGGGTCGATCCGGCATCGTCGCGAGCGCGGGCGTAGAGACTGCGCTCGGCCGCGCGGATGCTGCCGGTAGTCCGCGCAGCCTCGGCCCAGACCGAAATCGGGAAATCGCCGATGAAGAGCAGGTCGCGCTCGATCCCCATCCCAAAGGGCAGCCGGATCGATTCGAGCTCGCTGAAGCTCCAGCTTCCGAGTTCGGGACAGCCGATATCGGCCAGGCCGAACATCACATCGCCGTCCTCATCCAGCTCGGTCGCGAGCCAGACGCCCTCGCCGAAGGGATTGAAGAATTTCACGACGGGGACGTGATCGGCTCCGCGCTGCCGGCCATTGGCGAGGAGCTGCGCGCGCTGTGTACGGGTCATGAGGATCATGCCGCCACCCTCCGCTCGGTCGAGTTCGCATCCGGTTTGACGCTCTCCTCGTCGGGCAGATGCGCCAGCAGCCAGTCGGCCGCCTTACTGGCCTGCGAGGCGGCGCGGACGATGGCACGGTTGTCCTCGCGCAGCACCTCCAGCCAGGAGCCGATGTAGTCGGCATGGCGCACCGTTGGCACGATGCCGAGCGAGGCGCAGCAGAAGGCCGCGTTCATCTCCGCGACCAGCTCCTCGAAGGCATACTTCTTCGTGCCGAAGCTGCCCGAGAAATCCCGCCCCAGGCGCGAGGCATGACCTGTGGCGTGACCCATCTCGTGGAGCGCCGTCCTGTGCCAGTTGATCGGCTCGAAATAGGCGGCCGGCGGCGGCACCTGGACGTAGTCGAGCGCGGGAACATAGAAGGCGCGATCCCCGCCGATGCGGAAATCGATGCCGGTCGCCTCGATCAGCGCCTCGACCCTCGGCTCGATCATGCCGGGCGGCGGTGGTGGGGCCTCGATCGCGATGTCCTCGGGCAAGCCCTCGCATTGCGCCGCGTTGAATACGGTGAAACGCTTCAGGAACGGAATGCTGCTGGCTTCTTCACCCGACTCCCGAGCGCGGCGCTTCTCGTCTTCCGGCGTGAAGCGGTCGGCATAGACGACGGTGGTGCCGCGCTCGCCCTTGCGGACATTTCCGCCCAGCGAGAGCGCTTGCCGGAAGGTGAGCCAATGCTGGGTCGGATAGCCGTGCTGGACCACGGCGCCCCAGAGGAAGAGGACATTGATCCCGGAATATTGCCGCGCGGTCGCGGCGTTTCTCGGCATGGCGAGCGGCGCCTTCGCCGCCGCCGTCCCCCAGGGCTGGACCCAGGGCAGCCGCCCTTCCTCCAGCTCGGCGATGATCTTGTCGGTGATGTCGTCATAGAGATTGCTGCGGGCGCCGTCTTGGCGGGCGCGGTCCTGTCTGGCCATCGGTTTGATCTCCGCGACGGGCGCCGGAGGCCACTCCTCCGGCCCTCAACCCGTCACGGAAAACCCGTCCGCACTCTCCCTCTCAGGGGGCGTTGCGGGGTCTCCCCGCAGATGGGGGTGTGCCGGCAACGATAGTACCGGCCAGGGGGAAGGCCTTCCCCCTCCAGGCAACCCCGTATCAGATATGTCGCACCCTGGTGGTGAGCAGCCTTGCTGATCGGGTCACTAGAGCGTTGAACACTTGGAATGTCGGCTGCGCGTACCCCTGCTGCCGTCGGCTGCGACTGCGCAAATGACCGCTTGTTCGTTTCTCGGAGGTCCAGACTGGTGAGTTTCTCACTTTGCTGACAGAGTGGAAACAAATCTACGACCCCGCGCGATCCACTGTATCAACTCATCTTCGGTCTCCACGCCTGCCGGACCAACGAGGACAAACCCGCGCGGCTTGCGCCCGCCGGACATTTCCATTGGGCGTACGTGGTGTTCGTCCAAGGCCGCATCGTATCCATCGTGCCCAACTCTCACCATCAACGCGTCCCCAGTGACACCGCAGCACATGTGGCCCCCAATCATGAAACACAGCGCACCCATCATCTTCCGTTCCCGCAGATCGCCCGTCTCCGGCAAGACGTTGCGAACGCGGGCGGCTAGGGCCTCATCATAGGCCATGAGAGCAATTTAACCCTTTTCGGCGGAGACAATTTCCCGCAGCCTGACAAGGCTCGTTTCCCAGCCCGCGCGTGTCTTCTCGCGAATCTCCGCGTTTGGTAGGTTCGCGTGGCGCAGCGTCAGGCGCACACCTTCCGGGTGTGGCTCGATGTCATAGGTCAACGTTGCGGGCTCGATTGGCGCCCCCACAGGCTTCCATGTGTGGATAAGCTTGCGCGGTTCATCTACGGTGATGAACTCGCCTTCAAGCTGATAGGGCTGGCCGCCACCGACACCGGCTGCTGCCCAGCGACCGCCTTCGCGGACATCGCCGCTCCACTCTTCGGTGTTGAACACGCCTGGCCGGACCCACCAGTTGCAGATTTCTTTCGTGGTCAGTGCCCGGAACAGGCGTTCCGGTGAAGTGTTGAAAACCGACGAAGCCTCAACATCCCCCGATTTCGGGTCCGTCGTCGCCGTTACCTTGCCATCGTGCCCCAGTGATGTTTCATCTGTCATCTATGGTCTCCCTTTCACCATTGATCACAGGCTATCGGGGTAGTACGATTTCGTAAATACGGACAAAAACGATAGTATGATGGCGCTGGATAACGACACCGATCATGGGCCAGGGGTCTCCTTACTGACGGGCCTCGATATGAGCCATATCACGCTTTGCCCGGCCATCGCGTTCGGAAAGATTGTCGGCGGCCGTTACAAGCTGCACATCCTCTGCGTCCTGCATCGCGGTCCGCTTCGTTTCGGCGAGATTGGTCGGTCGTTGGTGAAGGGTGGTTTAGGCAAGCCAATAACTCCGCGTATCCTAAGCCGCGAGTTGAAGGACATGACTGAACTCGGGCTGCTGCATCGCCAGGAATTTCTGGTCGTGCCGAAGAAGGTAGAGTATTCGCTCGCCCCGCGCGGCAGGGCCCTTCTGCCGATCCTGTCGGAAATCGTTCGCTGGGGCGCGACTGGAGCGCACGAAGACATTCTGGAAATCCGCAAGACCGGACATTGGCCGCGCTGAGGAAATTCAGCACTTTGGGCTCAAAGCTGCCGCTGCTGGGATGATCGTGTCAGTCGAGAGGTGCGATCACCGACACATCTGGCAAGGGTCTTTTCCACCGGTCCCGAACTCTCGATCAGAACCTGCCCTCTACCGGAAATCCCGCGCCTTCACCCTGATGCCGCCGCCCTCCGGCCCCTGCTGCCCGGCCGGCGCCATCTCGCGCTGTCCGACGCTCGCCAGATCCCGCGACAGATCGACGATCCGATGGGCGACGAGATGCACGACCTCGCCCTCGCGCTGAACGCGGCCCCGCACAGCAATCATGCTCGATGAGAGAATGACCCGCCGATAGCGCTCGAAGATCTTCTGCCAGACCACGAGATTGGCGATGCCGGTCTCGTCCTCGAGCGTGATGAACATGACGCCGTTTGCGGAACCGGGGCGTTGGCGCACCAGCACGATCCCCGCCGCCTCGAGCCAGCGCTGATCACGGGCCGCCATCGCCTCGGCGCAGCTGACGATCCGGCGCCTCGCCAGGTCCTCGCGCAAAAAGGACACCGGATGGCGGCGCAGCGACAGGCCGATATGCCCATAATCCTCGACCACCTCGCGACCGGCAGGCATCGCTCTGAGCGCAATCACCGGCTCGTCGAGTTCCGGAACGGTCCGGCCCTCGCGCTCCGAGGCGGCGGCGAAAAGCGGCAGTTCCTCGTCGCGCAGCCCCTTGATGGCCCATTGCGCCTCGCGCCGGGCGAGGCCGAAGGCTGGGCGGAATCCGTCGGCCGCCGCGATCTGATCGAGCGCCGCGACGGGAACGCCGGCCCGCCGCCAGAGATCTTTGACCGAGGTGAACGTCTCATCGCCCCGCGCCGCCACGATGGCGGCGGCATGGGCATTGGCGAGGCCCTTGACCATTCGCAGTCCAAGACGGACCGCGAGACGTCCGGCGCATAAAAGCCCATGGGCTGGGCGTTGAGGAGCGCGGCGCAGAAGACATCCGGGTGCCAGCATTTGAGCCAGGCCGAGGCATAGGCGATCAGCGCGAAGCTCGCCGCGTGGCTTTCGGGAAAACCATAGGAGCCGAACCCTTCGAGCTGCTGGAAGGTCCGCGCCGCGAACTCCTCCTCATAGCCGCGCGCGATCATCCCCGAGATCAGCCGGTCGCGGAACTTCGAGACCCCTCCGGTATGCTTGAAGGTCGCCATGCTCTTGCGCAGGAGATCGGCCTCGCCTGCGGTGAAGCCCGCGCATTCGATGGCGACGCGCATGGCCTGTTCCTGGAACAGCGGCACGCCGAGCGTCTTGCCCAGCACCTTCTCCAGCTCGGGCCGGGGATAGTCGACCTCTTCCAGGCCCTCGCGCCGGCGCAGATAGGGATGAACCATATCGCCCTGGATCGGCCCCGGCCGCACGATCGCGACCTGCACCACTAGGTCGTAATAGGTCCGGGGCTTCAGGCGCGGCAGCATCGACATCTGCGCCCGGCTCTCGATCTGGAAGGTGCCGAGCGTGTCGGCCTTGCGGATCATCGCATAGGTGCGCGGATCCTCGGCCGGAATCGACGCCAGATCGAGTCGGATATCCTTGTGCTCGGCCAGCAGGTCTAGCCCCCGGCGCATGCAGCTCAGCATGCCGAGCGCCAGGACATCGACCTTCATGAAACGCAGCGCGTCGATATCGTCCTTGTCCCATTCGATGATCTGACGCCCCTCCATCGCCGCGGGCTCGATGGGGACGAGATCGTCGAGCCGGTCATGGGTCAGGACGAAGCCGCCTGGATGCTGCGACAGATGCCGGGGGGCGCCGCGAAGCTGGGCCGCCAGTTCGAGCGTCAGGCGCAACCGGCGATCCTCCGGGTTGAGGTTGAGATCGCGGAGCTGCTGCTCGGTCACACCGGCCTCGGACCAGCCCCACAGCTGGCCGGACAGCGTCTGGATCAGGTCTTCGGGAAGCCCCAGGGCCTTGCCGACGTCCCGCAGGGCGCCCTTGGAGCGATAGCGGATGACGGTCGCGGTCAGCGCGGCGCGCTCGCGGCCGTAATGCTCATAGACCCACTGGATCACTTCCTCGCGCCGCTCATGCTCGAAATCCACGTCGATGTCGGGCGGCTCGCGGCGCTCCTCGGAGACGAAGCGCTCGAAGAGAAGATCGTTGCGGCCGGGATCGATCGCGGTGATGCCGAGCACATAGCAGACGGCGGAGTTCGCCGCCGATCCGCGTCCCTGGCAGAGGATACCGCGCGACCGGGCGAAGCGGACGATGCTGTTCACCGTCAGGAAGTAGGGCGCGTAATCGAGCTTGCCGATCAGGGCCAGCTCATGCTTCAGCGCGGCTGTCACCTCTTCGGGGACACCCTCGGGATAGCGGCTCGCCGCGCCCTCCCAGGTCAGCCGCGCCAGGGTTTCCTGCGGGCTCAGCGCCGGATCGTCGCGCTCTTCGGGATATTGATAGCGCAGCTCGTCGAGCGAGAAGCGGCAGCGATCCGCGATCTCACGCGTCCGGGCCAAAGCCTCGGGCCAGCGCGCGAAGAGCCGGTGCATTTCGGCGGGCGGCTTCAGATAACGGTCGGCATGGCGCTCGCGCCGGGTTCCGAGCGCGTCGACGGTGAGATTGTGCCGGATCGCGGTGACGACATCCTGCAGGATACGGCGGCCGGGCTCATGGAAGAGCACGTCATTGGTCACGACGGTGGGCACGCCGAGACGCGCGGCGAGCGCCGACAGCTCCCAGAGGCGCATCTGGTCATTGGGCCGCCGCCGCAGCGTCAGGGCGAGATAGGCGCGATCGCCAAAGGCATCGCGCAGACGCCTCAGACGCAAACCGCAGGTCTCGTCGGCAAGGTCCGGCGCCAGGACCGCGATCAAGCCCTCGCCATAGGCGACGAGATCGTTCCATTCGAGGTGACAGCGCGCCTTGCCCGCCCGCCCCTTGCCGAGCGAGAGCAACCGGCAGAGCCTCGAGTAGGCCGCCCGGTCGGTCGGATAGACCAGCACCGACATGCCGCAGGCAAGATCGAGGCGGCAGCCGACGATCAGCCGCACCCCGGCCTCCTTCGCCGCCTCATGGGCGCGCACGATGCCGGCCAGCGTGTTGCGGTCGGTCACGGCGAGCGCCTCGATCCCCATTGCGGCCGCAGTGGCGAAGAGCTCCTCGGCCGAGGACGCGCCGCGCAGGAAGGAGAAATGCGACGTCACCTGCAATTCGGCGTAGGCGGGCGCGCTCATCCGAAAATCCCGTGCAGGAACCAGCGATGCGAGCCGGTGGCGGCATCCTCGCCATCGCCAGAGCGGAAGATCCAGAAGCGTTCGCCGGCATCGTCCTCGACCCGGAAATAGTCCCGCACCGCCTGTCGCTCGGCATCGCGTTTCCACCATTCCCCAAAGATGCGCTCGGGGCCGTCGGCCCGGCGGACCCGGCGGCGCACGCCCTTCCAGGAGAACCAGTTCGGCGGATGGTCCGGCAGGAGCGCCATGGTCTCGATCGGCTCCGGCCGGGCGAGGAGCCGCGACGGGCGCGGCCAATGGTCGGGCCAGCCCGCACCCGTATCCTCGGCAAGTGCCGGCAGGCGGCGGACCGAGCGTTCGGGCACGTCGCTCGCCACCGGCGCGAAGCGATAGACCGCCCGCGCGCCGACCCGGTTCGCCAGCGTGTCGATCAGGCCGGAAAGATCCGGCGCGCCCTCGTCGATCAGGCTGCTGGCCGCCTGTTTCGAGGCCAGCGGTTCGGCCAGGGTGGCGGTCAGCGACATGATCTCGATGCCGAAGCCCGGTGCAATGGTCTCGATCTTGTCGCAGAGAAACCGGGTCAGGCGCGCGGGATCCCGCACGGGCATGGCCAGGCCGATGCGCACCGTCTCGATCCGGTTGTCGACGCGGTGGCAGAGCAGGTCGAGACGGCGCGCGCCGAGGCCCCGCGCTTCGAGCGCTTCGCAGAGCGCCATAACCAGCTTGCGAATATAGCGCGCGATGGTCTCGGCGGCGCCGATCGGTTCGGCGAAGACGCGGCGAACCGAGACCAGCTCCTCGGGCCGGATCGGTTCGATGGGTTCGGCGACCGCGCCCAGGGCCTGATCGAGACGCCGGCAGAGCTCCAGCCCGAAGCGCCGCGTCAGGGGCGCGCGCGGCTGCCCGACCAGGTCGCCGATGCGGACAAAGCCGAGATCGTATAGCCCCGCCGCGATCGCGGGTGGCAGGCGCAGGGCTTGCAGCGGCAGCGGCGCGAGGACCGGGACGGTTTCGCCGGGAGGGGCGACAAACAGCGGATCGGCCGCATAGCGCGCCAGCGCATGGGCCGCGCCCCAGCTATCGGCGATGGCGGCGCTGGCGGTGACGCCGGACATGACAAGCCGTCCGGTCAGCGCCTCCAGCATGGCCGCTTCACCGCCGTGCAGATGGTCGGCGCCGGTCGCATCGATCACGATCCCGTCCGGCGCATCGACGGCAACGATCGGACTGAAGCGTTGCAGCACCCAGAGCGCGAGACGTTCGAGGCTGTCCAGGTCGGCTTTTGGGTCGGCGGGCTCAATGAGGAGGCCGGGGACCATCGCCTGGGCCTTGGTGACGGGCATTCCGGCGCGCAGGCCGAGCGCCCGCGCGGCCGGATCGGCCGCCGTCACCACCCGGCGGTTCTTCTCCCTTCCGGCGACGACCAGCGGCACTTCACCGGGCGGCGCTGCGTCGCCCGCCTTCCGCCGCAACCGGTCTGTCGGCCAGTTCGGCAGGAAGACGGAGATGACCCGAGCCATCGCACGCCTCCAGTTCGATATCGAGACATTCGCCCGCTCGCGCCCGGATCAGCTCGACCAGCCAGCGCGGCCGCCCGACACCGGGAACCGGAAGGGGCGCGGACGGCAGCGCCGAGATCCGCCAGCGGGTCATCGCCGCCGTCGGCTGCCCGAAATCGCTGGCCTCCGCCTGCCGCCGCCAACGGCGCAGCGCGATGCAGATCGTCGCCGAGCCTTTCGCCGCGAGATGCAGCCGCCGCGAGGCGGTCATCGGCAGGCGCGCGATGTCGCCGACGACCGCCCCCAGCCCGCCATGCCGCAGCCCTTCCTCCATACAGGCCAGAACGGCCTTGTCGTCCCCGGCTTCGACGAAGATCACCCGGCCGGGCGGCAGTCCGGCCTGCTCCAGCCCCGGCGCGAAGAGATCCTGCAAAGCCACGCACCAGAGCACCTGGCCGGTGGTGCGGGCGGCGATCCCGGCGGTGAAACAGGCCGCAGCCGCCCCATCCACCGCCCCGTTGCCGCCTCCCGCGACTTCATGGAGGTTGCCGAGCGCCAGCCCGCCACCGGGCAGCTTGTGGTCCAACGGCGCAATCCCGAAGGGCAGCACCTCGTGCGTACGCACGCCATCGCCTTCGAGGCGCGCGATGCGCGCCCGAAGTTCGGCAATGGCTGGGCTGTCTGCACGGCTGGGCATATGAGGATGGCGTCTCCGGGGCTTTGCACTGGTCGATTCCGTTGCTATGTTCTTTATTTGTTCTCTTGTGGGTCGAGAGTCAATCTCAGTCATCCCGGAGGTGATCAACGGGGTGCAATGCCCTAAGGTGGGGTAAAGTATTAGGAAGGAGAGCGGCGGCCGCCAAACCCACGGTCGGCCGGCTTTGAGGAAACAGGTCAGGCCCGTACGGATTCCGCGGCAACCTGACGGGTGTTGCGGCACTCAGGAAACTGAGTGCAACCGTGGAATACCGTGTCGTTCCGTCCCCGCCGCTCCACCATCTGCCCGACCAGACAGCGGGGACATTGATCGAGTTCCCTTCCGTCGACGGTCTCGAACCGGACGTCGTCCCCGGCAATCTCGCAAAGCTCCCGAATGTACCGGGAAGGCTTGCGTCCATTGCACAGGATGAATGTCCCCCTGCTGGCACGGGTGAGCGCGACATAGAAGAGGCGGCGTTCCTCCGCATAGTCGAAGGTTTCAGGCCGAGGGATGACGAGATTGAGCAATTCGTCGTCTTCGATCCGGCTTGGAACGCCGTAGTCGCCTTCGCTGACGTCCAGCAGGATTGTGTAGTCCGCTTCGAGACCTTTCGAGCGGTGAAAGGACAAACCAGCTACATCGATACTGGAGAAACCAGGGGCCTGACCGCCGAACGGATCCAACTTGTTGTAGCGCCACAAGACCAGAACCTTTAGCTTTTGTCCCGGCTCCTGTCGCCATTGACCAGCGATGCCCTCGAGAAAGACGTTCAAGCGCTCAAGCAGCTGGAAGCACGCCGTAGGAAAGCTTGGCTTGCGCCATTCGACACTGACGGGAATAACGCGGATTGAGCGCGGTATGGCAGCGCGTGTTGAACGCACGGTCTTCTTGATCTGCTCCGGATTGCGCTGAACGAAGCGCGCGGCGGTTTCAGCTAACAGCTGGTTGCACCGGTACGTTTGCTCCAATCGGCCCTGCCAGCAGGCGCCGAAATTCGCTTCGAACTGCGTGAAGATCGTGATGTCCGATCCGGCGAAACGGTAGATCGATTGCCAATCGTCCCCGACAGCAAAAACCTTTGTGAAGGGCTTCTGGTGTTTGAGCGCCTTGATCAGATTGGCCCGCGGATCTGAAATGTCCTGAAACTCATCGATCAGGATCAGCGAGAATGGGCTCTGGTATCGCCCCGTCTCGACGAGCTGCACTGCATCACCGATCATCGAATCGAAATCGATACGCTTGGCCTCGTCGAGCTTGCGACCGTAGGCTTCGGCGATTAGCCACACAGCACGCGCAAAGTGCCGCGCGCGCGGTTTGTCATGCAGAGATTTTGCCCGCTCGAGGAGCATGTCCAGAGTCAGCTTGCTGGCTCTAATGTGCTTGATGCACACGCCGATCAGCTTCTGGTAGTGCGTGATCACCACTGGATCGATCGCCTTGAAGATCTCCTCGACGCTCTTCTTCGCGAGCGAGATGTCGCGTTTGACGAGCTCTGCCTCGAGATGCGGTAAGAGCGTTCCGTCTTGTGCCTGCGCAGACGTCGTTTCGAAGAAGTCCAGCTCCTCCCGCTTGTATCCGGCCCGCTTGGTCCTCGTGTGCTCCAAGTAGTTCTCAAAGGGCGAAGAGCCATCCGCGTTGATCGCGAAATGCTCATGGAACGTGTTGGTCAGCGGGTAGTGGAAATCAGGCTGGACAAACCGCCGGTTCCCGTCCTCTTCCTCGAACGAGATCTGCTTCTCGTACTCGAAATCGACCGAATTGACCCAGAGCCAGTTCACTATCCGCTGCTCCTGCAGCGACCTGACGTAGACGTCCGGAGCCAGGGTTCCGATGATACCGCCGCCCTTGTCGTTCCGGTCGGCGATGTAGCGATTGTAGTCCGCCTCGGAATCAAAGACCTCCGCGGGAATATCCGCCTTCGGCAAAATTGAGAGGAGGTCGATCCACAACCGGTGAAACTCTGTGCTCGTGTCCATCAGTTCGCGAATGATTTTTTCGATCACGCGGGCCTCGCCGGCAGGATGTTCGACCCAGTTGGCCAGCTGTGGCGGTCTTCCCTCAGTTTCCTCAATGATCCCCCTGCCGAGCGCGTGAAACGTGGTCACCCTGCATTCCAGCGCGTCCTCATCGATATTGAGCTGCTTTGCGATCCGCTCTTTCAGCTCATCGGCTGCACTTTTGTTGAACGCAAGGACGAGAATTTCGCTCGGGTGGTACAGGCCCTTCTCGAGCACGTAGGCGACTTTACCCACCATGGTCGCAGACTTGCCGGAGCCGGCTGAGGCCACCAGCAAATTGTTGTCCTCGAGCCGGATGCAGGCCTCTCGCTGCTCTTTGGAAAGCGAGAAACCGCCCAGGTTCGAGAAGAACCCGTCGAACTTTTGCATTTCGTGAACAACGAAGTTTTCGTTGTAGCGGCTGCGAACGCTCGGGTCGGAGAGCATGGAGAACGAGGTTGGGAGATAAGCCCTTAGCGAATCCGGGATGAGAAGGGCGTCAAACAGCGGGTGCGACAAGGCCTGTGACGCCGTTCCCGGGACGCTGGCGATCGCCCGGCTGACATCGGCATGGGCGAGGTATTGCCTGTTGCTGTCCGTAATTGCGCGAACTTTTCTGTCGACCTCCCGCAGGTGTTCCTTGTCGGAATCGATGAGCTCGGCGAGGTGTTGGTTCACAAAGGCCAGCAAGTCGTCGCGGAGGGTCTGAGCCATCTTGGCAGTCAGCCCTGACAGGGAGTCGATGCGACCCTTCGACCGTATCTCGACAGTGTGCCAAAGCAATGCCTTCGTCGACGAAACAGAAGTGACTTCAAGGCACTGGATTTCGTCCTCTGTCGCCCTTCTTAACCGAATGCGGTCCCGAGACGAGGCGTTGAGGATTAACCTCCAATTCTCCGACAAGAAAAGGCGTGCCCATAGGCTGGGGCGGAATGTGCGAGATCGTCCAAGCATCAGAGCCTTTGCATGCCAGGTCGGCTGTCCAGATCACAAAGCGATCGATCGGAACCCGCTCGCCTGAATCCTTGTGATTTGCCGTTAGGTGTACGCAAGTAAATCAACGTCACTGACTACAGTATCCATTCGATCATCATGTAACTGGGCAAGCCTGGCAAGGCATGGCACAAACACGTAGCGGCGGCACGTCTTGCACTCGGCTGCGGCGCGCACGGGCAAAGGTCTTCGACTGCGCCGACGAGAGCTCGGGGAACCGCGCAGCTGCGAACGCCAGCCACCGTCGATGAAATCGCAACGAGGAGAGGCGCGGCAATGTGCAACCTGTATCGCATTACGACCAACCAGCAGGCGATCCGGGAGTTCGTGGCCGCCACCCATGACAGTATCGGCAATCTCGAGCCGTCAATCGACGTCTATCCCGACCGGCCGGCGCCAGTGGTGCGCAACACCGAAGACGGGCGGGAACTTGCCTCGTTGACCTGGGGTATGCCCACGCCCATCGAATATCTGAAATCCCGCGATACGCCGGACACCGGCGTTACCAATATCCGCAACACGACCAGTCCCCACTGGCGCAAATGGCTCGGGGTCGGGCAACGCTGCGTGGTCCCGGCCACCGCCTTTTCCGAATATGGGCAAAAGCCCGATCCGGTCACCAGGCGCAAACCGCTGCACTGGTTCGCCCTCGATGAGACCCAGCCCCTGTTCTTCTTCGCGGGAATCTGGACGCCGTGGCGCGGAACCCGCGGCTCGAACCGGACCCCGCGTCCGGGCGATCATCAACTGTTCGCCTTCCTGACCACCGAGGCCAATGGCGTGGTGAAGCCGATCCATCCGAAGGCCATGCCCGCCATCCTGACGAGCCACGAAGAAGTCGAGACCTGGCTGACCGCCGACTGGAACGAAGCCAAGACGCTGCAACGGCCGCTGCCCGATGATCGGTTGGTGATCCTGGAAACGCCAGCCAGCACGGCCGCCACCGGCATGCTGCCGGGTATATGAGCAAGGATCCGGAGGACGGAATGGGCCGGAAGGAAGAAGAACAGCTAGCGGCCATGCTCTCCAAGGCGATGGCGATGATCTGCGTTCGCAACAGCATGCTGGAGGACCTGCATGCCGGGCCGGTCCCGGTCACGAAGACCGGAGACTATTCCGATGTCTTCGTCATCGACGCGGACGGCAATCGCATTCCCTGGAGAACTGTGTCGAGGTTCGACGATGACGAGATGCGCGACCTGATGCGTCAGGTGGTCAATCGCCTCTACACGTTCCAGACCTGTTTCGCCGAGCCGCAGTTCCAGGCCGTGATCGACAAGTGGCTCGGGGTGGCGCGCAACTGGGACGAACCGGTCCTCGACGAGCGGCTTGCGGGACGGCCCTCATAGCGAATTGCGTGTGGACAGGGAGCGCTTACCGACTGCACCACCATTCTTCGCCATCGGGCCAGGAGCGGGCCAGCCTCTCCGCAATAAGGATGTCGCCGATGTCGCGCCCGCCGATTCTGATCGTCACGAGCGTCCGCGTGCCGGTGTTGTCCGGCTTCCCATATTCGACAGTCCAGTCATGCGAGTTCAGCAGCTCGATCACCCGGCCACTGGCTCGGTGTGCCAGCGCAACTTCGGCCTCGCCACCGCAGATGTGCGTTTGCGGTTCCGGGGTGTCATAGCCCTCCATGCGCAGCTTCTCGCCATCGATCCAGATCGTGTCACCGTCGACGAGACAATATTCGTCAGCGGTACGCGCCTGCCCCGGAACACACTTCGCGAGCTGCGGCCGAGGCTGAGCCTTGGCAGGTTCCGGCAGGCCGCCGACCGCCCAAAATAGAGCGAGGGAAAGCACGAAAATCTGCCAGCGGAATGTGGACGATGGGTGAAGACGAATTTGCATGGGCGGATCTGACCTACCGCAATCTGAGTGAAGGGGTGGATCGCCATGGTTGGAGGCCAGCCAAGCTTTCAACTTCCAGCCTCACCGAGCGACGCCGCGATGTCGCTGATCGAGCGGAGCATAACGAGGGGATCATCCTTGGACGGCTCGAAACCGCGCCGCCTCCAGAATTCGGCGGCTTCACCATCGACGGCATTGACCAACAAGGCCCGCCCGCCAATCAGCGAAGCGGCCTGAACGCAGCGTTGGAGGGCATGTTTCACAAGGCCGGTGCCAATGCCCAACCCTGCCCATGCTGTGTCGGTCGCGAGTTGGCCGAGCAGCATACACGGGACCGGGTTGGGCGGCTGCCCCGTCCTGATCGAGCGAGGCAGAACCGAAGGCACCACACCGGTAGGCGCAAGGCCGTAGTAGCCGACCACGCGCCCGGCCTCATGCACGACGAGAACAGCCGTGAAGCCCTTCTGCTGATTGGAGAGGGCGCGCGTCTTCAGCCAGTGGTCAAGAGTCGGCTTGCCACAGGAGAACTCGGACACATCGTGAGCGGCGGTAAGCGGTTCGGGACCCGAAAGGAGCAAGGGCTTACCGCTTCGCCACGTACCCGGGCTCCCAAGGCGCGGGGCGCTTCAGGACTTCGACCATCTCTGGAACCGGTGCAGCAGGACGCGCCAGCACATCCATGAACTGGGCGAAGCCTTCCGGGCTCATCCGGATCAACCCCTGCTCCATGACGACCTCCTCGGCGGCGCGCACAGCGGCGTCGCGCACGAAATCGGTGCGCGAGCGGCCGCGCAGGCTGGCGGCGCGATCGATCATGGCGACATCCGCCTCGGGCAGGCGCATCGAGATCGGGTATTCCTTGCGTTCGGCGGTCGTGGCCATGGCGAATCTCCTTGGTCGGCATATGGCGACTTGTATCGCTAATTACAATACGATAAGATTGCCTCAACAGTCAATGACCTCACGAGGAGAGCGACGAGGCGGATAATGACCAGGCCAGCAAGAGATTCCGACAGGTTATTTTGCTACGCTAAGGCACGCCCGGCTACGCTAGGCCTCGCCATGGCACGATTGCCCGCACAAATCGCCGCCGAATATTCGCCTTCAATTTCCGTTGCTTATGCTTCCCTCCGGGCAAATGCTGCAAGCTATGACCTTGCGAGCCCCAGGAAACCCGGCAAAGATGACAGGAGGAGAGCGCGAAGCGCTGCTCGAATCCTTGCTGCTGGACGCGCCGGAGCTGACGTTTACGCCGCGTGGCAATCCCGACCCTCGCCTTCTGCGTCTGGTCGGCATCCTGGCGAGGCAGGCGGCGCAGGAGTGCTATGCAGAGGAAGTGAAGATGTCACGGCAAAGGAGGAAGCGCTCCTCCTGATACGGATGGGAGCCCTGTTTTGAAAGTCGCGATCTACGCCCGCTATTCTTCCGACAATCAACGCGACGCCTCCATCGCCGACCAGTTCCGTATGTGCCGCCTCCATGCCGAAAAGCAGGGCTGGCATATCGTCGAGGAGTATTCGGACCACGCGATCTCCGGCGCGTCGCTGATCCGCCCGGGCATTCAGGCGCTCATGGCCGACGCTATGGGCGGCCGTTTCGACTTGATCCTCGCCGAGGCGATGGATCGCCTCTCCCGCGACCAGGAAGACATCGCCGGCATCTTCAAGCGCATGTCCTATGCCGACGTGAAGATGTTCACCCTGTCGGAAGGCGAGGTGACGCACCTGCATGTCGGCCTCAAGGGCACGATGAATGCGCTGTTCCTGAAGGATCTCGCCGACAAGACCCGCCGCGGCCAGCGCGGCCGCGTCGAGGCGGGCAAATCGGGTGGCGGCAATGCCTATGGCTACGATGTGGTCAAGAAACTCGATGCGAACGGCGAGCCGATCCGCGGCGATCGCACCATCAACGAATTCCAGGCCGAAGTCGTGCGCCGCATCTTCCGCGACTATGCCGCCGGCAAATCGGCCAAGACCATCGCCTTCGCCCTGAACAAGGAAGGCATTCCCGCTCCGTCAGGCGGCGACTGGGGATTCAGCACGATCAACGGCAACCCGAAGCGCGGCAACGGCATCCTCAACAACGAGATGTATGTCGGCAAAATCGTCTGGAACCGCCAGCGCTTCGTCAAGGATCCGAACACCGGCAAGCGGCAGGCCCGCCCCAACCCGGAAGAGGAATGGGTCATTCAGGAAACGCCGGAGCTGCGCATCCTCGATGACGATCTCTGGAACGCGGTGAAGGCGCGACAGGAGAAGAACAAGATCGCCCGGAAGGAGAACGGCGAGGCCGATCTCTCCCGGATCAATACCCGCCGCCGCCCCAAATATCTCTTCTCGGGACTGACCAAATGTTCATGCTGTGGTGGCGGCTATTCCGCGATCTCGGCGACACTGATCGGATGTGCGACGGCCCGCAACAAGGGGACCTGCGACAACCGGGTCAACATCCGCCGCGACGAGTTGGAAGCGCGTGTGCTGAACGCGCTGCGTACCAAACTCGTCGATCCGGAGCTCTTCGCCCATTTCTGCGAGGTCTTCACGCAGGAGATGAACCGGCTGCGCATGGAAGGTCGCGCTGAGATCGCGTCGGCCGAGGCGGAGATTGCGAAGATCGATCGGGAACTCGAGACCCTACTCAATCTGATTCTGAAGGGTGGCGCCGCTGACGCGCTCAACGCGAAGATGGTGACGCTGGAGAAGCGTAAGAAGGAACTGGAACTGTTCCTGGCCGAAGCCGACGAGCCGCCACCGCTGCTGCACCCAAGCATGGCACTGCAATACCGCAAGCGGGTCCAACAGCTTTACGACGCCCTGCAGGACGACGACGAGG
>NZ_JAEHFP010000001.1 GCF_016446475.1 Paracoccus binzhouensis | reverse complement strand
CCTGGTTGCGCCCGCCCTTGCCGGTGCCGCGCAGCGCCACCGTGGTCTCGCCGCCGAAGATCAGCGCCTCGGGCCGGTCGCGCCGGCTGCCGGCCGCCGCAGCCGCAATGCGGGCGGCGGCCTCGGCCACGTCGCCGGTCAGCCGGTCGCTGACGATGCGGGCCGACCAGCCCTCGGGCACCGCGGCGTGCATCGCGTCAAGCGAGATCTCGTTGCTGCCGATGAGGTGGTTTTCGGCCTCGGGCAAGGCGGTGGGGGCCGCATCGCTTTCCAGCAGTTCGCGCACCTTGGCGGGCAATTTCTCGAGCAGGCCCCGCCCGGCCAGCAGATCCAGCGCCTCGCGGCGGGTGCCGAGCGGCGCCACCGTCGGGCCGCTGGCGATGGCGCCCAGGTCGTTCCCGATGACGTCCGAGAGGATCAGCGCCGTCACTGGGGCAGGGGCGGCATGGCGCAGGAAGCCGCCGCCCTTCAGGTCGGAAAGCTGCTGGCGGATCAGGTTGACCTGGCCGATCTCCAGCCCGCTGGCCAGCAGCAGCCGGTTCACCTGCTGCTTGTCGGCCAGGGTCAGCGGCGGCCGCGGCGCCGGAACCAGCGCCGAGCCGCCGCCCGAGATCAGGGCGATCACCCGGTCCTGCGGCCCGGCCCGGTCCAGGAGCGCGACGATCTCCCGGCCGGCCTGCAGCCCGGCTTCGTCGGGCTCGGGGTGACTGGCGGTCAGCACGCGCGCGCCGGGGATCTCGCGGCCATTGCCGTAATGCGTCACCGCCAGCGCCGTCACCGGGCCCCGGACATGGGCCATGGCCTCGGCCAGCATGGCGGGCGCGGCCTTGCCGATGGCGATCAATATGGTCTGTCCCCCCGCCGCAGGCGCGGCTGGGGGATGGCTCTGGAAATGCCGGCGCACGGCCAGGGCAGGGTCGGCCGCGCGCACGGCCGCGTCATAGAGCTTCCGCGCCAGGGCCCGCATCTCGGCAATCCTTTCCGTCATGCCGCGATCTGGCGGGCTTTCTGGACCAGCACCTCGGCCTGGCGGATCGAGGCATAGTCGATCAGCCGCCCGTCCAGCGAGACGGCGCCCTTGCCTTCGGCCTCGGCCCTGGCCATGGCGTCGAGGATCTTCTGCGCGCGCTCGACCTCGGCGGCCGAGGGGCTCATCACCTCGTTGGCCAGCGCGATCTGGCTGGGATGGATGGCCCATTTCCCCTCGCAGCCCAGCACCGCGGCGCGATAGGCGGCAGCCTTGTAGCCCTCGGGGTCCGAGAAATCGCCGAAGGGGCCGTCGATCGGGCGCAAGCCATTGGCCCGCGCCGCGACCACCATGCGCGACAGCGCGTAATGCCACATGTCGCCCCAATGGACCTGGCGCGAGCCGTCGTCCAGCTTGTCGGTCAGCACCGAATAATGCTCGTTCACGCCGCCGATCACCGTGGTGCGCGCGCGCGTCGAGGCGGCATAGTCGGCCACGCCGAAATGCAGGCTTTCATTGCGCTTCGAGGCGGCGGCGATCTCGCTGATGTTCTGCATTCCCAGCGCGGTCTCGATGATGTGCTCGAAGCCGATGCGCTTCTTCAGGCCCTCGGCGTCCTCGATCTGCGTCACCAGCATGTCCACGGCATAGACGTCGGCGGCGGTGCCGACCTTGGGAATCATGATCAGGTCCAGCCGCTCGCCTGCCTGTTCGACCACGTCCACCACGTCGCGATACATGTAATGCGTGTCGAGTCCGTTGATTCGGATCGACATGGTCTTCTTGCCCCAGTCGATCTCGTTCAGGGCCTTGATGATGTTCTTGCGGGCCTGCGGCTTCTCGTCAGGCGCGACCGCGTCCTCGAGGTCGAGGAAGATCACGTCGACCTCGGAATCCGCCGCCTTTTGAAACATTTGCGGCTGGCTGCCGGGCACGGCAAGTTCGCTGCGGTTCAGCCGTGCGGGGGCTTGTTCGATGGGATGAAAGCTCATTGCGGGATGCTCCTGCGACATGTGGGGGGAATGCGACAAGAGAAGGCAGAGTGCCGTTTCCAGTCAAGAAATAAAATTTCACTTTGCCTAAGACGGAGGTCGCAGATCATGCTTTTCCGCCGCCTTGGCGGTTGGAATAGTAAAAGGCGATGGCCTGGGCGCGGCTGCGAACCGACAGCTTGTCGTAAAGGTTCGACAGGTGGAACTTGACCGTGTTCCCCGAGATGCCCAGCTCGCGCGACAGTTCGCGGTTGGTCAGCCCCCGCGACAGCGCCTCGAGCATGTCCATCTCGCGCGGGGACAGCGTCTGCAGGGGGTTTCCCTGCAGCGCGCGCACGTCCAGATAGGGAAACACCATCTTGCCGGCCGCCACGGCCAGGCAGGTCTCCAGCAGGGTCTCGGCCGGGTCGCTGCGGGCGACGAAACCGGCGGCACCGGCCGCCAGCGCGCCCAGATGCGACTCGCTGGCCTGGTCGCCATAGACGACGATGCGCGGTGCCCCCTCCTGCTCGCGCAGCTGTTCCAGCAGCTTGGCGCCGCCCATCGCCGGCAGCGCCCAGTCGATGATCCCGACCCGGGCGGGGATGCGCATGACCGTGGCCAGGAAGCCCTCGGCCGTGGCCGAGGTCGCCAGAAGCGAAAAGCGCGTGTCGCGCTGGAACACCTCGGACATGGCCGACAGAACCAGCGGATTGCTGTCGCCCAGCATGATCGTCACCGCTTTTTCGACGCTGCTGACGGTGCGCATCAGCGGTCCGGCCGACGCTGGGGGGCTGAAAAGCCCCGAGACATTCTTGGCATCCCGATCCTCCCATCCCTTCGGGTGGGGAACGGCCCGCCCAAAGGGATACCTGAAGGCAGCTTAATCTTACGTTGTGGCAATTGTCGAGAGCGGCTTTCTTTCAGTTAAAGAAACTTGACCTGAAGGAAACACCATGTCCGAAATGGCGATCTTCCCGCAGCTTGAAATTCCCGACACGCTGGCGGCCGGTCCGGGGCCGGGCAATACCGATCCGCGGGTGCTGCAGCGCTTTGCCAGCGCCGGGGTGGCGGACCACATGCAGACCGACGTGCTGCGCGGCATGATCGAGTGCAAGCAGATGCTGCGCCAGGTGATGGGGACCGCGAACATCCATACCTTCGGCGTCGCCGGCACCGGCTGGAGCGGGCTCGACTGCCTGTTCAGCGCCGTGCTGCCCGGCGACAAGGTGGTGGTCTTCGTCAACGGCACCTTCTCGGGCATCGACGGGCTGACCCTGCGCATGAAGGCCGCCACGGCCGAGGAACTGGCCGCCAGCCCGATGGATCCGCAGCCGGCCTCGGTCACGGTCGTGACGGTGCCGCACGGCCAGTCCGTGACCGCCGAGATCGTCGAGGCGGCGCTGGCACGGCACAAGCCGAAATGGGCCGCCATGGCGCATTGGGAAACCGGCTCGGGCCGCATCAATGACATGCGCGGCTTTTCCGATGCCTGCGAGCGGCACGGCGCGATGGGGCTGGTCGACGCGGTCTCCTCGCTGGGTGTCGCGGATTTCCGCATCGACGACTATCCCGGCGTGCATGGCTGGGCCTCCTGCCCGCAGAAGGGCATCTGCTGCCTGCCGCTGACCTATGCGCCGGTCAGCTTCAGCGACCGCTATATCGCGGAACTGCGCCGGACCGGCTGCCGGACCTTCGTGCATCACCCGATCCTCGAGGCGCGGCATTGGGGCATCATCGACGGCAAGGATGCCGAGAAGGGCACCTATCACCGCACCCACAGCGCCTATGCCGTCGCCGCCTTCCACGAGGCGCTGCGCATCCTGCTGCAGCAGACGGTGGCCGGCCGGGCCAAGGACTATGCCTTCCACGAGGCGGCGCTGCGCGATGCGGTGACGGCGATGGGCTGCAAGGTGACCTCGGACATGACCTCGCTGGTGGTGCTGAACCTGCCCGAGACCCTGAAGGGCCGCGAGATGGAGCTGGTGCAGGCCTGCCGCGCCCAGGGCTTCGGCATCTGGCCGACGCTGTCCGAGCCGGTGCAGATCCGCATCGGCATCCTGAACCTGCTGAACCGCAAGGCGATCACGGATATCGTCACCCGCTTCGCCGCGGCGATGACCGGGATGGGCGCGAATATCGACCTGGGCCGGATCACCGAGCGGCTCGAGGATCATTACCAGACGACGGTCGCGGCCGAATAACGGCGCCCGAGGGAGGAGGCGAACATGGACATCCACGAATATCAGGCCAAGGAGATACTCAACCGCTTCGGGGTCGGCATCCCGCAGGGCGCGCTGGCCTACAGTCCCGAGCAGGCGGCCTATCGCGCCCGCGAGATGGGCGGCGACCGCTGGGTCGTCAAGGCCCAGGTCCATGCCGGCGGCCGCGGCAAGGCTGGCGGCGTCAAGCTCTGCGACAGCGACCTCGAGATCCAGGCGGCGACCGAGGCGATGTTCGGCCAGAAGCTGGTCACGCACCAGACCGGGCCCGAGGGCAAGGGCATCTACCGCGTCTATGTCGAGGCGGCCGTGCCCATCGCCCGCGAGATCTATCTGGGCTTCGTGCTGGACCGCGCCAGCCAGCGGGTGATGATCGTCGCCAGCGGCGAGGGCGGCATGGAGATCGAGGAGATCTCG
Organism: Paracoccus binzhouensis; assembly: GCF_016446475.1. Lineage (GTDB taxonomy): Bacteria > Pseudomonadota > Alphaproteobacteria > Rhodobacterales > Rhodobacteraceae > Paracoccus > Paracoccus binzhouensis. Next base: position 207,783 of record NZ_JAEHFP010000001.1, on the reverse strand, counting down.
GCCGAGAAGCCCGACAGCATCGTGCGCGCCACGGTCGAGCCGGCCGTGGGCCTGCAGGAATTCCAGTGCCGCGAGATCGCCTTCGCGCTTGGCATCAAGCCGGGCATGGTCCAGCAGATGGTGCGCACCCTGCGCGGCTGCTATCGTGCCTTCCGCGAGCTTGATGCCACCATGGTCGAGGTCAACCCGCTGGTCGTGACCAGCGACGACCGCATCCTGGCCCTGGACGCCAAGATGACCTTCGACAACAACGCGCTGTTCCGCCACTCGCAGATCCTCGAGCTGCGCGACAAGTCGCAGGAGGACCCGCGCGAATCGCGCGCCGCCGACCATGGCCTGTCCTATGTCGGGCTGGACGGCAATATCGGCTGCATCGTCAACGGCGCGGGCCTCGCCATGGCGACCATGGACACGATCAAGCTGGCCGGGGGCGAGCCTGCGAACTTCCTCGACATCGGCGGCGGCGCCACGCCGGAACGGGTGGCGCGGGCCTTCAACCTGGTCATGTCGGACAAGAACGTGCAGGCCATCCTGGTCAACATCTTCGCCGGCATCAACCGCTGCGACTGGGTGGCCGAGGGCGTGGTCCGGGCGCTGCGCGAGAACCCGGTGCCGGTGCCCGTGGTGGTCCGGCTGGCCGGCACCAATGTCGAGGAAGGCCAGAAGATCCTGGCGCAAAGCGGCCTGCCGCTGATCCGCGCCACCACCCTGATGGAAGCCGCCGAGCGCGCCGTCGCCGCATGGCGCGCCGATACCCAGCGCAATCCCAACCTGAGGGCCGTCTGATGAGCATTTTTCTGGATCGCGAAACCCGCGTCATCGTTCAGGGCATCACCGGCAAGATGGCCCGCTTCCATGCCCGCGAGATGATCGACTACGGCACCAATGTCGTCGGCGGCGTCGTGCCCGGCAAGGGCGGCGAGACCTGCGAGGGCGTGCCGGTCTTCAACACCGTCAAGCAGGCGGTGTCCGAGACCGGGGCCGAGGCCACGCTGGTCTTCGTGCCGCCGCCCGCCGCGGCCGACAGCATCATGGAGGCCGCCGATGCCGGCATCCGCTATTGCGTCTGCATCACCGACGGCATCCCCGCCCAAGACATGATCCGCGTCAAGCGCTACATGTATCGCTATCCCAAGGAACGCCGGATGATCCTGACCGGCCCGAACTGCGCCGGCACCATCAGCCCCGGCAAGGCCATGCTGGGCATCATGCCGGGCCATATCTACCTGCCGGGCAACGTGGGCATCATCGGCCGCTCGGGCACGCTGGGCTATGAGGCGGCGGCGCAGCTGAAAGAGCGCGGGCTGGGCGTCTCGACCAGCGTCGGCATCGGCGGCGACCCGATCAACGGCTCGTCCTTCCGCGACGTGCTCGAGCATTTCGAGCAGGACGACGAAACCCATGTGATCTGCATGATCGGCGAGATCGGCGGCCCGCAGGAGGCAGAGGCGGCGGAATACATCCGCAGCCATGTCAGCAAGCCGGTGGTGGCCTATGTCGCCGGCCTGACCGCGCCCAAGGGCCGGACCATGGGCCATGCCGGCGCCATCATCTCGGCCTTCGGTGAAAGCGCCAGCGAGAAGGTCGAGATCCTGGCCGCGGCGGGTGTCACCATGGCCGAGAACCCGGCCGTCATCGGCGAGACCATCGCCCGCGTCATGCAATAGGGGGCGGCGATGGCGAAACCCCGAGTTCTTGTCACGCGGCGCTGGCCCGCAGCGGTCGAGGCGCGGCTGTCCGAAATCTTCGACGTGCAGCTGAACCTTGCGGACAAACCCCTGGCGCCCGAGGATTTTCGGGCGGCCATGCGGGAATATGACGCGATCCTGCCGACGGTGACCGACAGGATCGGCGCCCCGGCGCTGGAGCTGGACCGGCCCCAGACCCGCATCCTGGCCAATTACGGCGTCGGCTACAGCCATATCGACCTGAACCGCGTAAACGCGCATGGCATCGTGGTGACCAACACCCCGGACGTGCTGAGCGAATGCACCGCCGACCTGGCGATGACCCTGCTTCTGATGGTCGCGCGCCGCGCCGGCGAGGGAGAGCGCGAACTGCGCGCCGGGCAATGGACCGGCTGGCGGCCGACGCATCTGGTCGGCACCAAGGTGTCCGGCAAGACGCTGGGCATCGTCGGCTATGGTCGCATCGGCCAGGAAATGGCCCGGCGCGCCCATCACGGCTTCGGCATGACCATCCTGGTCTACAACCGCAGCCCGGTCGCGCTCGAGGTGCTGGCGCAATGCAATGCCGTGCAGGTGGACAGCCTGGACGCGCTGATGCCCATGTGCGACTTCATCTCGCTGCATTGCCCGGGCGGCGGGGCGAACCGCCATCTGATCGACGCGCGCCGGCTGGACCTGATGCGGCCCGACGCCTTCCTGATCAACACCGCCCGCGGCGAGGTGATCGACGAGACGGCGCTGTCCCATGCGCTGTGGTTCGACACCATCGGCGGCGCGGCGCTGGACGTGTTCGACGGAGAGCCGAACATCAACCCGCAGCTCAGGGATTGCGACCGGCTGGTGATGCTGCCGCATCTGGGCAGCGCCACCCGCGAGGCGCGCGAGGCCATGGGCTTCCGCGTCATCCAGAATCTCGAGGACTTCTTTGCGGGCCGCGAGCCCCGCGACCGGGTGAACTGACATGCGGGCGGGGGCGGCGGATATCGGCGCCGAGCCGTCGGCCGGGACCGGGCGCTGCCCGGCCGAGCGGCTGCGCGGCGAACTGCGCGGCCTCTGGCAGCGGGTCATCCGCCGCCACGCGCCGCAGGTGCTGCCGCTGCTGAGCGGCGCGGCGACGGAACCGCAGGAAGCCGAGATGAGCGCCTATCTGCAGGGGCTCGACATCTGGTTCCAGCTCCTGCGGATCATCGACGAACATGCCGCCATGCGGCTGCGCCGCACGGTCGAGTCCCGCTCGGGCCGCGCGGCGATCGAGGGCAGCCTGGCCCGAACCCTGCAATCCGCCCCCGACATGCCGCGCGAAAGCGTCGCGCGCAGCCTGCGCCAGCTGCGCGTCGGCCCCACCATCACCGCCCATCCCACCGAGGCCAAGCGCGTCACCGTGCTGGAAATCCACCGCCGCATCTATCGCGCGCTGGTTCGGCTGGAAAGTCAGTGCTGGACGCGGCAGGAGCGGGCGGCGCTGATGGCTGAGATCGAAAGCGAGATCGACCTGCTCTGGCTGACCGGAGAGCTGCGCCGGCAAAGGCCCTCGCCGCTGAACGAGATCGAATGGGGGCTGCAATTCTTTCGCGACAGCCTGTTTGACGCGGTGCCGAACCTGGTGCGGCAGTTCCACGACGCGATTGACGGCCGCTACGGCCCCGGCGAGGAAACCGGCGCGCCGTTGCGCTTCCATTCCTGGATCGGTGGCGACCGCGACGGCAATCCGCATGTCACGGCCGAGACCACCCGCGCCGCGCTGGAACTGGGGCGCGACGCGATCCTCGACCGCTATCTTCAGGGCCTGACCCTGGCCGCCCGGCATCTGAGCATCAGCAGCGAGATCGCCGGCCTGCGGCCCGAGACCCGCGCGCGGCTGGCGGCGGTGATCGACGCCGCGGACCTGCCCGCGGCCGACCGGCAGCGCAATCCGGGCGAGCTGTTCCGCCAGGCGGCAAGCGCCATGCAGCGCCGCATCAATGCGCTGGCCGGCGGGCCGGGGCCGGCCTATCCGCATCTGCGCGATTTCATCGCCGACCTGCGCCGGGTCGAGACGGCGCTGGCCGAGATCGGCGCCGAGACGCTGGCGCACCGGCTGGTGCGGCCGCTGCGCTGGCAGGCCGAGGTCTTCGGCTTCCGCACCGTGACGCTGGACGTGCGGCAGAATTCCTCGGTGACCACGCGGGTGCTGACCGGGATCTGGGCGCAGGCCGGGGCGGTGCCGGAATTCGGCAGCGCCGCCTGGTCGCAGCGGCTGCGCAGCGAGCTGGGGCAAGAGGAACTGCCCCGGCTCGACCACGACGGGCTGGGCGACGAGGCGCGGGAATTGCTGGCGCTGCTGGCGCTGCTGCATGGCGCCCGGTTCGGGGCCGATCCGCAGGCCATCGGCACCTTCATCCTGTCGATGACCCGGTCCTGCGACGACCTGCTGGCCGTGTTCCTGCTGGCCCGCCATGCCGGCTTCGGGGCCGAGCGGCTGGACCTGCGCGTCGTGCCGCTGTTCGAGACCATCGACGACCTGCGCGCCGCGCCGCGGATCCTGGACGAGCTGCTGCGCGTGCCGCTGGCCCGCCGCAGCCTGGTGACCGAGGCCAACCGGGTCGAGGTCATGCTGGGCTATTCCGACAGCAACAAGGACGGCGGCTTCCTGTGTTCCACCTGGGAGCTGGAAAAGGCGCAGCGCAGCATCATGGCGGTGCTGGCGCGGCACGGGCTGGTGCCGGTCTTCTTCCACGGCCGCGGCGGCTCGGTCAGCCGCGGCGGCGCGCCGACCGAACGCGCCATCGCCGCCCTGCCGCGCGGCACCATCAACGGCCAGCTGCGCACCACCGAACAGGGCGAGGTCGTGTCGTCGAAATTCGCCAATCGCAGCACCGCGGAATACGAGCTGGAGCTGCTGGTCTCCTCGGTCCTGGCGCAGTCGCTGCAGGCGACGCCCGAGCCGGTGCGGCCCGAATTCAACGACACGCTGGAAGCCCTGGCGGACATGTCCTGCACTGCCTATCGCGCGCTGCTGCACCGGCCCGGCTTCATCGACTATTTCCGCCAGGCCAGCCCGGTCGAGGAACTGGCGCTGCTGAAGATGGGCTCGCGCCCCACCCGGCGCTTCGGGGGCGGCGGGCTCGAGGATCTGCGGGCGATCCCCTGGGTCTTTGCCTGGTCGCAGAACCGCCACCTCATCACCGGCTGGTATGGCTTCGGCACCGCCGTCGAGACCTTCCGGCGCTTCCACCGCGAGGACGGCGATGCGCTTCTGCGGCGGATGTTCCGCGACTCGCGCATCTTCCGCCTGATCGTGGACGAGGTCGAGAAATCGCTGTTCCACGCGGATATGCGGATCGCCGAGACCTATGCGGCGCTGGTCCGGGATCCGGCGGTGCGCGGCGACATCTTCGGCCGCATCGGCCAGGAACATGAACGCAGCCGCGCGGCCGTGGTGTTCCTGACCGGCCAGGCCGGCATCGGCGAGCGCTTTCCCAACATGGCCGGCCGCTTCGGCCGCGTCCGCGCCGATCTGGAACGGGTGCACGGGTTGCAGGTCAGGCTGCTTGGCGACAATCGTCATCGGCCGGGGCCGGGGATTTCCATATCGCTGATGCAGACCATGAACAGCATCTCGACCGCGCTGGGTTGGACCGGATAGCGGCAATCAAGGAGAGAGAGGACATGAACGAACACCCATTCCGGGCGGGATTCTTCACCGATGAGCTTGCCACCCGCGACCCTGCGATTTTCGGGGCGATCCGCCAGGAGCTTGGGCGTCAGCGCGCCGAGATCGAGCTGATCGCCTCCGAGAACATCGTCTCGAAGGCGGTGCTTGAGGCGCAGGGCTCGGTCCTGACCAACAAATATGCCGAGGGCTACCCCGGCAAGCGCTATTACGGCGGCTGCCAATATGTCGACGTGGTCGAGACCCTGGCCATCGAGCGCGCCAAGGAGCTGTTCGATTGCGGCTTCGCCAATGTGCAGCCGAACTCGGGGTCGCAGATGAACCAGGCGGTGTTCCTGGCGCTGCTCAGCCCCGGCGACACCTTCATGGGGCTCGACCTGAACTCGGGCGGCCACCTGACGCATGGCTCGCCGGTCAACATGTCGGGCAAATGGTTCAACGTCGTCAGCTACGGCGTGCGCCAGCAGGACCAGCTGCTCGACATGGAGGAGATCCGCAAAAGGGCCCATGAGACGAAGCCCAAGCTGATCCTGGCCGGCGGCACCGCCTATTCCCGCATCTGGGACTGGGCCGAGTTCCGCAAGATCGCCGACGAGGTGGGCGCCTACCTGATGGTCGACATGGCCCATATCGCCGGGCTGGTGGCGGGCGGCCAGCATCCCTCGCCGCTGCCGCATGCCCATGTGGTGACCACGACGACGCACAAGTCGCTGCGCGGCCCGCGCGGCGGCATGGTGCTGACCAACGATGCCGAGATCGCCAAGAAGATCAACTCGGCGGTGTTCCCCGGCCTGCAGGGCGGGCCGCTGATGCATGTGATCGCCGCCAAGGCGGTGGCCTTCGGCGAGGCGCTGCGCCCCGAGTTCAGGGACTATGCCGCGCAGGTGGTCCGCAACGCCCGCGCCATGGCCGACGAGCTGATGCGCGGCGGCATCGACATCGTCTCGGGCGGCACCGACAACCACCTGTGCCTGGCCGACCTGCGTCCCAAGGGCGTGACCGGCAAGGCGACCGAGGCGGCGTTGGGGCGCGCGCATATCACCTGCAACAAGAACGGCGTACCCTTCGACCCGGAGAAGCCCTTCGTGACCTCGGGGATCCGGCTGGGCGCCCCGGCCGGCACCACGCGCGGCTTCGGCGAGGCGGAGTTCCGCCAGATCGCCCGCTGGATCGTCGAGGTGGTGGACGGGCTGGCCGCGAACGGCGAGGCCGGCAATGCCGAGGTCGAGGCCCGCGTCAAGGCCGAGGTCGAGGCGCTCTGCGCCAAGTTCCCGCTCTACAACGGCATGTGAGCCGGGGGCGGCGCGCAGGGCAAGGGCCGCAGGGCCGCAATCGCGGGCAATGATCGGCGGGCCGGGCCGGCTCTCGGCGGCGGGCAGAACCCCGTGGCCGGGGAAGGATCGCTGATCGGGCATCCCGGCCGCATCTGCATTGGCCAATGTCGCGATGCTTCGCCGGAAAGGCCCGGCTGCAACTGTCCGGCGCCGTCCTCTCACGGGCGGCGCCGGTCGTTCCGGAACCCTGGCGACCTGCCACCAAGAGGGGGCGCAGCGGCACCCGGCCGGTTGGGTGAGGCGGGAGGTTGGACCAATCGCGGCGTGGCACAAGAATGCGGGCGCAAGAACTGCCCCCCGCAACCCCCTGCCCGTTGCAGCACCAGGCATGGACGCCACGCATCGCGGGCGGCGCAGGTGCCACCCGCAGATCCCACCCAAGGCGACCGCAAGCGCGGTCTCGTCGAGCGGCTTCCGGTCAACGTGGTGCCGGAAGGCCGCAGCCTGACACGGAAACCTGTCCCGCCCACCTCCTGCTCGCCTCATTTCGACCGGTGCTTCCCGAGTCGGCCTCGCCGTCAGGACGCATCCTTGCGCCATCCAACTTGCCCTGCGCTGGCGATTCGCCATTCGCATGCACCCTCTTGCCGATGACAGGTTCGCCGTCCTGACTGCGCCGTCCTGCCCTTCGCCGTTCTGGCGCCGATTCAGGCTATCGGCATGGCGCTGGCCCGTCGCTCATGCATCCATGCCACGAACGGGGTCGACGTTCCGCCCTCCTTCCTGCTTCAGGCCGGCCCGAGATCCCCGGGGCAATCGCCTCAGATCAGCCCGCGGCGCAGCATGATCCAGACTGCCACCGCCCCCAGCACCAGCAGGCCCAGCGTGACGCTGGCGGCGACGCCGAGCGCGCCGCCCTGCAGCCGGCGGCCCTGGCCCAGCGGCCGCAGATAGGCGGTCAGCAGCTTGTGCGCATGTTCGAGCCGCGCCAGATCCACCTGCCGCGCCAGTTTCGGCTGACCCGCCTTGCGGTCGGCCTCGGCCAGGAAGCGCGCCTCGCGCCGCAGCCGCCGCGGCAAGGCGCCGCCGCGCTTGCGCAGCATGCTCTCCAACTCTGCCGGCTGGCCGCGCCTGACGCCACCGAATCGCGCTGCCATCAGACTGGCCACCTCGTCGGCCATCGGTCGGATCCTCTCGATGCCCATCGCCCCGTTCCGTCCCTCATGCGGTTTTCGCCGAGGCTAGCGCCTCTGGCGCCGCTTCGCCAGTGCCGCTAGGCTGCGCAGCATGATGCTGAACATGACCGTGACAGGAATGGATTCGGATCGGCCGCCGGTGCTGCTGGCGCATGGGCTGTTCGGGTCGGGACGCAATCTCGGCGGGCTTGCCCGCCGGCTGGCCGAGACGCGGCGGGTGATCTCGGTCGACATGCGCAACCATGGCGACAGTTTTCACGATGCCGATCACAGCTATCCGGCGCTGGCCGGCGACCTGGCCGAGGTGATCGAGAACCAGGGGGGCCAAGCGGATGTGCTGGGCCATTCCATGGGCGGCAAGGCGGCGATGATGCTGGCCCTGACCCGGCCCGAGCTGGTGCGGCGGCTGGTGGTCATGGACATCGCCCCCTTCGCCTATGGCCACAGCCAGGCAGGCCATATCGACGCCATGGAGGCGACCGACCTGACCGGGCTGCGCCTGCGCTCCGAGGCCGATGCCCGGCTGGCCGAGCATGTCGCCGATCCCGGCGTCCGGGCCTTCCTGCTGCAATCTCTGGACCTGAAGGCCGACCCACCGCGCTGGAGGTTCAACCTGGCGGCGCTGCGCGCGCAAATGCCGCTGCTGGTCGGCTGGCCCGAAGCGCCCCGGGGCACCTTCGCCGGCCCGGCGCTGTTCCTGGCCGGCGAGACCTCGGATTACTGCCAGGCCCCGCAGCGCGAGGCGATCCGGGCGCATTTCCCGCAGGCCGAGATCCGGGTGATTCCCGGTGCCGGCCACTGGCTGCATGCCGACCGGCCCGCCGAGGTGGCCGAGGCCGTCGCGGGCTTCCTGGGCTAGGACCGCAGCCGCCTCATCCCGGCGGACAGCGCAACGACAGCCGCGCCTCGCCGGTATCGCCGGGGATGCGGCTGCGCAGGCTGTTGGGGATCACCCGGCAGCCGGTGGTGCGTTCGGCCGCGATCACCATCAGTTCGGGCACCGCCGCGCGTTCGCGCCGGGTCAGATAGCCGAGGCGGATCACCTCGGCCTCGTCGGGTTTCTGGAACACGGCAAAGCGGATGCCGTCCAGGGTGATGTCATGGCGCGTCGCGCCGAGGAATTGCGGCGCCGGCGAGGCGCAGGCCGAAAGCAGGAAAACGAGAAGCAGAATCACACGCATGCCCAAGCCTAGCCCGCGACTGGTTAAGGAAGTGCTAAGATGCGGTGGAACCCCCCGCCCGCGCCGGCGTTGAACCGCAGGCCCTTCCGTGCAGGAGATTGAATATGCGTCACATTCTTCGAGCCGCCCCGCTGATCGCGCTGCTGGCGCTGGCAGCTTGCCAGACGGTGCAGGGCGCAGGGCGCGACATCCAGAGCGCCGGGCAGGTGATCGCGCGGGAAAGCCAGGAGGCGCAGGCGGGCCTGTAGTCCTTCAGCCGCGAGGTGCGCATTGCGCGCAGAAGGGCGTGTCGGGAATCAGGTCGAGGCGCGGCGCGGCGATCTCCTCGCCGCAGAGGGCGCAATGACCGTAATCGCCGGTCTCGATGCGGTGCAGCGCCGCCTCGATGCGTTTCAGTTCGGCCTGTTCGGCATTGCCAAGTGCCTGAAGAACCTCGTCATCCTCCTGCTCGATGGCGGCATCGGCCCAGTCCTGCGGCAGGGGATCGTCCAGCTCGTCGCGGATGCGCGCCAGATCGGCCAGAATGGCCTCGCGGCGGGTGGCAAGGCTGGCCTTGCGGGCGTGAAGATCCATGGAGTCCTCCGTCAAACCGGCTTGATCCTAACCGCGCCCGAAGCGCCCGCCCTTGACCTGCATCAAGGTGGCGGCAGTTTTTCCGGGCCGCGCCGGGCGTGCAGAGCCGGTGCACCGGGCGTACACCGTTCGTGCACCGTTCCCCCGAATCGGCCAGGATCCGCCGGAAGCGTCGCCCGGCCCGAGAGATTCCTTGCCGACGCCGCCACCCGGGCATCTTGCGCCGGTTTGAGCGGTTTTGCGGCTGGTCTAGGCTCGGCGGATAAAACGAGCAGAAAAGAAAGGAACGGGCATGCGCCGAATTCTGACGATCGGGGTGCTGATGGCGGGCATGGCGGTGGCAGGCTGCGAGACCCTGCAGGGCGCTGGACGCGACATGCAGACGGCGGGCGCGCTGCTGACCGACCAGGCGACGAACAGCCAGGCGCAGATGGGACAGGCGCCCACGACCTATGCACCGCCGACGGTGACGCCGCAGCCCTATTGAGGCGCGGCCGTTAACCCGGATTTTACCCGCCCGGTGCAGGATGGGGCCATGCAGCACCTTTCCTGCCCGCTGGGCCTTCAGGCCGTCCTCTTGCTCATCGCCGCGCTGCTGCTCCGCGGCGGCCGGTTGCTGGCGGGCGCCCGGGGGCACGGCGCCGCCGAAGCTCGCCGGACCGGCAGGACGCGGATCAGCCCGGCCCGAGCCCTCGGCGGGATTGCCCCGCCGCGCCCTTCAGCTGTCCATCTTCAACGCCTGGATGAACGCCGTCTGCGGGATCTCGACCTTGCCGAACTGGCGCATCTTCTTCTTGCCGGCCTTCTGCTTCTCCAGCAGCTTCTTCTTGCGCGTCGCGTCGCCGCCGTAGCATTTCGCGGTCACGTCCTTGCGCATCGCCGACAGCGTCTCGCGCGCGATGACGCGGCTGCCGATGGCGGCCTGGATCGGAATCTTGAACATGTGGCGCGGGATCAGTTCCTTGAGCTTCTCCACCATCGCCCGGCCGCGCGATTCAGCGCGGTCGCGATGCACCATGATCGACAGCGCATCAACCGGCTCGTCGTTCACCAGGATCGACATCTTGACCAGATGATCCTCGCGATATTCGCTGATCTGGTAATCGAAGCTGGCATAGCCCTTGGTCACGGATTTCAGCCGGTCGTAGAAGTCGAAGACCACCTCGGCCAGCGGCAGGTCGTAAACCACCATGGCGCGGTTGCCGGCATAGGTCAGGTCCATCTGGATGCCGCGGCGGTCCTGGCACAGCTTCAGCACGTCGCCCAGGTATTCGTCCGGCACCATGATCGTGGCCTTGATGCGCGGCTCCTCGATATGGTCGACATAGGTCAGGTCGGGCATGTCGGCGGGATTGTGCAGCTCGCGCATCTCGCCGTCGCGCATGTGCAGCCGGAACACCACGGAAGGCGCGGTAGTGATCAGGTCGAGGTCGTATTCGCGCTCCAGCCGGTCGCGGATCACCTCCAGGTGCAGCAGGCCCAGGAAGCCGCAGCGGAAGCCGAAGCCAAGCGCGGCCGAGGTCTCCATCTCGTAGCTGAAGCTCGCGTCGTTCAGCGCCAGCTTCTCGATGGCGTCGCGCAGGGCCTCGAAGTCGTTGGCATCGACCGGGAAGAGGCCGCAGAACACCACCGGCTGGGCGGGCTTGAAGCCCGGCAGCGGCGTGTCGGTGCCCTTGCGCTCATGCGTGATGGTGTCGCCGACGCGGGTGTCGCGGACCTGCTTGATGGAGGCGGTCAGGACGCCGATCTCGCCCGGGCCCAGCTCGGCGATGTCCTGCATCTGCGGGCGCAGCACGGCGAGCTTGTCGATCCCGTAGACGGCATTGGTCTGCATCATGCGGATGCGGTCGCCCTTGCGGATCACCCCGTCCATGACGCGGATCATCACCACGACGCCCAGATAGGGGTCGTACCACGAATCGACCAGCATCGCCTTGAGCGGCGCATCGCGGTCGCCCTTGGGGGCCGGCAGGCGGGTGACGATGGCCTCCAGCACGTCGGGGATGCCGAGCCCGGTCTTGGCCGAGATCTCGATGGCGTCCTGGGCGTCGATGCCGATCACGTCCTCGATCTGTTCCTTGACGCGGTCGGGCTCGGCGGCGGGCAGGTCGATCTTGTTCAGCACCGGCACGATCTCGTGCCCGGCGTCGATGGCCTGGTAAACATTGGCCAGCGTCTGCGCCTCGACCCCCTGCGTCGCGTCCACGACCAGCAGGCTGCCCTCGACCGCCCGCATCGACCGGCTGACCTCATAGGCGAAGTCGACATGGCCGGGGGTGTCGATCAGGTTCAGCACATAGCTGCGCCCGTCCTTCGCCGGGTATTCGATGCGCACGGTGTTGGCCTTGATGGTGATGCCCCGCTCGCGCTCGATATCCATGCTGTCGAGCAACTGGGCCTTCATGTCGCGTTCGGCGACCGTGCCCGTCAGCTGGATCAGCCGGTCGGCCAGGGTGGATTTGCCGTGGTCGATATGGGCCACGATCGAGAAATTGCGGATGAGGTCAAGGTCGGTCATGGCCGGGCTATACAAGGGCTTTGGCGTTGCGGAAAGGGGGTTCGAGAGCCGGTTCAGGAGATGGTGGTGAAACCGGCCCCGCGCAGCCGGCGGCGGCGCAGCGCCGCCTCGCGCCACATGGTGTAGCAGCCCGAGGCGACGATGATCGCGGCGCCGGTCAGCGTCGGCGCGTCCGGACGCTCGCCGAAGACCAGGAAGGCGAGGATCAGGGCGAAGACCAGCCGCGCATAGCGATAGGGCGCGAGCGCCGAGGCCTCGCCCAGCCGGGTGGCGGTCACCAGCAGCGCATAGCCGCCGACGCCGACGGTGATGCAGGCCAGGAACAGCAGCCATTGCCGCGGGCTCGGCATGACGAAATCCTGCCCGAGCACCAGCCCCATCAGCACCGAGGCGATCAGGATGGCGAAGAAGGCCGAGGCGGCCAGCTGGTCGGAATGGATATGCGCCGGCACGCGGCGGGTGGCGATGTCGCGCGCCGCCAGGCCCAGCACCGCCAGCAGCGCCATCAGCGAGACCGGCTGGAACCCCGCCAGCCCCGGCCGGATCACCAGCAGCACGCCGAGGAAGCCCGCGATGATCGCGCTCCAGCGCCGCCAGCCGACCGGCTCGCCCAGAAACAGCGCCGCGCCCAGCACGATGGCCAGGGGCAGCGCCTGCATGATCGCCGAGGTCGAGGAAAGTTCCGTCAGCGCCAGCGCCACGACGATGCCGATCGAGCCCACCGCCTCCATCAACCCGCGGAACAGCACGATGGGCCGGGTGAGGTCGCGGGTGAACAGCCGCCCGCCCTTGAGCTTCAGCATGGCGCCGAAGGCCAGGAAACCCAGAAGCCCGATCAGGCCCAGCACCTGCGCATAGGGCAGCTCGGCCGCAAGCAGCTTGATGAACATGTCCTCGAAGGCGAACAGCACCATCGAGACGACCATCAGGATCGCGCCACGGAAGTTTTCGGTGACCATCGGTCGCAGCCTCGTGAGGGGGAGTTGCGCCCGCGGCGCCGGACCGCGATCATAGGCCGGTTCCCGGACGGGCGGAAGGCCCGGAACCGGGGAAGCAGCGGGAAAAGGATGCACCGATGAAGTTCCGCGTCGAGGACATGAGCTGCGGCCATTGCACGGCGGCCATCGAGAAGGCGGTGGCCGAGGCGGGCGGCCGGGCAGCAGCCGACCTGGCGGCGCGCAGCGTCACGGTCGAGGGGCTGGACCCCGCCCGCGCGGCAGCGGTGATTCGCGAGGCCGGCTATACGCCGGAGCCGGCCTGAGCCGGCGCCGGGCGCAGCCCGGCCCGCATATCTTGGGTATCGGCGCGGCCCGACCCGCCATCCGTGGTCACGGCCGCGCGATTGAGCCGAGAGGCGGCTTCTGCTAAGCTTCGCCGGACAAGATGCGCGGCCGAAAGAGGGTGTCCGACCCCGTTGCCGCGCCACGAGCGAGGAGACAGAGATGATGAACCGCCTGATGATCGCCGCGGCCGCGGTGGTCCTGACCACGCCGCTTGCCGTGGCAGGGCCGATCGATTCCGCCTGCGTGCGCTCGGATCGCGGCGCGCGCAACGGTCAGGTCTGCGGCTGCATCCAGCAGGTCGCCGACCAGACGCTGTCACGCGCCGACCAGCGCCGCGCCGCGCGCTTCTTCCGCGACGCGGACGAGGCGCAGAAGGTGCGCATGTCGAAAAGCGACGCCGACAACGCCTTCTGGGCGCGCTACAAGAACTTCGCCGCCGCGGCCGAGGCCTATTGCGCGCGCTGAGCCGGCCGATGCGCATCGCGGTGCTGACCGGGGCGGGGATCTCGGCCGAAAGCGGGATCCGTACCTTCCGCGCCACCGATGGCCTGTGGGAGGAGCACCGCATCGAGGACGTGGCGACGCCCGAGGGCTTCCGCCGCGACCCGGTGCTGGTGCATCGCTTCTACAACATGCGCCGCGCCGATACCGCCCGCGCCCAGCCCAATGCCGCGCATCGGGCGCTGGCGCGGCTGGCGCGACATCACGAGCTGACGCTGATCACCCAGAATGTCGACGACCTGCACGAGCGCGGCGGCTCGCCCGAGGTGATCCACATGCATGGCAGCCTGCTGGGCGCGCTTTGCGCGCATTGCGGGCATCGCTGGCCGGCCGCGCTGGTGATGCGGGCGCTGGACCCCTGCCCCGGCTGCGGCCAGCCCCGGACCCGACCCGACATCGTGTGGTTCGGCGAGATCCCCTATCACATGGACCGGATCTGGGCCGCGGTCGAACAGGCCGAGATCTTCGCCGCCGTCGGCACCTCGGGCCAGGTCTGGCCGGCCGCCGGCCTTGCCCAGCACGCCCGCCGCGCCGGCGCCCTGACCGTCGAGCTGAACCTGGCCGCCTCGGCCGTCGCAGGCGATTTCGCCGAGCATCGCACCGGCCCCGCGACCGAGGTGGTGCCTGCCTGGGTGGACGCGCTTTGCGGCTGATGGCGCCGTTTTCCCCTGATGAACCGTTTCCTTCCCGGATCGGGTAAGAGTCATGCGCCGTCTGTCTCTGGTCCTCGCCGCGCTGGCTGCTCTGCTTGGCGCCCTGTATCTGGCCTTCGCGGTCTGGGTGCGCTGGATCGACAGCCGCACCGGCGAGTCCGCGACGTAGCGCCCGACGGGCGCTACGTCGCCAGCGTCATGAGTTACTCGCGCCGGCAATTCTGGTCCGGCGAGGCGGAGAGCTGGTTCGAGTTTACCCTGGACGGGCCGGGCATCCAGCGACACCTGCGCAGCACGCCGCTGCCCGGCCCCGATTTCGGCTCGCGTTCCGAAGGCGTGCGCGTGAACCATTGGGCTCCGGATTCCTCGGCCGTGCGCTTCGTCTTCCCCTCGGCTACGATCATGCGTGCGACCGCGGCCAAGGACGGGTCTTGACCCGGCCGGCCGGGCCTGATCCCTTGCGCGCGGCCATGACGAAGAAAGCCCGATGACCCGAACCATCCTTGCCAATGCCCGCCTGATCCTGCCCGAGACCGTGACTCCCGGCGCCGTGGTGATCGAGGACGGCGCCGTCGCCGAGATCCTGCCGGGCGCGGCCATCCCCGCCGGCGCCCTGGACATGGGCGGCGACTTCCTCGCCCCCGGCATGGTCGAGCTGCATACCGACAACCTGGAGCGGCACATGCGCCCGCGCCCCGGCGTGAACTGGCCGCATGCCGGCGCCATCCTGGCGCATGACGCGGAACTGGCGGGCTGCGGCATCACAACCATCTTCGACGCCATGCGCGTCGGCTCGATCCCCAACGAAGGACCGGACGAGGATTACGACAAATATGCCCGCGAGCTGGCGCATGAACTGGCCGCCATCCGCGCCCGCGGCGTGCTGCGGATCAGCCATTTCCTCCACCTGCGCGCCGAGGTCTGCTCGGAAACCCTGCTGGCGGAACTGGACGAGTTCGGCCCCGAGGACCGGGTCGGCATCATCAGCCTGATGGACCACACGCCGGGCCAGCGCCAGTTCCGCGACATCGCCAAGCTCGCGCAATACGTGCAGGGGAAATACAAGCTTTCGGACGCGGAATTCTCCGATCACGTCGCCCGGCTCAAGGCCCTGCGCGCCCGGTTCGGCGATGCGCATGAGGCGGCAGCGGTCGAGATCGCGCATCGGCTGGGCGCAGTGCTGGCCAGCCATGACGACACCACCGCCGAACATGTCGCGGTTTCGGCCGGCCATGGCGTGCGGCTGGCCGAATTCCCGACCACACCCGAAGCGGCGGCCGCCTGCCACGCCCATGGCATCATGGTGATGATGGGGGCGCCGAACCTGATCCGCGGCGGCAGCCATTCCGGCAATGTCTCGGCCGCCGACCTGGCGCGGGCCGGGCATCTGGACATCCTCAGCTCGGATTACGTGCCCTCGGCCCTGCTGACCGGGGCGCTGATCCTGGCGCGGATCTGGGACGACCTGCCGCGCGCCATGGCGACGGTGACGGCCAATCCGGCCCAGGCGGCAGGACTGGCGGATCGCGGGTCGATCGCGCCGGGGCTGCGCGCCGACCTGATCCGCTTCGCGATGATGGACGACACCCCGGTGATGCGCGAGACTTGGGTGCGCGGTCGCCGCGTCTAATCCCCTCTTACCTTCGTAATTTCGTATATGCCTTGATCTGGATCAAGCCGCACCGCTTGCGGCAGGGCTAGGGCTTGCCTGCCGGAAAAAGGAGGGCAAGCCATGGGCTACAGAGCCAGGATCGACGCGATGCGGGGCGAGCTGCGGGCGATGAACAAGGCCATCCCCGAAGCGATGCAGGGATTCGGCGCGCTGTCCAGGGCCGTGCATGACGGCGGCGCGCTGGACCTCAGGACCAAGGAGATGGTCGCGCTCGGCATGGCCGTCGTGCAGCGCTGCGAGCCCTGCATCCTGTTCCATGTCGAGGCGCTGATGAAGGCCGGCGCCAGCCGCGAGGAACTGGGCGAGGTGCTGGCCATGGCGATCCAGATGAGCGGCGGGCCGGGCATGATGTATGCCGGCCACGCGCTGGCCTGCTGGGACGAGCTGGCGGCAGGCTGATCCCGCTGCCGCGCCCGGCGTCGGGCCGGTTCAGGTGATGACGTCGGGCTGGCTGCGGCCGGTGCGCTCGCCGATGCCGGCGATCTCGTCGGCGGCGGCGATGATGCCCTCCAGCGCCTGCTGCGGGTCGTCCTGCATCCGGGCCGGATCGGTTTCCAGCCGCTCCAGGTAGACGCGCAGCGTCGCGCCCTCGGTGCCGGTGCCGGACAGGCGCAGCACGATGCGGCCGCCGCCCTCGGTCAGGATGCGCAGGCCCTGGCCTTCGCTGCGCGAGCCGTCCACCGGGTCGTCATAGGCGAATTCGTCCGCCGCCTCGATGCGCAGCCCGGCGGCGGTCCGGCCGGGCAGATCGGCCAGCCGCGCGCGCAGCGCCGCCATCAGCTCGCCGGCGGCGGCGGCATCCACCGCCTCGTAATCGTGGCGGGAATAGTAGTTGCGGCCGTATTTCGTCCAGTGGTCCTGCATGATCTCGGCCACCGGCTGCCGGCGCTCGGCCAGCAGGTTCAGCCAGAACAGCACCGCCCAGAGCCCGTCCTTTTCGCGCACATGGTCCGAGCCGGTGCCCGCGCTTTCCTCACCGCAGAGCGTCGCGCGGCCGGCATCGAGCAGGTTGCCGAAAAACTTCCAGCCGGTCGGCGTCTCGTAGCAGGCGATGCCCAGGCTTTCCGCCACCCGGTCCAGCGCCCGCGAGGTCGGCATCGACCGCGCCACGCCCTTCAGCCCGCCGGCATAGGCCGGGACCAGCGTCGCATTCGCCGCCAGCACCGCCAGGCTGTCCGAGGGCGTCACGTAGCAGTTGCGGCCGACGATCATGTTGCGGTCGCCATCGCCATCCGAGGCGGCGCCGAAATCCGGCGCGTCGGGGCCGAACATCGCCTCCATCAGGTCCTTGGCCCAGATCGGGTTCGGGTCGGGATGGCCGCCGCCGAAATCGGGACTGGGAACGGCATTCACCACCGAGCCCGCGGGCGCGCCCAGCTCGCCTTCCAGGATCGCCCTGGCATAGGGGCCGGTCACCGCGTGCATGGCGTCGAAGCGGATGCGGAAGCCGTCGGCGAACAGCGCACGGATCTTGCCAAAATCGAAGATCGAGCGCATCAGCTCGGCATAGTCGGCGACGGGATCGACGACCTCGATCTCCATGCCGCCCAGGGTCGTGGTGCCCGGCCGGGACAGGTCCACGTCCTGCGCGTCGAGGATGCGGTATTCGGTCAGGGTCTTGGTGGCCCCGAAGATCGCCTCGGTCACCGGCTCGGGGGCCGGGCCGCCATTGCCGATATTGTATTTGACGCCGAAATCCTCGGTCGGGCCGCCGGGATTGTGGCTGGCGGACATGATGATGCCGCCATCCGCCCCGCGCAGCCGGATCAGGTGCGAGGCCGCGGGGGTGGAAAGCAGCGCGCCCTGCCCGACGATCACCTTCTTCGCGCCACTGGCCGCGGCCATGCGCAGGATCACCTGCGCGGCGCGGTCGCCGAAATAGCGCCCGTCGCCGCCCAGCACATAGGTCTTGCCCGCGGCGCCGCCGGTGCCGTTCCAGATCGCCTGCACGAAGTTTTCCAGGTAATGCGGCTGCATGAAGACCGGGGTCTTCTTGCGCAGGCCCGAGGTGCCGGGCTTTTGCCCCGCGATGGGCTGGGTCGGGACGGTGTGAACGGTCATGGACCTCTCCTTAGCGTTCGTGGTCGCGCATGATGCTGGCAGTCCGCGCGACCGAGGGCAATGCCGGGAAATCCCCGGCCGCCACCGGCAGGCGCAGCTGCCAGTTCGGATATTCGCCGACCGTGCCGGGCAGGTTCGGCTGGTCGGCCATGTCAAGCAGCAGCTCCGCCTGCACCGCCACCAGACGCGACGGCGTGCGGGCCAGAAAGCCGTGTAGCGCGTCGATACCGGGATCGGGCAGCAGCCGGTCGAAGGCGGCGACCTCCTCGGCGCGTTCTTGCTGCCCGGCGGCGGTTTCCTGCCCGGCGATGCGGGCGCGGGCGGCGATGTCGGCGCCCTGCCGCCAGCCGCGCCAGGTCGGCAGATCGTGAGTCGAGAAGCTGGCGATGGCGTCGCGGTCATAGGATTCGGCCGGGCGGAAGGCGGGCGGATGCCAGCCGTCGCGCTCGAACATCGCCACGCGGCAGCCAAGGATGCCCGAGACCGCCAGCGCCTCGCGCAGCCCCTCGGGGATATTGCCCAGATCCTCGCCGACGATGACCGCATTGCCGGCGCGCGCCGCCTCGATCCGGGCCACGGCCAGCATGGCGTCGCGCGGCATGGCGACATAGGCGCCGGGGGCAGCGTCGGGCACCCAATAGGCGCGCTCGAAGCCCAGGATGTGGTCGATGCGCAGCACGCCCGCGAATTGCAGCTGGCGGCGCAGGGTCTCGGCCAGCGGCGCATAGGCTTGGGCGCGCAGGCCCATGGGGTTGAAGGGTGCCAGCGACCAGTTCTGCCCCTGCGGCGCAAAGGCGTCGGGCGGCGCACCGAGCGAGGCGCCGAAGGCGAAGCTCGCGCGATCCTCCCAGGTCTCGGCGCCGAAGGGATGGGTGCCGACGGCGAGGTCGAGATAGAGCCCATGCGTCATGCCGCCGTCGCGCGCCGCCCGCCCGGCCGCCGCCAAGGCCCGCTCGGCCCGCCATTGCAGCCAGGCGTGAAAGCGCATCTCGCCGGCCAGTTCCGCCCGCGCAGCGATGGCGGCGGGCGTGTCGGGCGAGGCAAGCGTCGCCGGCCAGTCGCCCCAGAAGGCCCCCAATCGCGCCGACAGCGCCTGATGCAGGGCGAAGCGTTGCAGGCCCTCGCCCTCCGCCGCCTGCCAGGCGTCGAAACCGGGATCGCCGGGAAAGGCGTCGTATTCCGCCCGCAGCGCCGCCATGCGGGCCGGGATGTCGCGGGCATAGTCGATGCGCGGACCGGGGGTGCCGGGACCACCGGGCAGGTGGATGACGTTCAGCCGCCGGCGATGCGAAGGGGTATAGGGGCTGAACAGCTGCGGCTCGGTCGGAAAGCCGGCATGGACGGGGTTGATGCCCAGAAAATCCGCGCCCGTCTCGCCCATACCCCGCGCCAGCGCCGCAAGGTCGGCATAGCTGCCGATACCCGTTTCCGAGATGCCGTAAAGCGGCGCGACCAGCCCCCAGCAGCGCGCCGGCCCCGGCAGGCGCGGCGGCGCGGCGAGCAGCGTATAGTCCCGGCCCCCGGCCCGCAGGCGGTGGATGCCCAGCGGCAGCCCGGGCAGCGGGCCGTTCCCCTCGGCCTCGGTGCCATCCTCGAACGTCAGTTGCCAGTCGCCCAGGGCCAGGTCCGGGCGCGCGCCGGCGGCGCAGATCACGTCCTGCGGCAAGCGGTCGGCATGGTCGTCCAGCGCCGCCTGCGCCTCGGCCGCGGTCGGCGCTGCAAGGCCCATGGCGGCAAGCAGCGCCACCGCCGTCTCGACCGAGGTCTCGCGCCATTGCCCGGCAAGGTCGTGAAAGCCCGGCAGCACGCCCATGCGCCCGGCCAGGGTCAGGCGCGGGTCAGTCATCCGCGCGCTCCAGATCGAAGGCGAGCACGGACTGGCCGTCCACCGCCAGCCGCTCGGCCTCGACCACATGCGGGGCCAGGTCGGGGCGGCTGGTGTCCAGGTGCAGCCGCCAGCGCCAGCCCTCGGGGCGCTCGGGCAGCACCACCTCCAGCGGCTCGCCGTTGTTGAAGACCAGGAAGATCGCCTCCTCGCGCTGCGCGTATTCGGGGGTGCCGGCGGCCATGCGCAGCTCGGCGCAAAGCACGCGAAGCTCGGGGTTGCCCCAGTCGGCCGGGGTCATCTGCGCGCCGTCCGGGCGCAGCCAGAACAGGTCGGGCAGCCCGTCGGTCAGGCGCGGGCGCGAATGCAGGAAGCGTTTCTGCCGCAGGATCGGATGGGCGCGGCGAAAGGCGATGAGCCGGCGGGTGAAGTCCAGGAAGGCCGGGTCGACGCCCTGCCATTGCACCCAGCCGATCTCGTTGTCCTGGCAATAGGCGTTGTTGTTGCCGGCCTGCGAATTGCCCAGCTCGTCCCCTGCCAGCAGCATCGGCGTGCCCTGCGACAGAAGCAGCGTCGCCAGCAGGTTGCGGCGCCGCCGCGCGCGGGCGTCCAGGATCGCGGGATCGTCGCTGGGCCCCTCAGTGCCCATGTTGTCCGAGAAATTCTCGGAATGGCCGTCGCGGTTCTCCTCGCCATTGGCGGCGTTGTGCTTTTCGGAATAGCTGACCACGTCCATCAGCGTGAAGCCGTCATGCGCGGTCAGGAAGTTCACCGAGGCCGTGGCGGGCCGGCCGGAATGGTCGAACTGCCGGGCCGAGCCCGCCATGCGGTCGGCCAGCTCGGGCACCTGCCGGGCATCGCCGCGCCAGAAGCGGCGGATGCCGTCGCGATACTTGTCGTTCCATTCCAGGAAGGGCGGCGGGAAGCCGCCCAGCTGATAGCCGCCCGGGCCGATGTCCCAGGGCTCGGCGATCAGCTTCACGCGGGTCAGCACCGGGTCCTGCCGGATCGCGTCGAAGAACGAGGCGCTGCGGTCGAAGCCGCCCCGCACCCGCCGGCCCAACGTGGCGCAGAGGTCGAAGCGGAAGCCGTCCACATGCATGACCTCGACCCAGTAGCGCAAGGAGTCCATGACCATGCGCAGCACCATCGGGTGGTTCACGTTCAGCGTGTTGCCGGTGCCGGTGTCGTTGATGTAATAGCGCGGATCCTCTTGCAGCCGGTAATAGCTGCGATTGTCGAGGCCGCGGAAGCTCAGCGTCGGGCCAAGCTCGTTGCCCTCGCATGTGTGGTTGTAGACCACATCCATGATGACCTCGATGCCGGCGGCGTGCATCCGGGCGACCATGTGCTGGAACTCGGCGATCTGGCCCTTGGCCAGATAGCGCGGGTCGGGGGCGAAGAAGCCGAGCGTCTGGTAGCCCCAATAGTTCACCAGCCCCTTTTCCAGCAGGAAACGGTCGTTCAGGAAGGCCTGCGCCGGCAGCAGCTCCAGCGCGGTGATGCCCAGGTTCTGCAGATGCTCCAGAACCGGGTCCGAGGCGAGGCCGAGGAATGTGCCGCGATGCGGGACATCGGGATGCGCTTCGGTCAAGCCCTTGACATGGGCTTCGTAGATCACCGTCTCGGCGATGTCGCGGTGCGGCGGCTGGTCGGGGCCCCAGGCGAAGGACGGATCCTCGACCACGCAGCGCGGCATGAAGCGGGCGCTGTCGCGCTTGTCGAAGCTCAGGTCGGCCTCGGGCGCGCCGACCGTGTAGCCCATCAGCGCGTCGTGCCAGACCGGATGCCGGGTCAGCCGCTTGGCATAGGGGTCGAGAAGCAGCTTGTGATAATTGAAGCGGTGTCCCTCGGAGGGCGCATAGGGACCGTCGGCGCGCAGCCCGTAAAGCTGGCCGGGGCGCAGGCCGGGGATATAGCCGTGCCAGACGTCGCCGTCGCGTTCCGGCAGGTCCAGCCGGTGCGTCTCGGTCCGGCCGTCGGGCGAAAACAGGCACAGCGTCACCCGGCGCGCATGTTCCGAGAACACGGCGAAGTTCACGCCCTCGCCGTCGAAGGTGGCGCCCAGCGGTTCCGCCCGGCCCTCGAGGATGCGCAGCTGGGTCATCAGGCGGCCATCGCCCCGAACAGATCGGCATAGGCGCGGGCCGAGGCGTCCCAGCCCACCGGATGCGCCATGGCGTTGCCCATCATGCGTTGCCAGACCGCAGGCTGGCGCCAGAGCGCGCAGAGCCGGGACAGCGCCCGGGACAGCGCCCGGGCATCGACCGGGTGGAACTGCACCCCGGTCGCCACGCCCGCAGCCAGCCCCGCCGCCGAGGCGTTGATGACGGTGTCGGCCAGCCCGCCGGTCAGCGCCACCAGCGGCAGGGTGCCGAAGCGCAGCCCGTAAAGCTGCGTCAGCCCGCAGGGCTCGAAGCGCGAGGGCACCAGGATGGCGTCGCCGCCGGCGATCATGCGGCGCGACAGCGGCTCGTCATAGCCCAGCCGCAGCGCGACGCCGGGATGGCGGATGGCGGCCTGCGAAAACGCCGCTTCCAGCTCTGGGTCGCCCGAGCCCAGCACCGCAAGCTGGCCGCCGTTTTCCAGCAGCGCCGGCAGCGCCTCGATCAGCAGGTCCAGCCCCTTCTGCCCGGTCAGGCGCGAGACGACCACGCAAAGCGGCCCCTCGGCCTCGGGCAGGCCGAATTCCTTGCGCAGCGCGGCGCGATGCGGCGCCTTGCCTTCGGGCGCGGCATAGGGCGGCTTCCAGGCCTCCAGGTCGATGCCGTTCAGGATGCCGGTGAAATCGCCGGCGCGGTCGGCCAGCACCCCCTCCATCCCCATGCCGAATTCGGGGGTCATCAGCTCTTCGGCATAGGTCGGGCTGACGGTCGAGACCTTGTCGGCAAAGACGATCCCCGCCTTCAGCGCCGAGATCTTGCCCCAATATTCGAAGCCGCGCGGGTTGAAGAGATGCGCCGGCAGTTGCAGCGCCGACAGCATATGCGCCGGCGCGAGGCCCTGGAAGGCGATGTTGTGGATGGTCAGCAGCGTCCGCACGTCCCGCACCCCGGCCTGGCGCAGATAGACCGGGGTCAGCCCGGCCTGCCAGTCGTGCAGGTGCAGCACCTGCGGGCGCCAGTCCTCGACCCCCTCGGCGGCGATCAGCGCGGCGGCCTTGGACAGCGCGGCGAAGCGCTGCGGATTGTCGGGCCAGTCGCGGCCGTCCGGCCCCAGGTAGATGCCGCCCGGCCGGTCGAAAAGATGCGGCGCGTCGAGGATGTAAAGCACCGCATCCCCCAGCGCGCCGCGCCGGATGCGGGCCGGGCCGCCGAACAGTTCCGGGATCTCGCGCAGCACCGGCGCCTTGGCCTGCGCGGCCAGCACCGCCGGATAGCCGGGCAGCAGCACCCTCATCCCGACGCCGTGCCCGGCCAGCGCCGCCGGCAGCGCCCCCGCCACGTCGGCAAGGCCCCCGGTCTTGACCAGCGGCACGCATTCCGAGGCGACGGACAGAACCCTCATAAAGACGCTTCCCTTCGATCCAGCATGTCCTGCGTGATCAGCGTGACGCCGCCTTCCGAGACGCGGAACCATTTCGCGTCCTCGTCGGGGTCCTCGCCGACCACGAGCCCTTCGGGGATTCTGACGGCGCGGTCAATGACCACATTGGTCAAACGCGCGTGCCTCGCGACATTGGCATAGGGCAGCACCACCGCGCGCTCCAGGCTGGAATAGGAATTGGTATGGACCTGGGTGAACAGCAGCGACTCGCGGATCTCGCTGCCCGAGATGATGCAGCCGCCCGAGATCAGCGAGCTGACGGCGCTGCCGCGGCGGTCGGGCTCGTCATGGATGAACTTGGCGGGCGGCACCAGTTCGGAATAGGTCCAGATCGGCCAGTCGCGGTCCCAGAGGTTCAGCTCGGGGTTGAAGTCGGTCAGGTCGATATTCGCCCGCCAGAAGGCATCGACCGTGCCCACGTCGCGCCAATAGACCGGATCGCCGTCCGAGCGCACGCAGCTGTCGGCAAAGCGATGCGCCTGTGCCTTGCCATTCTTCACGATGGCCGGGATCAGGTCGTTGCCGAAATCATGGCTGGAATTGTCGTCCTGCATGTCACGGATCAGCAGGTCGCGCAGGAAGTCCCAGCGGAACACGTAGATGCCCATCGAGGCCAGCGTCACATCCGGATCGTCCGGCGTGCCGGGCGGGTCCTTGGGCTTTTCCAGAAAGCTGGTGATGACGTCGTTCTCGTCCACCGCCATGACGCCAAAGGCCGAGGCCTCGGCCCGCGGCACGGTCAGGCAGCCGATGGTCACGTCCGCGCCCGCCTCGACATGGTGGCGGATCATCAGCTCGTAATCCATCTTGTAGATATGGTCGCCGGCCAGGATCAGCACGTAATCGACGCCGTAGCTGTCGATGATGTCGATGTTCTGCGCCACCGCATCCGCCGTGCCGCGATACCACATCGATTCGTCATAGCGCTGCGAGGCGGGCAGGATGTCGAGGAATTCGTTGCGCTCGGCGCGGAAGAAGTTCCAGCCGCGCTGGACGTGGCGGATCAGGCTGTGGGCCTTGTATTGCGTGGCCAGCGCCATCTTGCGGATGCCCGAGTTCAGCGCGTTCGACAGCGCGAAGTCGATGATCCGCGACTTGCCGCCGAAATAGACCGCGGGCTTGACCCGCTTGTCGGTCAGCTCGCGCAGGCGCGAGCCGCGGCCGCCGGCCAGAATGAAGGCCATGGATCGTCTGGAAAGCCTTTCCTCACGCGGTGCCATCTCTATCCCCTCCCTCTTTACCCGGCGCCTGCGCGCGGGATGGTTACACCGTATCGTCCTTCACGAAGATCAGCGTCGAAAGCGGCGGCAGCACCAGGTCGGCATGGGCGGGCTGGCCATGGCTCTCGCCCGGCAGGGCGGTGACGCGGCCCAGATTGCCGCGCCCGGCCCCGCCATAGACCTCGGCATCGGTGTTCAGCATCTCGCGCCACAGGCCCACATGCGGAAAGCCCATGCGCCAGCCGCTGCGCTCGACCGGGGTGAAGTTGCAGACCACCACCACCTCGGGATCGCCCGGGCCACCGCGCCGGATCCAGGCATAGATGGAATGGGCGGCGTCATTCGCCTCGATCCACTGGAAGCCCGCGCCGTCGCAATCACGCGCGTAAAGCGCGGGCGTGCTGCGATAAAGGGCGTTCAGGTCGCGCACCAGCAATTGCATGCCGTAATGCAGCGGGTTGCCGATGCAGGCCCAGTCGATCTCGGCATCGTGGTTCCATTCCGACCCCTGGGCGAATTCCTGGCCCATGAACAAGAGCTTCTTGCCCGGATGGCCCCACATGAAGCCGTAATAGGCGCGCAGGTTGGCGAATTTCTCCCATTCGCTGCCCGGCATCTTGGCCAGCATCGAGCCTTTGCCGTGCACCACCTCGTCATGGCTGATCGGCAGGATGAAATTCTCGGAAAAGGCGTAATGCAGGCCGAAGGTCATCTGGTGGTGATGGTGCTTGCGATGGACCGGCTCGCGCTTGATGTAATCCAGCGTGTCGTTCATCCAGCCCATGTTCCACTTGAAGCCGAAGCCCAAGCCCCCTTCATGCACCGGCCGCGAAACCCTGGGGTAGCTGGTCGATTCCTCGGCCACCGTCATGATGCCCGGTTCCTCGCCATAGGTCAGGCGGTTCATCTCCTGCAGCATGGCGATGGCTTCGTAATTCTCGCGCCCGCCGTCCTTGTTGGGGATCCATTGCCCCTCGGCGCGGGAATAATCGCGGTAGAGCATCGAGGCCACCGCATCCACCCGCAGCCCGTCGAGGTGATATTCGCGAAGCCAATAAAGCGCGTTCGCGGTCAGGTAGTTCATCACCTCGGCCCGGCCGTAATTGTAGATCAGCGTGTTCCAGTCCTGGTGGAAGCCCTCGCGCGGGTCGGCATGTTCGTAAAGCGCGGTGCCGTCGAACTGCACCAGCCCGTGCGGATCGGTCGGAAAATGCCCCGGCACCCAGTCGAGGATCACCCCCAACCCCGCCTTGTGCGCGGCGTTCACCAGGTCGCGGAACTCGTGCGGCGGGCCGAAGCGGATGGTCGGCGCGAACAGCCCGACCGGCTGGTAGCCCCATGAGCCGTCAAAGGGATATTCGCTGATCGGCAAGAGCTCGATATGGGTAAAGCCCATGTCGCGGACGTAGTCCACCAGCTCCACCGCCGCCTCGCGATACGAGATCGGCCGGCCGCCGTCCTTCCTGCGCCAGCTGCCCAGATGCACCTCGTAGATCGAGATCGGCCGGTCGATGCGCTGCGCCTCGGCCCGGCTGCCCATCCAGCCCTGATCCGACCAGCCATAGCCCGAGATGTCGCGCACCACCGACGCCGTGGCCGGCGGGTGCTGGGCGCCGAAGCCGACCGGGTCGGCCTTTTGCGCCAGACCGCCATAGGCGCCGAGGATCTCGTATTTATAGGCGGTGCCCTCGCCCAGGCCGGGCATGAAGATCTCCCACACGCCGGTGGCGCCGCGGCGGCGCATGACATGGCGGCGGCCGTCCCAAGCGTTGAAATCCCCGATCAGCGAAACGCGGCGGGCATTGGGTGCCCAGACGGCAAAATGGGTGCCGCGGGTGCCCTCATGGGTCATGGCATGCGCCCCCAGCGCCTGCCACAGATGGCGATGCCTGCCCTCGCCCAGCAGGTATTCGTCAAGCTCGCCCAGCACCGGGCCGAAGCGATAGGCGTCCTCGACCAGCCATTCCTCGCCATCGCGGTGGCCGCGCAGCAGATAGGGTTCCGTGCCGGGCACCTTGCCGTGGAACAGGCCCGGGCAGCCCTCAACCGGGTGCAGCGGATGCGCCTTGCCACCCATCACCGCCGCCATTTCCTGTGCACCGGGATCGAAGGCGGTGACATGGCGCGCGCCGCCACGCTCATGCGGGCCGAGGACCGCGAAGGGATCGTCGAAGCGCCCCTCGGCGATGCGGGCCAGCACCGCGGGGTCGGCGATGTCGTCGGGGTCGATCTGCGCCATGGTTCCCCCCTTGCGGCCTCACGCCTGCCCGAGCAGGCTTTGCGCGTTCCAGATGTCCCGCATGTAGCCGCGGATCGTGCGGTCCGACGAGAACCAGCCCGAGCGCGCCACGTTCAGCGCCGCCATGCGCGTCCATTCGCTGCGGTCGGCATAGGCGAAATCGACCTCACGCTGCGCCCGCCAGTAATCGGCGAAATCCGAGGCGACGAGGAAGTAATCCGCCCGCGTCAGGTTCTCGACAAGGCCGGCGTGGCGGTCGGGCTCGCCGGGGCTGAAGGCGCCGCTGCGGATCGCCTCAATGGCGCGGGTCAGGCGCGGGTCGCCGGCGACCGCCTTCGCGGCATGGTCGGGAACGGCGCGGCGCGCCTCGGCCTCCTCGGCGGTCAGGCCGAATAGGAAGAAGTTCTCGGGCCCGACCCGTTCGCGGATCTCGACATTGGCGCCGTCCAGCGTGCCGATGGTCGGCGCGCCGTTCAGGGCGAATTTCATGTTGCCGGTGCCCGAGGCCTCCTTGCCAGCGGTGGAAATCTGTTCGGACAGGTCGGCGGCCGGGATCAGCCGCTCGGCCAGGGTGACGTTGTAGTTCGGCAGGTAGATCACCTGCAGCTTCTCATTCGTGGCCGCGTCGGCATTGACGACGGCGGCCACGTCGTTGATCAGCCGGATGATGTCCTTGGCGAAGAAATAGCCCGGCGCCGCCTTGCCGCCGAAGATCTTAACCCGCGCCGTCCAGTCGGCCGAGGGGTTCTCGCGCATCTCCTGCCACAGCGCGATGGCTTCCAGGATGTTCAGGTGCTGGCGCTTGTATTCGTGGATGCGCTTGATCTGCACGTCGAACAGCGCCTGCGGGTTCAGCATCACGCCATGCTCGCGGGCGATCCAGTCGCACAGGTCGGCCTTGTTGGCGGCCTTCACGGCGGCGAATTCCTCCAGCCAGCCGGCATCGGCGGCATGGGGTTCCAGCCCCTGCAACTGTTCCAGATCACCGATCCAGCCGTCGCCAATGCTGCGGGTGATCAACCCTGCCAGGCGCGGATTGCAGCCCAGCAGCCAGCGCCGCGGGGTGACGCCGTTGGTCTCGTTGACGATGCGGTCGGGCCAGATGCGATGCTGGTCGGCAAAGACCGTGGTCTTCATCAGCCCGGTATGCAGCGCCGAGACGCCGTTGACGCGGTTCGACAGAATGAAGGACAGCTCGCCCATGCGCACCTTGCCATCGCCGCGCGCGGTGTTGCGGCGGTCGGGATGTGCGCGTGCATCCTCGGCGTCGATGCGGTCGATGATCTGCAAATGCCGCGGCAGCAGGTCCGAAAACAGCCCCTCGCCCCAGCTTTCCAGCGCCTCGGGCAGCAGGGTGTGGTTGGTGTAGTTCACGCAGCCGCGGGTGATCGCCAGCGCCTCGTCGAAGGGCAGGCCGCGTTCGTCATGCAGGATGCGCAGCAGTTCCGGCGCAGCGACGGCCGGATGGGTGTCGTTCATCTGGATCGCCACCTTCTGCGGCAGCAGGCGCAGATCGGCGTGCTCGGCCTCGAAGCGGCGCAGGATGTCGCGGATCGAGGCAGCCGAGAAGAAATATTCCTGCGTCAGCCGCAGCCGCTTGCCGGCTTCGGTCGAATCCTCGGGATAGAGCACGCGCGAGATGGTGCGCGCCAGCGCCTCGGCCTCGGCGGCGGCGGCAAAATCGCCGGCGTTGAAGCGGTCCAGGTCGAAGGGATCCACCGCCCGCCCGGCCCAGAGCCGCAGCGTATTGGCCCAGGCTCCGCGCCAGCCGATGACCGGCGTGTCATAGGCCTCGGCCTGCACGAAGTTCTCGGGTTCCCAGACCGCGCGGCCGTCGCGGGTCGCGACCCGGCCGCCGAAGCCCAGGGTGAAGCGCGCCTCGGGGCGCTCAAACTGCCAGACGAAGGGTTGGTCCAGCCAGTCCTCGGGCGCTTCCACCTGCCGACCCTCGACGAAGCTTTGGCGGAACAGCCCGTGTTCGTAGCGGATGCCGTAGCCATAGGCCGGGCAGCCCAGCGTGGCGAGCGACTCCATGAAACAGGCCGCCAGCCGGCCCAGGCCGCCATTGCCGAGCGCCGCGTCGGGTTCGTCCAGCAGCACGTCGGAATAGGCGAGGCCGAAGCTTTCGATCGCCGCCTGCGCCTCGTCGGCCAGTTGCAGGTTGACGATATTGTCCTGAAGCAGCCGGCCGATCAGGAATTCCATCGACAGGTAATAGACCCGCTTGGCATCGGCGCGATAGGTGGCGCGGGTCGAGGCCATCCAGCAGTCCACGATACGGTCGCGCACCGCATGGCTCAGCGCCAGCCGCCAGTCGGACAGCTGCGCGTGATCCGGGTCCTTGCCCAGCGTATAGGTCAGGTGCCACAGGATCGCGTCGCGGAAATCGCTTTTGGGCATCTCGTCCTTGGCCATGCTTTCCCCTGTCCAGTCATCGTGCCCGCAAGGAAATCCGGGCCGTTTCCCAACTCTGCTTAAAGCACGACAGACCGCAAGCGGTGCAAGGGAAAATGTTAGCGATAACTGATTTTCGGCGGATCGTGGCGGAAACGCCCGCTGACGGCCGGGCGCAGAAACACCGAGCCGCGGCCGGTCATTTTCGAGATGTCCAGTTCAGCCCCCTGAACCGTTTCCGGATTTTCGGTTTTCCTCTGCCTGGATCAGAAATCCAGCCCCAGATCCAGCGTGCGGGCGGAATGGGTCAGCGCCCCGACCGAGATATAATCCACCCCGGTCGCCGCCACCTCGGCCACGCGTCCGAGTCGCATGTTGCCCGAAGCTTCCAGCACCACGCGGCCCGCGGTCATTGCCACCGCCTCGCGCAGGTCCGCCGTCTCCATGTTGTCCAGCAGCACGACATCGGCACCGCCCTCCTCCAGCACCTGGGCCAACTGGTCGAGCCGGTCCACCTCGATCTCGACCCGCATCATGTGCGAGGCGCGGGCTTTCACGGCCTGCAGGACCGGCCGGATGCCGCCCGCCGCGGCGATGTGGTTGTCCTTGATCAGGATCGCGTCCGACAGGCCGAAGCGGTGGTTGAAGCCGCCGCCATGCAGCACCGCCTGTTTCTCGACCAGCCGCAGGCCGGGGGTGGTCTTGCGGGTGCAGGTGATGCGCGCCTTCGTCCCCGCCGCCTCGGCCACGAATGCCGCCGTCTGGGTGGCGATGCCGGACAGCCGGCCGGCGAAGTTCAGCGCCACCCGCTCGGCCGAGAGGATCGAGGCCGCCTCGCCCTCGATCTCGGCCAGGGTGTCGCCGGGCTGGAAGCGGCTGCCGTCGGGACGGTGCGGCCGCCAGTCCAGCGCAGGGTCGATCAGGCGGAAGGCGATGCCGGCCAGCTGCATCCCCGAGGCCACGCCCGCCTCGCGCGCCACGATCCGCGCCCGGTAGCGGGTGCCGGCCGGGATCACCGTGCGGGTGGTGATGTCGCCATAGGTGCCCAGATCCTCGGTCAGCGCGGCGCGCAGTAGCGGCTCCAGCACTAGGTCGGGCAGCGGGGGCATCTCGATCATGTCGTCTCCGGTTCAAGCGAGGCGCGCAGGGCCAGCGCCTCGGGCAGCGTCAGGCGCGAGCGGCGGCCTTCGGGCGCGGTCTGCGGGAAGTCGGTGCGGCAATGCGCGCCGCGGCTTTCCTGCCGCATCAGCGCCGCAGCGGCGATCAGCGTGGCGGTAGCGGTCATGTTCAGCAGCGCCGTGCAGTCGGGCTGCGCCGCCTCGATGGCGGCGATCTCGCGCAGGCAGCGGGTCAGGCCTGCGGCATCGCGCAAGACGCCCGCGCCCTCGGTCATGGCGCGGCGCAGGCGGGCGACCAGCGCCGGGTCGGGCACCGGGCCGGGCGGCAGATCGGGCAACGTCACCGGAGCCGCGTCCTGCGCGGGACCCAGCCGCGCCTCGATGGAGAGCGCGCAGCGGCGGGCATAGACCAGTGCCTCCAGAAGCCCGTTCGAGGCCAGCCGGTTCGCGCCGTGCAGCCCGGTCGAACTCGCCTCGCCGCAGACCCAGAGCCGGTCGAGGCTGGCGCGGCCGTCGCTGTCCACCGCCACGCCGCCCATGTGGTAATGCGCTGCCGCCGCCACCGGGATCGGCTCGCGCGTCGGGTCGATCCCGGCCCGGGCGCAGGCCCCCGCCACGGCCGGAAACTCGGTCAGGATGCGGTCACCCAGGCAGGCGCGGGTGTCCAGCATCGGCCGCAACCCGGCCTGGCTCTGCGCATAGATGGCGCGCGCCACCACGTCGCGCGGCGCCAATTCAGCATCGGGATGCACCGCCAGCATGAAGCGTTCGCCCAGGCGGTTGACCAGATGCGCGCCCTCGCCGCGCAGCGCCTCGGTGGCCAGCGGCGCCGGATCCTCGCCGCAATCGATGGCGGTGGGATGGAACTGCACGAATTCCGCATCGGCGATCTCGGCCCCGGCCCGCGCCGCCATGCCGATCACCTGGCCGCGGATGCGCGGCGGGTTGGTGGTCAGCGCATAAAGCCCACCCGAGCCGCCGCCCGCCAGCAGCACCGCCGGGGCCCGGATCAGCAGCGGCGCCGAGCCCTGCGGGCCGGAAAGCGCCAGTTCGACCCCGGAGACGGCGCCGTCCTCGACGCAGAGCCCGGTGGCCATGACTCCCTCCAGCACCTGCACCGAGGGGGTCTCGCGCAGGCAGGCGACCAGCGCCCGCATGATCTCGGCCCCGGCCTGGTCGCCGCGCACCCGCACGACGCGGGCGAAGCTGTGCGCCGCCTCGCGCGACAGCACATAGCCGCCATCCGGCTTGCGGTCGAAAGGGGTGCCGAGCCGGGTCAGGTCCAGGATATGCGCCCGCGCCTCCTCGGTGACCAGTTCGGCGACGGCGGGATCGACAGTGCCGGCGCCGGCGCGGAGCGTGTCGCGGGCATGGGCCGCGGCGCTGTCGGTGGGGTCCATGGCCGCCGCCACCCCGCCCTGCGCCCAGGCCGAGCTTGCGCCCTGCCCCAGCACCTCGGGCGAGATCATCAGCAGCGGGCGCGGCGCCAGTTTCAGCGCCGCGTAAAGCGCGCCCAGGCCGGCGCCCACGATGACGACGCGGCCGGTCGAGACCTCGCGCACCTCAGGCCGCCAGGCGTTGCGACAGGTCGATCATGCGCTGCACGGCCAGCCGGGCGCGATCCGCGACCTGGGGATCGACCTCGACCACGCCGGTCATGGTGTGCAGCGACCAGAGCACCTTCTCCAGCGTGATCTTCTGCATATAGGGGCACATGTTGCAGGGCCCGAGGAACTCGACCTCCGGATTGGCGTCCGAGATGTTCGAGGCCATCGAGCATTCCGTGACCAGCATCACCTGCTTCGGCCGCTCGGCCTCGACCCAGTCCTGGATATTGGCGGTCGAGCCGGCATAGTCGGCCTCGGCCACCACCTCGGGCGGGCATTCGGGATGGGCGATGATCTTCAGTCCCGGGTTCCAGTCGCGGAAGTCGCGCAGGTCCTGGGCGGTGAATTGCTCGTGCACGATGCAGGCGCCGTCCCACCAGACGATGCGCTTCTGCGGCACCTTGTTCGCCACGTTCTGCGCCAGCCACTTGTCGGGCGTCATGATGATCGTGTCCGCATCCAGCGCCGCGACGATCTGCGCCGCATTGGCGCTGGTGCAGCAGATGTCCGAGGCCGCCTTCACCTCGGCGGTGGTGTTGACATAGCTGACCACCGGCGCGCCCGGGTAGCGCGCCCGCATCTGGGCGATGCCCTCGGCGGTGATGCTTTCGGCAAGCGAGCAGCCGGCCTCCATGTCGGGCATCAGCACCGTCTTCTGCGGGTTCAGGATCTTCGAGGTCTCGGCCATGAAATGCACGCCGCATTGCACGATCACCTGTTCCTCGACCTTCGTGGCCGCGATGGCCAGCGCCAGGCTGTCGCCCACCACGTCCGAGATGCCGTGATAGATCTGCGGCGTCATGTAGTTATGCGCCAGCACCACGGCATTGCGTTCCTTTTTCAGCCGGTTGATCGCCGCGACATAGGGCGCATGGATCGCCCAGTCCGGCCAGGGCATGACGCGGCCCATCCGCGCATGGATGTCGGCCATGCGCTCGGCCAGCTCGAGCGAAGGCTCGAGATCGTAATGCGAGGCCAGCTCGCCACGAATGGTCGTCAGATCGAGCATGATGATCCCCCCGGCTCTGCCCGCGTCGCGCCTGCCCCCGATATAGCGCGGCCGGGCGATGATACCAGTGCCGCCGGGGTCGTGAGTCGCGTTACCTAAAGGAAGGATGACGCTGGGGCAACGATAATGCTGCAGTGCGACGACGCCTTCGGCCCGGATCGGGACTGCCCGTGCAAGGACGCGGAAAACCGGGCATATTCGCCGCCCCGGCTCTGGACCTGCCGGGACGGTGGGGTAATAAGACTGAAATGTCGAGGCCGACCATGAAAGCCGACCATGAAAGATCCGCATCCCGGTTCGGGCACCTCGCCCAGCCTGCGCAACCTGCAGATCCTGGAAGTGCTGGCGCGCGCCGGCCGGCCGCTGACCGCGACCGAGATCAATGCCGACCTGGGCCTGCCCAAGCCGACCATCCACCGCCTCGTCGCCCATCTCGAGCAGGAGGGCTACCTGTCGCGGCAGCTCGACGGGCGCAGCTACCTGCCCGGCCACAAGCTGCGGCGGATGATGCTGGGGGTGATGCATGCGGCGCAGTTCGACCTGGCACGCCATGACGTGCTGGTGCGGCTGTTCGAATCGGTGGGCGAGACCTGCTCGATCTCGATCCCCGACGGCGATTCGCTGGTCTATGTGGACCGGGTCGAGACGCATTGGCCGCTGCGGCTGGTGATCGCGCTGGGCACGCGGGTGCCGCTGCATGCCACCGCAGCGGGCAAGGCCTGCCTGGCCTTCATGAATCCCGGCAGCCTGGAGCATTACCTGCGCCATGCCAAACTGCACCCTATACCGAGCGGACGCTGTCCAGCGCCGCCGCCCTGCAGCAGGAGATCCTGCGCATCCGCGAGCAGGGCTATGCCACCGACAACCAGGAGCTGATCCCCGGCATGGTCGCCGCCTCGGTCCCGGCACTGGACGGGCGCGGCCGGGTGCTGGCGCTGCTGACCTTCCATGCCCCGATCCAGCGCATGTCGATGCAGGCGATGATGTCGCACCTGCCGGCCCTGCGTCGCGCCGCCGCGGAACTGGCCGAACTGGTCTGAACCGCTCAGCCCATCCAAACGGCCGGGATCAGCCCGCGCAGCGCATTGCCGACCCACAACCGGACATGCGGCAGATCCTCGGCGGTCAGCACATCCTCGCGGCAGGCGCCGGCGGCCAGCATCCCGGCCCGCAGCACGCCGGGCAGCAGCCCGCAGGACAGCGGCGGCGTGCAAAGCCCCCGGCCGCGGTCGAAGAAGACCGTGGTGATGGTGCCGTCGCAGACCTCGCCGCGCTCATTCAGGAAGACCGCCTCCTCGATCCCCTCGGGCAGCGCGGCGCGGGCGGCGTCGTAATGCCCCCGCCGCGTGGTCTTGAGCCGCAGCCAGGGATCGTCCGAGCGAAGCCGGGTGCCGGCCAGCGCCAGCCGCCATTCCGGCCGCGATTGCGGCAGGGGCGCGCACGTCACCTCGATCCGCCCCAGGCGGTCCAGCGTCAGCCGCAGCCGCGCCGGCCGGTCCAGGGGTACGACCAGCGCCGCGCGGGCGGCTTGCGCGTCACAGGGCCAGCCGAGCGCCCGCGCGCCAGCCGCCAGCCGCGCCAGATGCCCCTCGATCCGCGGGCAGCCAGCGCCGTCCCACAGCACCGTCTCGATCAGCCGCAGCCCGGGGTCGTCAGATCCTGCGCGTAGCGGGCCTTCCATAGCGCCTCCTCCCATTCGCCCTCGGCGGTCGAATCCTGCACCACGCCGCCGCCGACATTCAGCGTCACCTCGCCATCCGGCCAGACCGACAGCGTGCGGATGGCGACCGAGAAGCAGGCCGCGCCATCCGGGGCCATCCAGCCGATGGCCCCGCAATAGACCCCGCGCGGGAACGGCTCGACCTCGCGGATGATCTGCATGGCGCGGATCTTGGGCGCGCCGGTGATCGAGCCGCAGGGAAACAGCGCCCGCAGCATCGCGCCCAGCTCGGCCGGGCGCTCCAGCTGGCCCACCACGCGCGAGCTCATCTGGTGGACGGTGGCGAAGCTGTCCACGGCGAAAAGCTCGGGCACCCGCACCGAGCCCAGGCGCGAGATGCGGGCGATGTCGTTGCGCAGCAGGTCCACGATCATCAGGTTCTCGGCCCGGTTCTTTTCCGATGCCGCCAGCGCCGCCGCCAGCGCCGCGTCGCGCGCCGGATCGGGATCGCGCGGCGCGGTGCCCTTCATCGGCCGCGCCTCGATCCGGCCCTGCGCGTCGAGGCGGAAGAACAGCTCGGGCGAGCGCGACACCACGACCGGGCCCTGCCCCAGGTCAGCATAGGCGCCGAAGCCGACCGGTTGGCGCGCGGCCAGCGCGGCGTAAAGCTCCAGCGCCGAGCCGGAGACGAGGCGCGAGCCGATGGGAAAGGTCAGGTTGATCTGGTAGCAGTCGCCGGCCGCGATATAGTCGCGGCTCCGCGCGAAGGCGGTGGCATAATCCTGCTGCGAGATCATCGGCGCCAGCGGCGCCAGCCGGGCCGTGTCGCCCGCCGGCAGCGGCGGGGCCGGCTCGGGCGCATCATGGACGGCGAAGGCCAGCAGCGGCGTGCGCCGTTCCGCCGGCATGTCACGGGCCAGCACCGGCTCCAGCGCATAGCCGAGTTCATAGGACAGGTAGCCGGCGATCCAGGCCCCCTGCCGGCGCCGGGCCTCGAGATGGTCGAGCGCGGAGGCCACATCCTCGGGGCGGGTCACCACCAGCAATTCCCGCGGGTCCCGGAACAGGACCGGCCCGCCGTCAGGACCGAATTCGCAAAGGATCACGCGCGCCTCCATTCTCGCGGCGCGGGGTAGCATGGCGGGGGCGCCGGGAACAATGGCCGCGATGGAAGCGGCGCGACAATGCCGCGGTGGCGATGGGCCGGGAAGCGGTTGTCCGGCGGCGGCAGGAGGGAGGAGGCCGCCGCCGGATCGCTTGCGCCTAGACGGCGAGGCTGAGCCCGGACTCGACCGAGGATTCCTCGGCCCGGTCCAGCAGGCGTTGCAGCGCCGCGCCGCGGGCGAAATCGGGATCGGCCGCGCCCTCGCCGCGGATCGCGGCGATGAAGCGCTGGTAGATGGTCGGCACCGGCGGGCATTCGACCTCGTGCCAGGCGGCGGTTTCCAGATCCGGCGACAGGCAGGCGCGCAGCCGGCTGACGCGGTTCTCGAAGCCGACCTCCAGCCCGCCCCGGTCGCCATAGAGTCGCAGCCGCAGGTCGTTCAGGTGCCCGGTGGCGAAGCGCGTCGCCGCCACCGTCCCCAGCGCGCCGTTCTCCAGCACGATCTGCATGGTGGCGCTGTCGTTGGCATCCAGCACATAATCGCCGATCCGCCCCTCGGGCGCCTTGTCGAAGACCTTGAGCAGGCAGGAAACCTGCGCCGCGTCCTGCCCGGCGATGAAGGTGGCGAAGTCGAGGATGTGGATGCCCACGTCGCCCAGCACCCCCTTGGAGCCATGCGCGGTCGAGACCCGCCACAGCCATTTCGGATCGGTGCGCCAGTCGCCCCAGCTGGGCTGGGTCAGCCAGCTTTGCAGGTAGCTCGCCTCGAAATGCCGCACCTCGCCGATATCGCCCGCGCGCACCATGGCCGCGGCCTTTTGCAGCGCCGGCACGTCGCGATAGCTGAGATTGACCATGTTCACCACGCCGGCCCGCGCCGCCGCCTCGGCCATGGCGCCGGCATCCGCGGCATTGGTGGCCAGCGGCTTTTCGCACAGCACATGCTTGCCCGCCGCCAGCAGCGGCATGGTGGTCGGGCAATGCGCGGCATCCGGCGTCACGTTGGTCGCGGCATCGAACCCGCCCCAGGCCAGCGCCTCGTCCAGGCTGGCAAAGCCGCGCGCGATGCCGTGCTCGGCGTTGAAGGCGGCCAGCGGCCCAGGCCGCGGATCGACGCCGCCGACCAGCTCGACGCCGGGAAGGGCGGCAAAGGCGCGGGCATGGTTCGCCGCCATGCCGCCGGTGCCGATGACGAGAAGCCGAACCATCAGCGATAGCCCTCCTCGCCGGCGGCATGCAGCTTGGGGCCGCGTTCCTCGATCGGCTCCAGCGCCTGCTCGACCGGGACATTGGGCGCGACGGTCGGCTCGGCCAGCCGCGCGGCCGGGTTATACGCCCATTTCACCGCGTTCAGGATCACCCGCTGCACGTTGGCGTCGTGATAGGTCGGATAGGTCTCGTGGCCGGGGCGGAAATAGAACAGGTTCCCGGCACCGCGCTTGTAGGTCAGGCCCGAGCGGAACACCTCACCGCCCGCGAACCAGCTGACGAAGACGGTCTCCAGCGGCTCGGGCACGCCGAAGGGCTCGCCATACATCTCCTCGTGCTCCAGCTCGAAATGATCGGGCAGGCCGGCGGCGATGGGATGGTTGCGCGAGGTCAGCCACAGCCGCTCGCGCTCGCCCGCCTCGCGCCAGGTCAGGTTGCAGGGCGTGCCCATCAGCCGCTTGAAGGGTTTCGAGAAGTGCGCCGAATGCAGGAAGATCATGCCCATGCCGGACCAGACCGCCTCGGCCACGCGCTCGACCACCGCGTCCTGCACCTCGCCATGCGCGCAATGGCCCCACCAGATCAGCACGTCGGTCTGGGCCAGCTTCTCGGCCGTCAGCCCGTGCTCGGGGTCCTGCAGGGTCACGCTGCCGGCCGCGATGCCCGGATCGCGGTTCAGCGCCGCGGCGATGGTGTTGTGCATGCCGTCCGGGTAGATCCCGGCGACGGTCTGGTTCTTCTGCTCGTGGACGTTCTCGCCCCAGACAGTGACTCGGATGGTCATTCATCGCTCCTTGTTGCTCCCCTGCGGGAGCGGGTGGTGATTTCAGCGGATCGGCGCGTCGTTGGCGTCGAAACGGTGCAGGTGGCCGTCGCGCGGCGCGAGGCTCAGCCGCATGCCCAGCGGCCGGGCCAGCTTGCCGGGCTGGCGCACGACCAGGGGCTCGGCCGCGCCGATCTCGACGAAAAGGTAATGGTCGGCGCCCAGATCCTCGGCATGGACGACCTCGCCCGACCAGGGGCCAGCCTCGACGATGTCGATATGCTCGGGGCGGATGCCCAGGGTGGCGCAGTCATGCGCATGCGCGAAACCGTCGGTCAGGAAGTTCATCTTGGGACTGCCGATGAAGCCGGCGACGAAGGTGGAGTTCGGCCGCTCGTAAAGCTCGGCCGGCGTGCCCACCTGCTCCAGCCGCCCGTCGCGCAGCACGGCGATGCGGTCGGCCAGCGTCATCGCCTCGACCTGGTCATGGGTGACGTAGATCATCGTCACGTCCTCCATACCGTGATGCAGCCGGGCGATCTCCAGCCGCGTCTGCACCCGCAGCGCCGCGTCGAGGTTCGACAGCGGCTCGTCGAACAGGAAGACGCGCGGGTCGCGCACGATGGCCCGGCCGATGGCGACGCGCTGGCGCTGGCCGCCCGACAGCTGCTTGGGCAGGCGATCCAGCAGGTGCTCGATCTGCAGAAGCCGCGCCGCCTCGCGCACGCGGCGGTCGATCTCGGCCTTTCCGGCCTTGGCCAGCTTCATGCCGAAGGCCATGTTGTCATAGACCTTCATATGCGGGTAAAGCGCATAGCTCTGGAACACCATGGCGATGCCGCGATCCGAAGGCACCAGGTCGTTCACCCGCTGCCCGTCGAACAGCATGTCGCCGCTGGTGATCTCCTCCAGCCCCGAGACCAGCCGCAGCAGCGTGGACTTGCCGCAGCCGGACGGGCCGACGAAGACCATGAACTCGCCCTTGCGGATCTCCAGGTCGATGCCCTTGATGACCTGCAGGCCGCCATAGGACTTGGTGACGTTCTTCAACTCGATCTTGGCCATGGTTCAACCTTTCACGCCGCCGGCGGTCAGGCCCGCCACGATCTTGCGCTGGAAAATGAGGACGAGGACGATCAGCGGCACCGTCACGATGACCGAGGCGGCCATGATCGGGCCCCAGGGGATCTCCTGCTCGGAGGCGCCCGACAGCAGGCCGATGGCCACCGGCACGGTGCGCATGCTTTCGGTGCTGGTGAAGGTCAGCGCGAACAGGAACTCGTTCCAGGCGCCGATGAAGGCCAGAAGCCCGGTGGTCACCATCGCCGGCCACAGAAGCGGCAGAAAGACCCGGGTGATGATGATCCAGGGGCTGGCGCCGTCGACGATGGCCGCCTCCTCGATCTCGACCGGCAGGTCGCGCATGAAGGTGGTCAGCACCCAGACGGTGAAGGGCAGCGTGAAGATCGTATAGGACAGGATCATCGCCCAATGGGTGTTGAAGATGCCCAGGAAGCGCACCAGCTCGAACAGCCCGGCCAGCACCGCGATCTGCGGGAACATCGACACGGCCAGGATGGTCATCAGCAACAGCCCCCGCCCCCGGAACCGCACCCGCGCCAGCGCATATGAGGCGGTGACGCCCAGGAACAGCGACAGCCCCACCGTGGCCGTGGCGATGAGCAGCGAGTTGCCGATGGAATAGAGGAAGTTCTTCGACCCCAGCACCGCCTGGTAATTGCGCAGATCGAAGCCCGCGGGCAGGTAGTTCACCCGGAACAGCGCCGTCCCCGAGGCGAAGCTGGTCACGACGGCATAGTAGAAGGGAAAGACCGAAAAGACGACGATCACCGCGACCAGCGCATAAAAGGCGATCCGCTTCAGCAGCTTGTGACGGGTCATTTCGAGCCCTCCCCGCCCAGGTCCACGCGGCCGAGCCAGATATAGGCGCTGACGAAGACGGCAATGATCGCGAAGAGCAGCGTCGATTGCGCCGCGCCATAGGCGAACTTGTCGAAGTCGATCATGTTCTCGCGGCTGATGACCGACATGGTCTTGGTCGCGGCGGAATTCGGCGTCAGCACATAGATCAGGTCGAAGATGCGCAGCGCGTCCAGCATGCGGAAGATCACCGCCACCATCAGCGCCGGCTTGATCAGCGGCAGGGTGACGCGGAAGAACACCCTGACCGGATGGACGCCGTCGATCCGCGCCGCCTCGTAGATGTCGCGCGGCACCATCTGCAAGCCGGCCAGGATCAGCAGCGCCATAAAGGGCGTGGTCTTCCAGATATCGACGATCAGCACGGCGGTCATCGCGGTCTCGGTGCTGGCGGTCCAGGCGATCTTCTCGCCGATCAGCCCCAGCCGCAGCAGGATGTCGTTCAGGATCCCGAACTGGTCGTTCAGCATCCAGGCCCACATCTTGGCCGAGACGATGGTCGGGATCGCCCAGGGGATCAGGATGGCGGCGCGCACCAGGGCGCGGCCCCTGAACTCGGCATTCAGCACCAGCGCGACGATCAGGCCCAGCACCGTCTCGAACCCGACCGAGATCAGCGAGAAGCGGACGGTGTTCCAGACCGCGTTCCACCAGGCCGGATCGACCAATGTGCCGCGCCAGACCACCCGGCCCGAGGACAGCGTGCGCATCGACAGGTAATTGTCGAAGCCGATCCACTCGCCGCCATAGAGGTTCGACAGCGTGGTGTTGGTCAGCGAGAACCAGATGGTGCGCGCCAGCGGCCAGGCGGCGACGCAGAGCAGCGCAAACAGCATTGGGGCCAGGAACCAGAAGGCCGCCCTTTGCCGACGCTGCCGCAGGCTCGGACCGCCGGCGCGGCCCGCGATGGGGTCAGTCATGGGGAAAACTCCTCGTCGGGCCGCGATGGCCGGTCGGGAAGGACCAGTCTGGGCCGGCGAAACCCGCCGGCCCGCGCAAGGCGGCCTACCAGCCCGAGCCTTGCAGATCGGTCAGGTCCAGTTCCAGAAGCTCCAGGTTCTCGGCCGCGGTGCCGTTGCCCGACAGCGTGTCATGCACGGCCGACCAGAATTTCGACGAAACCTCGTTATACTTGCTCCTGGTCGGCCCCGAAGGGCGCGGCACGGCATTGGCGAAGACCTCTTTCCAGCGCGGGATCAGCGGCACCGCCTCGGCGATCTCGGGGTCGTCGTAAAGCGCCACCACGGTCGGCAGGTTGCCGTCCAGCAGCGCCCGGCGCTTCTGCGCCTCGGCCGAGGCGAGATAGAGCGCCAGGTCGATCGCCGCCTCCTGCTTGGTCGAGAATTTCGACACCGCGACGTTCCAGCCGCCCAGGGTGGCGGCCGAGCCGACCTCGGCGGTGCCGGCGGGCAGCGGCGCCACGTCGAACTTGCCCTTGACGGCGCTGTCCTCGCCGGCGCTCAGCGCGAAGGCATAGGGCCAGTTGCGCATGAAGACGGCATTGCCGGTCTGCCAGACGCCGCGTGCTTCCTCCTCCTTGTGGGCCAGCACACCGCGCGGGCTGATGGTGCCGATCCAGCTGGCCGCCAGCTCCAGCGCCGCCACCGCCTGCGGGTTGTTGATCGAAACGGTGCCGTCCGGCTCGACGATCTGGCCGCCGCCAAAGGATTTCACCCATTCCAGCGCGTTGCAGGTCAGGCCTTCATAGGCATTGCCCTGCCAGACGAAGCCCCACAGGTCGCCCTGCCCGGCGGTCCGCTCGCCCTCCTGGATCAGCTTCGCGGTCTCGGTCAGCTCGGCCCAGGTCTTCGGCACGTCCCTGCCGTATTTCTCCAGCAGGTCCTTGCGGTAGTAAAGCGCCGGCGCGTCGGTATAAAGCGGCAGCGCCACCAGCTTGCCCTCGGTGGTCTGGCTTTCGATGACCGAGGGGAAATGCTCGCCAACGATGTCCTTGGCCGCCTGGGACAGGTCGACGAAATATTCCGAAAGCTGCGGCGCCCAGATCACGTCGGTCTGATACAGGTCCACGTCCTCGGTCCCCGCCGCCAGCCACAGCCGGTATTGCGCGAACTGGTCCGAGCTGGATTGCGGCATCGGCACCAGGGTCACGGTATGGCCGGTGCGCTCCTCCCAGGGCTTCACCAGCTCCTTGAAATGCTCGGCCTGCTTGCCGACCCCGCCCGCGACATAGAAAAGCTCGTCGGCCATGGCGGGCAAGGCGACGGCGCCCAGAAGCGCGGCCAATGCCACCGGACGCAGCGCGTCCCGACTGAAAATCCCCATCAAATCCTCCCCCTTCTCAAGGCGCCTCCCAGCGCCGCTTGCGGTCCCGGCGCCTTTCCGGCGCTTGCCGAAGTC
Source organism: Paracoccus binzhouensis (assembly GCF_016446475.1). Classification (GTDB taxonomy): domain Bacteria; phylum Pseudomonadota; class Alphaproteobacteria; order Rhodobacterales; family Rhodobacteraceae; genus Paracoccus; species Paracoccus binzhouensis. The sequence continues at coordinate 165,537 of NZ_JAEHFP010000001.1, read as the reverse complement.
GATCCGAAACCTTTCGGGAAGTCCTAGCGCATTCGCCGATTCCGGTCAAGAATTCCGGTGGATGGCGGCATCGGGCGGGCGGCGGCCTGCCGGGAGCGGCAGAAAACCATGCGTTTCCCAAGGGAAGGCGCGCAGCAGAGCCGAAGCGGGTCGCCCCATGCCCGGCCTCGCCGATGTCATGCGCTAACATTCATGCGCCCGCTTGGTGGCAAAGCCGGAGCGCGCGGCGCGAATCATCCGGCGCCGCCGGGAATCGGCCGGCGCCGGAGGATTCCAAAACATTTCGGATGGCCGATTCCGGGCATGCCCCCTAACCCCGGCCCGAAACGGAAACGGCGCCGGCCGGGCCCGGCCGGCGCCGCCGGGGTTCAGCTTGCCAGCAGCCGCCGCAGGCTGGCCATGGCGCGCTCGGGGTCTTCCTGGTAGCCGATCAGCCCAGCATACTCGCCATTGCTGTCGAACAGCAACATGGTCGAGGAATGGTCCATGCTGTATTCGCCACCCTCTTGCGGCACCTTGCGGGCATAGATGCGGAAGGCCTTCACCGCCTTGGCGACCTCTTCGGGCGTGCCCGAGACGCCGACCACCCCCGGCACCCACGAGACATAGTCGCGCAGCGCATCGACCGTGTCGCGCTCGGGGTCGACGGTGACGAAGAACACCCGCAGCTTGCCGGCATCCGCGCCCAGATCCTCCTGCCAGCCGGCGATGTCGCCCAGCGTGGTCGGGCAGACATCGGGGCAATGGGTGAAGCCGAAGAACACCGCCGAGGGCTGGCCCTTCAGCGTCGCTTCGGTGAACTCGGTGCCGTCGGTGGCGACCAGCCGGTAATCGCCGCGGCCCAGCGAGGCGGTGCCGGCATCGGCGACCTCGGCCAGGCGCGGGGCGCCGAACTTCATCCAGCCGACCGCCGCCAGCGCGACCACGACCAACGCCCAGAGCGCATAGCGCAGGGGGCGCAGCGGCGAGCCCTGCTTAATGTCCGCCATGTCCACCATCCTTTCCACCATGCCTGCCGGCATTCATCGGCCCGATCGCCATCGGCACCTCGACTTCACCCGCCTTCTCGAATTGCAGCGTGACGCTGACGGTCTCGCCCTCGACCAGCGGCTGCTTCAGATCCATGAACATCAGGTGATAGCCCCCGGGCTTCAGTTCAACCGTCGCCCCGGCCGGGATCGGCAGCCCGTCGGGCAGCTGGCGCATCTTCATGACATCGCCCTCCATCGCCATCTCGTGGATCTCGGCCCGACCGGCGAAATCGACGCTGGCCGAGACCAGCCGGTCATCCGCACCGGCATTGGCGATGGTCAGGAAGCCGCCCGCCACCGGCGCGCCGGGCGGCGTGGCGCGGGTGAAGGCCCCGCCGAGCGTCAGATCGCCCAGCGTGACCGGCGCGGCCTTGCCGGCCGGGGCGGCGGCGCCATGGCCGTGGCCGTGGCCATGCTCGGCCTTGCCCGCGACGACGGTCACGCCCGGGGCGGGGTTCGGCGTCTCCTTGTTGCCGGTGACGTCGATCCATTTCTCCTTGCTCTCCGCGCATTCCTGCACGGTCGAGAAATACAGCACCGTGCCCGGCGTCACATCGGCGCCGATCGTGCCGCGGATGACGAATTCGTCATACCAGTCGTCCTGCAGATCGCCGCCGGACCAGATCACCTCGCGCGTGCCCTCGGTCATCGGGGTGCCGTGATTGTCGAAGGGCTGGGCATAGGGGCCCTTCACCGTTTCCAGCGTCCAGCCGGCCTTGGGCATGGGCTTGGCATTGTAGAAACCCTCGGGCAGCTGCACGCGCAGAGTGTTGGTCGCCTGGCCGTCGCAGCCATGGCCGATGCGGATCACCGCGCGATAGGCGGCGCCGGCGGGCGCTTCGGACTGTTCCAGCGTGGCATGGGCAAGGGCAGGCGCGGCGGCCAGGGCCAGCGCCGAGGCGCAAAGCGCGCCAAAGACAGGATTCTTCATGATCGTTCTCGTCTGAATAGGGACGTGAACCGCCGGCCCGTGGCCGCGCGGATCGGAAAGCTCGGATCAGGCGAGTGGCGGCGGTCCCCGCGCCGAGGGCGCCAGCATCTCGGCGCGATGCAGATGGCCGGGCAGGTCCAGCACCCGCGCCAGGCCTAGCGCCTGCAGCAGCGGTGCCGGCGCCGCGGCGATGTCGGTGCCGAGAAGCGGCTGGCCGTGCGGCGCCCAGTCGCAGGGGCGATGGTCGCCATGCGGGGCCTTGCCAACCGGGGACAGGCTGCCATCGGCGGCCATGATCATCTCGACCACGCCGTCGCCGGCGCAGAGCACCACGGTCACGCCGCCCTGGGCATCCCGCGCCAGCATGGTGCCCGGCACGATCAGTGACAGCAGCAGGAAGGGCAGCACGGCCAGCCAGCCGATCAGCCGGCGGCCGCTTCCCCTTGCCTGCTGTCGTCCGGCCAGCGCGCCCATGCCTTCATCCGCGAGATTGCGGCCGCAGGGGTGGCAGAAATCCGCGCGCAGGGAAAGGGACAATGTGCCGCAGCCCGGCATTCGGCCGGGCCTTTGCGTTCAGCGCAGCCCCTCGACCACCGGCTGGCGATAGACCCGCCAGGCCGGCAACAGCGCCAGCAGGAAGCCGGCCAGGACCAGCAGGCCGGCCATGGCCAGCTCGGACCAGCCCAGCGTGGCGGCGAAGGCCACGCCCGTCTCGCGCGAGATCAGGGCCGAGACCAGCTGCGAGGCCGCCCAGCCCAGCGGCAGGCCGGCCAGCGCCCCGCCCAGCACCATGACCGCGACATAAAGCCAGACCGACAGGAAGACATAGCGCCGCGGCGCCCCCAGCGCCCGCAGCACGGCGAAGCTGCGCCGCTGCAGGTCCAGCACCGCCAGGATGCCGGCCAGGATCGCGGCCACGATCAGCACCTGCGCGGCCAGGGTCAGGCCCAGCATGACCCGGGTGGCATCGCCCATCACCGCGTAAAGCTCGATCAGCGTCTCGGCCGGGAAGAAGGCGGTCGAGGCCTCGGTCCGGTAGCGCGCCCGCAACCCGTAGGCGTCGGCGACGCTGGCGGGCTTCATCACGATGGCCGGCAGGCCCGGCATCAGCTCGGCCTGCCAGGGCGGGCCGATGCGCTCGTCGCCCGGCGGATGGCCGGTACCCATGACATGCGCCGACCAGATATATTCCACCGGCACCACCACGGCGCGATCCCAGGGCGTGCCGGTCGGCCGCATCCGGCCGGTGATCACCACATCCTCGTGGTGATGGCCGTCTTCGTGATGGCCGTCTTCGGCCGCATGGTCGTGGCCGTGGTCGTGGTGGTGCTCGTGCTCATGCGCCTCGGCCGCGTGGTCGGCATCGAGCCCGGCCGCCACGTCGTCGGCATGGCCGTGGCGGATCGCAAGGGCCGCGCCGATCTCGCCCTCGACCAGCGCGCCGACCACGGCCTCGTCGATGCGCGCGAAGCCGCGGCCCTCGGCCAGGCCGCCGCTCAGATGGGCGACGAAATCCGCGGTGGTGCCGATCACCGGGCTGTCGCCATGGCTGTCGCCAAAGGCCAGCGGCGCGGCGAATTCCGCGTCCCGGTCGCTCAGCACCCGATGCGCCAGCGGACCGGGCAGCAGCTCGACCTGGGTCGGGCGCAGGAACACGGCGGACATCAGCAGGTCGGTCTGGCTGCCCGGCGCCGCCACGATCAGGTCGAAGCGGTCGGCGGCGCGGGCCGAGCCCTGGCGCAGCGCCCGCTCCTGCGCGCTGACGGCGATGCCCAGGGCGGCGGCCAGCGCCACCAGCGCCGCGAACAGCCGGATGGTGCGCGGGTTGCGGGCCAGCAACGCCCGGACGAAGGGGACGGGGTTCATGCGAAGACCTCGATCCGGCCATGTTCCAGATGCAGGCGGCGCCCGGCCAGCGCGATCAGGTCGGGATCGTGGCTGGCGGCGATGACGCAGCGCCCCTCGGCCGCCAGCGCCTGCAGCGCCTCGGCCACCCCCCGCCCGGCCGCGGCGTCCAGGCTGGCCGTCGGCTCGTCGGCAAAGACCACCGCCGGGTCCAGCAGCAGGGCGCGGGCCAGCGCGGTGCGCTGCCGTTCGCCCCGCGACAGCAGGGCGACGCGGCGGCGGTCGGGCACGCCGAAACGCCGCAACAGCTCGGCCCCCCGCCCGGCATGGCGCCGGGCCGAGAAGGCGGCGAAGCGCGCCGGCATCAGCACGTTCTGCAGGGGCGAAAGCTCGGGCAGCAGGTGGAAATCCTGAAAGACGAAGCCGGCATTGCCGCGCCGCCAGCGGTCGCGGGCGCGCTCGGGCAGCCGCGCCAGGTCCACCCCGTCCCAGACCACCGCCCCCGCCTGCGGCCGGATCAGCCCCGAGAGCAGGTAGAGCAGCGTGGTCTTGCCCGAGCCGGAGGGGCCGGTCAGAACCGTCAACCGGCCCGGCTCCAGCTCCAGCGCCTCCAGCGCCACCACCGGCCCGGCAGCGAAGGCATGGCGCAGGCCGCGCACCGAAAGCCGCGCCATCACAGCTTCTCGTAGCGGGTGCCGCGCAGGCGCAGGAAGCTGATGAAGCCGGTCTCGGGATCGGTCTGAAAGCCGGTCTCGAAGATGCCCGTCGCCCGGATCAGGTCGGTATAGCGCACCGGGCGCACCGGATGGTCGGTCAGCGCCAGCACGATGTCGTCGGGCCATTGCGCCTCGGTCTCGCAGAACGGGCAGGTGGACATGGGCAGCTTGGTCAGCACGAAGAAGTCGATCTCGGGCTTCAGCGGCGGCGCCATGTAGCCGATCATCGTCACCTCCTGCCCGGCCAGCGCGGCAGCGCGCGGCGTCAGCTGGCGGCCGCGGACGTAAAGGTCGCGGAACTTCAGCGCCTCGGGCGCGGCCAGCGCGCCGCGGGGCAGAAGCGGCATCAGCAGCGAGGCGGTCAGCAGGGCGCGGCGGTTCATGGCATCATCCGTCGGAAGGGATGCGCCGCCGGCTGACCCGGCGGCGCCCGTGGATCACTTCGCCGCCTGGCTGGTGGCCAGCGCGGCCCGGCTGGCCAGGCCGGTCGCATGTTCCATGACGTGATAGATCAGGTTCTGCTCGACCACGCCGTGGAACAGATGCGCCCAGGGGCCTTGCGCGAAGATCGCCACATCGTCGCCGGCATGGGTCTCGCTTTCGCCCAGCGGCACCAGCGCCTGCTGCAGGAAGTCGAGATCGGTGGTGTCGACGCCGGTCAGGTCGGCGCGCGGCTCGTCCAGGCGGGCGCCGGGGCCGTTCATGTAGCCCAGCGTCGTATAGGGCTTGCCGTCGTCGCCCTGCCCCGCGATGCCCAGGATCGGGTTGTTGCGCGCCGGATAGCCGGCGATCGAGAAGACATGGCTGTGGTCGGCGGTCAGGATGATCAGCGTCTCGGCCGGGTCGACCTTGCCGTAGACCGCCTTCACCGCCTCGGCCACCGCGACCGTGTCGGTCAGCGCGCGGGCGGCATTGCCGGCGTGATGGGCGTGGTCGACGCGACCACCCTCGATCATCAGCACATAGCCGTTCTCGTTCTTCGAGAGCATGTCGATGGCCTTGACCGACATCTCGGCCAGCGAGGGCTCGCCGCCGGCATCCTTCTCGCGATCCGCCTCGTACTGCATGTGGCTCGCGTTGAAGAGGCCCAGGAGCTTGCCGGTGCCGGCCGGATCGACCGCGTCGAATTCCTGCTTGTTCCAGACATAGGCGCCGTCGTTGTGGCGCGCCTTCCACTCGGCGATCAGGTCGCGGTCCTTGCGCGCGCCGGTCCTGGTCTCATCCTCGGGGTCCTGCTGGCTTTCCAGCATGAAATTGCCGCGGCCGCCGCCCAGGACGACCTCGAACCCGTCGCCCGCCGGCCAATCCACCAGCTGCGCGGCGATGTCCTTGCAGCCGTTCCGCACCGCTTCCTCGGGCAGGTCCTTGTCGGCCTCCCAGTCGCGGCCCGCGACCTTGGCATAGGTGGCGGCGGGCGTCGCATGGGTGATGCGCGCAGTTGAGATGATGCCGGTCGAAAGGCCCGCGGTCTCGGCCAGCTCGAACAGCGTCGTGACCTCGGCGCCCTTCTGGCTGGCGCAATCCTCGACCTTGACCTGCTGCGTCACGCCGATGGTGCCGTTCAGGGACTTCACGCCCGAGACGATGGCCGTCGCGGTCGGCGCCGAATCGGCCACCTGGCTGTCATGGGTATAGGTCTTGGACAGCGCCGTGTAGGGCAGCAGTTCCTCGAAGGAAAGCACGTTCGATTCCCCGTCCACGCCGCGGCTCTGGCCCTCGTAGATACGCGCGGCGGTGATGGTCGGCACCGACAGCCCGTCCACCACGAACAGCACGACGTTCTTGGCCCGGCCGACATTCGGCTGGTCGGCGATCTTCCGGGCCAGCTCGGCCTTGGCGGCGGTGAAATAGGAATCCTCGGCCTGCAGCACATTGTCCTGCGCGACGGCGGCCGTGGCCAGCACCAGAAGCGATGCGCCTGCCATCAGCGAGCGGAGTTGGAATTTCATGGGTCCCCCGGGGGTTTCTCGGTCCTTGCGCCGGGCGGCGCGACGCCCCGCCTAAACCCCCCGGGTAACGCTTTCGTGGCAGAGCCGTGATATCTTCGTGACAGTCTACTCGGCCGCAGCCCGGCAGGCGGTGCCGGCATCCAGCAGCGCCCGGATCTCGGGGCGGCACGAGCCGCAATTCGTGCCCGCCCGCAGCGCCTGCCCCACCGCCTCGACCGAGGTCAGGCGCCGGCTGGCGATGGCCTGCACGATGCTGTTCACGCCGATGCCGAAACAGGCGCAGACCAGCGCGCCCTCGTCCGGGCGGTCGGCGCCGGGACGGCCGGCCAGCGCGCCCGCGCCCTCCTCTCCCAGCAGCGCCGCGACATGGCTGCGCGACAGGCCCACCGGCCCGGGCGCCACGAACAGCGCCGCCTGCAGCCGGCCCTCGCGCAGGAAGGCCAGCCGAACCTGTCCGCGGGCGCGGTCGAGCAGCGCCAGCGGCTCGCCTGACAGGCCGAACAGCGCGCGGGCATGGGCGGTCCAGTCCTGCGGCACCTCCAGCCCGGCCAGTTCGGCCTGCTCTCCCCTTGGCAGCGTGGCCCGCGCCCAATAGGCGCAATCCGGCCTGATCCGGCCGGCCGAGACGGCAAAGCCGAACCAGCGCGCGGCAAAGGGCCGGATCGCCACCGCCGCCGATTTCAGCGCCGGCTGGCCCGAGACCGGATCGACAGCACCCGGAACCAGCGCATCGACCCGACCCGAGGGCGCGGTCTCGCCCGTCCAGTGCATCGGCGCGAAGGGATGGCCCGGCGCCACCCGGTCGCTGACCAGCACCCGCAGCACCGCGCGGCCATGCGGGCTTTCGACCTCGGCCAGGCTGGCGGGGGCCAGGCCCAGCCGGGCCGCGTCGCTTGGGTGCAGCTCCAGGAAGGGCTCGGCCAGGTGGCGGGACAGGCGCGGCGACAGGCCGGTGCGGGTCATGCTGTGCCAATGGTCGCGCACCCGGCCGGTGTTCAGCCGGAACGGATGATCCCCGCCGACCGGCTGCGGCGCGCGCGGCGTGACCGCGACCATCCGCCCCCGGCCCGAGGGCGTATGAAACCGCCCGTCGCCAAAGAACCGCCCGCCCTGCCTGGCCGCCGAATGCGGCCACAGGAAGGGTTGCAGCGCGTCATATTCCGCCGCGGTGATGCCGGCATGGGCCGAGATGTCGAAATCGCTGCCCAGACCGCCTGCGACGCCGGACAGCGCCGCGTGTTCGGCAAAGACCTCGGCCGGGCTGGTCCAGCCGAAAGCCTGGGCCCAGCCCATGCGGCGCCCGACCTCGGCCAGGATGCGCCAGTCGTCGCGCGCCTGCCCGGCGGGGGCCAGCGTCCGGCGCTGGCGGCTGATGCGGCGCTCGGAATTCGTCACCGTGCCGTCCTTTTCGCCCCAGCCGGTCGCCGGCAGGGCCACATGCGCCAGCCGCGTGGTGTCGGTCCGTGCCATGATGTCCGAGACCACGACGAAATCGCAGCCGGCGATGGCGCGGGCGACGCGATCGGCCTCAGGCATGGTGACGGCGGGGTTGGTGCAGATGATCCACAGCGCCTTGATCCGGCCGTCCTCGACGGCGCGGAACATGTCCACGGCCTTCAGCCCCGGCCGCTCGGCCATGCGCGGCGCGTTCCAGAAGGCGCGCACTGCCGCGCGATGCGCGGGGTTCTCGATCTCCAGGTGGCAGGCCAGCATGTTGGCCAGCCCGCCGACCTCGCGCCCGCCCATGGCGTTGGGCTGGCCGGTGACGCTGAACGGGCCCATGCCGGGCCGGCCGATGCGGCCGCTGGCCAGGTGGCAGTTCAGGATCGCATTCACCTTGTCTGTGCCGCTGTCGGACTGGTTCACGCCCTGCGACCAGACCGTCACCACCTTGTCGCTGTGCAGCCAGTGGTCGAGGAACTGCCTGATCTGGCTGTGCGCCAGCCCGGTGGCCGAGGGCAGCGTCTGGCGCGCAGCAGCCATGGCATCCTCGATTCCTTCCAGGTTATCGGCGCAATTCTCTGATCTCCTCCCGATTTCCGCCAGAAGCAGGTTGAACAGCGCCGCATCCGAACCCGGCGCCAGCGGCAGGTGCAGGTCGGCGATGTCGCAGCTTGCGGTGCGGCGCGGATCGACCACCACGACCCGCGTGCCCCGCGCCTCGCGCGCCGCGGCCAGCCGCTGGTAAAGCACCGGATGGCACCAGGCCAGGTTCGAGCCGACCAGCACCACGGTATCGGCCAGCTCCAGATCCTCGTAGAGCCCCGGTACCGTGTCGGTGCCGAAGGCCCGCCGGTGCCCCGCCACCGCCGAAGCCATGCAGAGCCGCGAATTGGTGTCGATGTTGCCCGAACCGATGAAGCCCTTCATCAGCTTGTTGGCGACATAGTAATCCTCGGTCAGCAGCTGCCCCGAGACATAGAAGCCGACCGAATCCGGCCCGTGCTCGGCGATGGTTTCGGAAAACCGGCGCGCGACCAGGTCCAGCGCCTCGTCCCAGCCGGCCTCGCGGCCATGGATGCGCGGGGCAAGCAGCCGGCCGGCATGGGCGACCGTCTCGCCAAGCGCCGCGCCCTTGACGCAAAGCCGGCCCCGGTTTGCCGGATGATCGGGGTCGCCCGCGATGCCCAGCCCGCCCCTGCCGTCGGGCGTCGCCAGCACGCCGCAACCCACGCCGCAATAGGGACAGGTGGTGCGGATGGTCTGCATGGCGACGCTCATTCGGCGGCGACCGGGACGGGCTCGGCGGCCTCGGGCTCGCGCCGGGGCGAGGTCTTGTGATGCGTGGCATAGATCATCGCGCCGACAAAGGTCAGGCCGCCGACCAGGTTGCCCAGCACGGTCGGGATCTCGTTCCAGAGCAGGTAATCGGCGATGGTGAACTGGCCGCCCAGCAAAAGGCCCGCCGGGAACAGGAACATGTTCACGATGGAATGCTCGAACCCCATGTAGAAGAACACCAGGATCGGCATCCACATGGCGATGACCTTGCCCGAGACGCTGGTGGACATCATCGCCGCCACCACCCCGGTCGAGACCATCCAGTTGCACATGACCGCGCGGATGAACAGCGTCAGCATCCCCGCCGCGCCATGCGCGGCATAGCCAAGCGTCCGTCCCTCGCCGATATGGCCGATCTTTTCGCCGACGGCGTTCGGGGCCTCGGAAAAGCCGAAGGTGACGATGATCGCCATGAAGACCGCGACGGTGAAGGCGCCGGCGAAATTGCCGGCAAACACCAGGCCCCAGTTGCGCAGCATGCCCTGGACCGTCACCCCCGGGCGCCGGTCGATCAACGCCAGCGGCACCAGCGTGAACACGCCCGTCAGCAGGTCGAAGCCCAGCAGGTAGAGCATGCAGAAGCCGACCGGGAACAGCAGCGCGCCGAGCAGCGGCTCGCCGGTGTTCACGGTGACGGTGACGGCAAAGGCGGCGGCCAGCGCCAGGATCGCCCCGGCCATATAGGCGCGGATCAGCGTGTCCTTGGTGGACATGAAGACCTTGGCCTCGCCGGCATCGATCATCTTCTTCGCGAAATCGGCAGGATTGACATAGGACATGATGCAGCTCCTTCAGGCAGCGTTCGAGCGGGAGACGAGTTCGGCGCCGATCAGGATCCGGCCCCGGTCGACGCGCACGGGCCAGGTGCGGACCTGGCCCTGGTCGGCGCCCTGCGCGGACCCCGAATTCATGTCGAAGACCCAGTTGTGCAGCGGGCAGGTGACGCGATCGCCATGCACGATGCCCTCGGACAGCGGGCCGCCCTTGTGCGGGCAGCGGTCGTCCAGGGCAAAGACCCGGTCGTCCAGGGTGCGGAACACCGCGACGCAGCCCTGCGCGGTGCGGATCACCCGCGCGCCCTGGCGGGGGATGTCCTCGAGGGCTCCGATATCGACAAAGATGGTCATTCCGCGGCCTCCAGGGTCAGATCGGCAAGGGGCGCCCAGCGGGGCGTTTCGGTGGTGGTGGAATGTTCGGCCCAGGGATCCTTGCGATAGACCGACTGGCTGATCTCGAAGCGTTCGACCAGCGCCCGACGGGTGGGCAGGTCGCCGATCTGCGCCTTGACCCAGTCGAGCCCGACCTTGGCCACCCATTTGTAGGGCCGGTCCAGATAGCGCGCGTTCTCGCGGTAAAGCTGGACGAAGGCGGTGATGATCTCGACCGCCTCGTCCTCGGACGGGGTCGAGGCCAGGGGTTCTGTCTCCTTCACCTCCATCCCGGCGGCGCCGGCGACGCTGATCTGGTAGCCGCTGTCGACGCAGATCACGCCCACGTCCTTGCAGGTCGCCTCGGCGCAGTTCCTGGGGCAGCCCGAGACGCCCAGCTTGACCTTGTGCGGTGTCCACGACCCCCAGAGCAGCTTTTCCAGCCGGATGCCGAGGCCCGTGGAATCCTGGGTGCCGAAGCGGCAGAACTCGCTGCCGACGCAGGTCTTCACCGTGCGCAGCCCCTTGGAATAGGCATGGCCCGAGACCAGCCCGGCGGCGTTCAGGTCGGCCCACATATGCGGCAGATCCTCTTTCTTCACGCCCAGCAGGTCGATGCGCTGGCCGCCTGTGACCTTGACCATGGGCACGGCGTATTTCTCGGCCGCGTCGGCGATGGCGCGCAGCTCGGCCGGCGTGGTGACGCCGCCCCACATGCGCGGCACCACCGAATAGGTGCCGTCCTTCTGGATGTTGGCGTGGTTCCTTTCGTTCACGAAACGCGACTGGCGGTCGTCCTGGTATTCCAGCGGGTATTCGGCCAGCAGGTAATAGTTCAGCGCCGGACGGCAGGAATGGCAGCCGCCGACGCTCTTCCAGCCCAGCTCCTGCATGACCGCCGGGATCGACTTCAGCCCCATCGACTTGATGAGCCGCCGCACGTCCTCGTGGCTGTGGTCGGTGCATTTGCACATGCCGGCGGGCGCGGGCGCGACGAAACCGTCGCCCAGGGTCAGCTTCATCACCTGCTCGACCAGCCCGGTGCAGGTGCCGCAGGATCCCGAGGCCTTGGTGCAGGCGCGCACCGCGTCGAGCGTGGTTGCGCCATTCAGCACCGCCTCGGTGATGGTGCCCTTGCAGACGCCGTTGCAGCCGCAGATCTCCGCTTCAGGCGGCAAGGCTGCAACGGCCGCCATAGGGTCCAGCGCGGCCCCCCCCTGGAAGGCCGGGCCGAAGATCAGCGTGTCGCGCATCTCGCTGATGTCGGTTTCGTCCTTCATCAGCCCGTAGAACCAGTTGCCATCGGCGGTGTCGCCATACATGACCACGCCGACGATGCGGTCGTTTTCCAGCACCAGCCGCTTGTAGATGCCGCGACCCGGATCGCGGAACACGATGTCCTCGCGCCCCTCGCCTTCGGCGAAATCGCCGGCGCTGAACAGGTCGCAGCCGGTCACCTTCAGCTTGGTGGCGGTCTGGACCGGGCGGAATTCGGCCTCCTCGCCCAGCAGCGTCCGGGCCAGCACCTTGGCCTGGTCGTAAAGCGGCGCGACAAGGCCGAAGACCTGGCCGCGATGCTCGACGCATTCGCCAAGCGCGAAGATATGCGGGTCCGAGGTGCGCAGGGCGTCGTCGACGACGATGCCGCGCTCGACCTCCAGATGCGCGTCATTGGCCAGCCGCACCTCGGGGCGGATGCCGACGGCCATGCAGACCAGGTCGGCGGGATGGACGGTCCCGTCCTCCAGTAGCACCGCCTCGGCGCGGTCATGGCCCAGGATCGCCTTGGTCGCGCCCTTGCAATGCACCTTGATGCCGCGCCGCTCAAGGTCGCGCTGCAGCAGGTAGCCGGCGGCGGGGTCCAGCTGCCGCTCCATCAGGTGGCCCATCAGATGGACGACGGTGACGCGGGCGCCGCGCGCCGCCATGCCGGCCGCGGCCTCGAGGCCCAGAAGCCCGCCGCCGATCACCACCGCGTCCTTGCCGGCGATCCCGGCCTCGATCATGGCGTTGGTGTCCTCGAGGTCGCGATAGGTCACCACGCCCGGCAGGTCGCTGCCCGGCACCGGGATGATGAAGGGCGCCGAGCCGGTGGCAATGACCAGCGCGTCATAGGGCGCGCCTCCCGAATTGGAATAGACGGCACGGTTGGCGCGGTCGATCCGCACCACCGGCTCGCCGAAGCGGCAATCGACGCCATGCGCGGCATACCAGTCCGCGTCATGGGTGACGATCTGCTCATAGGTCTTTTCGCCCGACAGGACCGGCGACAGCATCAGCCGGTTGTAGTTGCCGCGCGGCTCGGCGTTGAACAGGGTGACATGCCATGCGCCGGGCGCGGCCTCGAACAGCTGCTCCAGCAGGCGGCCCGAGGCCATGCCGGCGCCGATGACGACGAGTTTCTTCATCGCGGGACTCCTTTCTCAGGCGGCTTGCAGGGGGGCGCGGCCCATCTGGCGGATCGAGGCGTGCATCCAGAGCGCGCAGGCCCCGACCAGCAGGAACAGCGCCATGAAGCAGCTGGACCACAGTCCGGTCTGGTCGCGCAGCCAGCCGAAGAGCAGCGGCAGCACGAAGCCGCCCAGGCCGCCGATCATGCCGACCAGCCCGCCGACGGCGCCGACATGGCCGGGGTAATAGCTGGGGATGTGCTTGTAGACGGCGGCCTTGCCCAGGCTCATGACGAAGCCCAGGACGAAGATCACCGCCAGGAAGACCGGCACCGGCACGCCCGAGGGGATCGACAGGATCGCCGTCGCGACCAGCGAGACGAGGAAGGTCGCATACATCACCGCCCGCGCGCCGATCCGGTCCGACAGCACCCCGCCCCAGGCGCGGAAGATCGAGCCGGGGATGGAATAGGCGGCGCCGATCATGCCGGCGGTGGCGATGCCGAAGCCGTAGACCTCGGTCAGGTAATGCGGCAGCCACAGCGCCAGGGCGACGAAGCCGCCGAAGCTGAAGAAATAATAGGCCGAGAAGCGCCAGACCCGCATCTGGCCCAGCGGCGCGAGCTCGGCGCGCAGCGACGTCTTGCGGCCTTGCCCGGCTGCGGTGACTGGATCCTCCTTGCTGAAGACCCAGAACAGCACCGCGGTCAGCGCCAGCGCGCCGGCCCAGATCTGCGCCGTCGCCTGCCAGCCCAGGGCCAGCATGACGAAGGGCGCGGCAAACTTGGTCACGGCGGCACCCACATTGCCGGTGCCGAAGATGCCCAGCGCCGTGCCCTGCCGCCCCTCGGCATAGAAGCGCGAGACATAGGCGACACCCACGGCAAAGGAGCCGCCGGCCAGCCCGACGCCCAGCGCCGCCAGCAGCATCTGCGGCCAGGTGCTGGCCCAGGACAACAGGAAGGTCGCGCCGGCGGCGGCCAGCATGGTCAGCGTATAGACGCGCCGCCCGCCCAGCCGGTCGGTCAGCACGCCCAAGGCGATGCGCACCAGCGAGCCGGTCAGGATCGGCAGGCCGATCAGCAGGCCGAACTGGGTCTCGGTCAGGGAAAGCTGTTCGCGGATCTGCAGGCCGATGATCGAGAAGATGGTCCAGACCGCGAAGCAGATGGTGAAGGCGAAGGTCGAGAGGCCCAGAGCGCGGCTGGCCTCAGAGGGCGGAACGGGGGAAACGGCGGGCATGGTGGCTCCGATGCGTTGCTGATGGCGAAGGCTGTCGGAAAGCGCGGCCGGGCGGCGGAAGGCCGCAGCGGATTTGCGCTTTCGGGGAAGGATCGCCGCGCCCTTGCGGGAATCCGTGCCGCATCATTGCGAGCGGGCCGGTGGCGCGCCGTTGCGCCGGGCCATGGGATCAGACTGGGTCAGGACACGGGCCGGAGCAAGCCTTGATGCGGCATCGCAGCATCCGCGGCCGCCTGCGCCCGAAAGCCGGGCAGCCCCGCGCCCGGCCTGCCCGCAAAACGCTCAGCCGGCGAAGGGCGGCTCGAAGACGGTGCCGTCGAAGAAGGCATCGGCGCGCAGAATCATCTGGCCCTTTTCCGCCGCGACCTCGCGGTCCTCGGCCAGCGCGCCTTCCAGCCGCGCCGAGGCGCCGGGCAAGGCCGCCCCCGCCTCGCGCAGGTGCTGGCGGTAAAGATCGGTGCGGAAATGCGCCATCGCCTTTTGCATCGCCGGCGCCGGGTCCAGCCCGTGGCGCAGGGCGATGCGCTGCGCAAAGAAGGCGGCAAGGCTTTTCCAGGGGAAATTCGCCGCCCCGGCATGGAAGGCGATGAAGCCCGGCACATGGCGGATCTCGCCCGAGGGCGTGACCTGCAGCCGCCCGGTCAGCCCACGCTCGGCCAGTTCGGCCGGCAGGTCCAGATATTCGCGCCGCGACAGGATCTCGGCGGCGGTGTCGCGGTTCTCGGGCTCGTCGAGCCAGCGCCCGGCGCGCCAGATGGCCCGCATCAGCGCGCCGGTCAGCTGCGGCTCGGCTTCGGTGAGGTCGCGGCGCAGCACCAGCCCCTTTTCCGGCGGCGAGGCCCAGATCGCCGTGCCGGGCAAGAGCAGCGCGGCAAGGCCGCGATCCACCGCGCTCGACGCCCAGGGCTCGCCGACGCAGAAGGCATCAACCTCGCCCGCGGCCATGGATTCGGCCATCAGCGGCGGCGGCACGGTGACGACCTCCAGAACCGGGTCGAAGCCGCAGGCGCCCAGCCAGTGGCGGATCAGTTCCAGTTGGGTCGAGAAATGGAAGGGCACGCCCACCCGCAACCGGCCGGGCGCGGCGCGTTGCAGCGCACGGGCGGCCTTGCGGGCATCGCGGAAATCGAAATCATGGCCCTGCTCGCGCATGCTGGCGGCAAGGGCAGCGCTGACCGCGACCGCCTGCCCGCCCTGCGACAGGAACATCACCAGGTCCAGCTCCGGCAGCGCCGGCCCCAGCCCCAGCGCCTGCGCGACCGGCATCGGCACCAGCATATGCGCCGCCTCGATCAGCCCGGCCCCCAGCATGTCGCGGGCCTGTGCCCAGGCGCCCAGGCGCAGCAGCCGGAACTCCAGCCCCTCCTCGGCGGCAAAGCCCAGCTCGCGCGCCACGATCAGCGGTGCTGCGTCGATCAGCGGCACATAGCCCAGGCGCAGGGGCGTCAGCGGCATGACAGCAACCCCGCGGCAAGGACCAACTGCTGCGCGATCTCGGCCACGCGCTTGCCCTGGTCCATCGCCGTCTTGCGCAGCAGCGCATAGGCGGCCTCCTCGTCGATGCCGCGCGCCTTCATCAGCACGGCCTTGGCGCGGTCGATCACCTTGCGCTCCTCCAGCGCCGCGCGGGTGGCGGCCAGTTCGGCGCGCATGCGCTGGAACATGTGAAAGCGCGCGACGGCCGCGTCCAGCACCGGCTTGATGCGGTCCGGCCGCAGCCCGTCCACGACATAGGCCGAGATCCCTGCCTCGACCGCCGCCCGGGTCAGGTGCTCGTCCGAGCGGTCCACGAACATCGCCACCGGCCGCTCGGTGGGGCCCGAGGCCAGCGCCAGCTCCTCGAGCACGTCGCGCGAGGGGTTGGCCAGGTCGATCAGCACGATGTCGGGCCGGCACTCGGCGATATGGCGCGCAAGGCCGGTTTCCTCGGAGATGATGCGGATGTCGTGGTCGCCGATCTCGCGCAGCCCGTCCACGATCGGGGCGGCGCGTTCCGGGTCGGGTTCGATGACGACGATCGAAAGGCGCTTGTCCATCTGCTTCCTGCTCTCTCCCCTTCCAGCAGGTGCCAGCGGGGTCGGGTGCCGGCAACGCATCCCGCGCCTGCCGCGCCGCACAGCCGCGATCTGCACAACGCGCGGGCAGATGCGCGGCGCGGCGCGCGGGAAACGGGCAGAGCATCGATGCGGCCAGGTGAGCCTTGGCCCCTTGAGCCTGCCGGTTCCCCGGCTAATCTGTCCGCATCCAGGCAAGCCGGGGGAACCATGGCCCAGATCATCCTGCTGACGGGCAAGGCGGCACCGCTGCCGGGCAGCGACCAGAAAAGCGGCATCGACAAGCGCCCGGCGGACCGGCCGCTGGCGCTTGGGCCCGAGGGGTTCGAGGGCGACGAACAGGCCGACCGCCGCGTGCATGGCGGGCCGGAAAAGGCCGTGCATCATTATCCCTTCGATCATTACCCGGCCTGGCGCGCGGAACTTGGGCGGCCGCGCCCGGCCGAAGCACCGGGGGTTTCACACCCCCGGCCCCCCGTGGAGTATTTGAGGAACGAAGAAATCGAGGCGCTTCTGGAGACGCCCGGCGCCTTTGGCGAGAACATCTCGACCGATGGGCTGACCGAGGCGGATGTGGCGGTTGGCGACATCTTCCGGCTCGGCTCGGCCCTGGTGCAGGTCTCGCAGGGCCGGCAGCCCTGCTGGAAGCTGAACCGCCGCTTCGGCGTCGGGGACATGGCACGGCGCGTGCAGCAAAGCGGCCGCACCGGCTGGTATTACCGCGTCCTGCAGCCCGGCATCGTCGCCCCCGGCGACCGGCTGGAGCGGATCGACCGCGTGGCGCCCGACTGGACATTGCGCCGGCTCTGGCATGCGCTCTACGTGGACCGGCTGAACCTGGGCGAGCTGCAGGGCATCGCCGCGCTGGACGTGCTGGCCGAGGGCTGGCGGCGCTATGCCGTGCGCCGGCTGGAGAGCGGCCGGGTCGAGGACTGGTCCAGGCGGCTGGAGGGCGGTGCATGACCCGCCCGCTGGTGATCTCGATCCAGAGCCAGGTGGTCATGGGCCATGTCGGCAATTCGGCGGCGGTGTTCCCGATTCTGGCGGCGGGGCTGGAGGTGGCGCCGGTCCCGACGGTGATCTTTTCCAACACCCCGGATTATCCCAGCCTGCGCGGCCGGCCACTGCCCGGCGATTTCTTCGCCGACCTGTTGCAGGGCCTCTGGGACCGCGGCCTGCCCGAGCGCGCGGATTTCCTGCTGACCGGCTATATCGGCTCGGTCGAGGTGGCGCGGCTGACCGCCGATTTCGTCGCCCGCGCCAAGGCGGCAAACCCGCGCCTGCGCTATTATTGCGATCCGGTGCTGGGCGACGAGCAGCCGGGCCTCTACGTGCCCCGTGAGATCGCCAACACCTTCCGCGACCGGCTGCTGCCCATGGCCGACATCGCCTCGCCCAACCCGTTCGAGGTCGCCTGGCTGACCGGCCAGCCCATCGCCGAGCTGGCCGACATCCACCGCGCCGCGCGAGGGCTGCGCATGGCGCCCGAGGCCCAGCTGATCGTCACCGGCTGCCGGCTGCGCGAGACCGCGCCCGGCTTGCTGGAAAGCGTGATCCTGGGGCCGCAGGGGCTGACGCGCCATCCGACGCCGCATCTGCCGGTGGCGCTGGCCGGGACCGGAGACCTGCTCGCCGGGCTGATCACCGCGGCGCTGGGGCAAGGCCGCAGCCTGGCGCAGGCGGTCGAATTCGCGCAGATCCAGACCTCGCGGGCGCTGTCGCGCGCGGCGGAGCTGGGAACGAAAGAGGTGGTGCTGTCCGACCCCGCGTTCCGCGCCGCCCTGCTGGACTGCTGACCGCGCCGGCTTCTTCATTGCCCCAATACCCGAGGGGGCAGGTTCGACAGCGCCTTGGGCATGCGGCCGAGGGGCATGGGCTGCCCGTCGCGGCCCGATCCGGGCGATCTGGGCGATCCGGGCGATCCGGAAGCGAGCCGATCCAGGGGCGGCGCAGGACGGGCCCGGCAATCCGGCGCAGATACTTGCGCGTCACCTAGGGACATGCGCTCCTGCCCGGCGATCATGGCTCGGCGGCCTGCATCAGCTCGGCGAAATAGCGCGCCGGCGGCTTTCCGAATGCCTTCTTGAACATGGTGATGAATGCAGTGACCGAGTCATAACCCAGCTGCTCGGCGACATGCTGCACCGTCTGCCCGGAAGACAGCGCGCGCATGGCCACGATCAGGTGCAGCTGCTGGCGCCAGCGCCCGAAGGTCAGGCCGGTTTCCCGCAGGACCAACCGGGCCAGCGAGCGCTCGCTCATCGCGACCAGCCTGGCCCAGTCGGCAAGCGTCCTTCGGTCCGCGGGATCGTCCGAGAGCAGCGCCGCGATCTTGCGCAACCGCGGCTCGTCCGATGTCGGCAGGCACATCTGCGCGACCGGCATTTCGGCAAGCTCCTCCAGAAGCACCGCAGCCTTGCGTGCCGCCGGGCTGTCCGGCGGGTATTCGGACGGCTGGTCGGCCATGTGCAGCACCAGTTCCCGCAGCAATGGCGTGATCGAAAGCGTGCAGCACCGCTCGGGAAGGCGCGCGGCCTCCGGCTGGACAAAGAGATAGCAGATGCGCGCATTCGCGGTGGCGCGGACGCTGTGCGGCATTTGCCCCGGGATCCACACGGCGCATCGCGGCGGGACCATCCAGAGCGCCTTGGGCACCTCGCAGGTCACGCCACCCCGAAGCGCCAGGACCAGCTGCCCCTGGCGATGCCGATGGACCGGAACCTCGCTTCTGTGCGCGGCGATATCCACGCGCATGCCGACCACCGGGCCGCGGATCCTGGTCTCGTCGAAATTCTTCAGCGCCGGTTCCAGCGACATGGCCATGGCATGCATTTTGGCAGGATTCAGAGATAAATTGTCATTTTATCTGAATTCAGCCGGAGGCCCAAGCGGTAACCTGCCGCCTGTCTGCTTTTCCCTTGGAGGTATGAATGACCAATCGCGATGCAGCCGTGACGGTTGCCCGGCCGGCCTTGCTGATGGCGGGGCTTCTGTCGATCGCCGCCAACCTGCGCGCGCCGATCACCGGCGTTGCCCCGGTTCTGGAAACATTGCAGTCGGCGCTGGCGCTTTCGCCGGCCCAGGCGGGCCTCCTGACCACGCTGCCGCTGCTGGCATTCGGGATCATCTCGCCGTTCGCCGCGCTCTTCGCGAGGGAATACGGCCTGGAGCGTTCGCTGTTCGGGGCGCTGCTGCTGATCGGCGCCGCGGTGGTCCTGCGCTCTGCCGGCCCGGCATGGGCCCTGTATCTGGGCACGGGCTTCATCGGTGCCGGCATCGCGGTGGGCAATGTGCTGCTTCCCAGCCTGGTCAAGCGCGACTTCCCGGCCAGGGTGCCCGCGATCATGGGCGTCTGCGCGATCGCCATGGGCGGCGCGGCCGCGCTGGCCTCGGCGAGCGCCGTGCCGCTGGGCCATGCGCTGGGATGGCGATGGGCACTTGGTGCCACGCTGGTCTTTCCCCTGCTCGCCGCGCTGGTCTGGAGCAGCCAGCTGGGCGGCCATACCGGACCGGCCAGGGACACCGCGGCGCCGCCACATGGCGGCCGGGTGTGGCGGTCCGCCCTGGCATGGCAGGTGACCCTGTTCATGGGCATCAATTCGCTGGTCTATTATGTGCTGGTCGCCTGGCTGCCATCCATCCTGACCTCCGCCGGGATTTCCCCGGCGCTTGCCGGTTCGCTTCACGGGATCATGCAGTTCGCCTCGGCGGTGCCCGGGCTGTTGCTCGGTCCCGTCGTCGGCCGGATGCGGGACCAGAGGCTGGTCGCGGCCACCATGGGCGGGCTGATGGCCGTGGCGCTGTTCGGCTTCGCCATGGCCCCGGGCGCGGCCTCTCTCTGGGCGTTCTGCTTTGGCCTGGGCTCGGGCGGCGGCGTGTTGCTGGCGCTGATGTTCATGGGCCTGCGCGCGAGCAGCGCCCACCAGGCCGCGGCGCTGTCCGGCATGGCCCAATGTGTCGGCTATTGCCTGGCAGCCTGCGGCCCGACGCTCGCGGGAAAGCTGCACGACCTTGCCGGCAGCTGGATCCCGGTGCTGCATGTCGGCATGGTCCTCTCGATTGTGATGATGGTCCTCGGCGTGCTGGCCGGTCGCGCGCGAACGATCGGGACCGATCAGCCGCCAGCGCAGAGGCTGCCATGAGGCGATCGCCTGGCAATTCGGGCCAGGCCAGCCATTTCAGGCCGTTGCAGACCTTGTGGCATCCAGGAAGGAATCGCGGCATCTGCGCAGGGCGTCTTTGCCCCCGAGTCCTTCCCCGCAATCCTGTTGAGCCCGCCCTGCAGAGTGAAGCCGAGGCTTGGACCGAGCCATGCGCGTCGGCACGATCATGGTCTGGTCGCGCAAGCCCGTGGCAGCGCCTGGCTGCTCAGCCCCGGCAGCTGGCGGATCGGATCCACGATAAATCTGCCTGGCTTTCCGGCGCCGCAACCGCCGCCGCCCGCCCTCCTAAAGCGGTGCGCCCGAAACTTGAATCGGGGGATTCCTGTCGGCGGTTTTTCGTGATTCCATTCCTTTGGGAGGATGGATCATGTCAGCACCATTGCCATCGGCGCTTCGGGTTCGGTTTCAACGCTACATTGAGGAGGGTCTGAGCGGACGAGCGGCAGCGGCGCGCCTGAAGCTGTCGCCGGCGACGGGCGCGCGATGGGCGCGTTTGGTTCGGACCATCGGCGATGCGGGCGCGGCACCACAAGGTCGCCCCAGGGGCCATGGAAAGCTGGCGCCGCATCGCGGCTTTTTCGAGGAGCTGCTGAAACAGGATGCCGACATGACCCTGCTCGAATTGGGGCGGGCGCTTGAGGATGCGACCGGCATCTGTGCCCATTCGGCCTCGATCGGGCGCTTTCTGCGCAAGCTGGGCTATCGCTACAAGAAAAATCATTGGTGGCCTCCGAGCGGTGTTGCGCGCGCGTAAAGCAACTGCGTTCGGACTGGTTCCGGCAGCGCATGCCCGCGATGCGCGAGCACCCTGAGCGGATTGTGTTCATTGACGAAACCTCGGTTAAGACCAATCTCACCCGCTTGCGAGGGCGGGCGCTGCACGGGCAACGATTGATCACCGACGCGCCGTTTGGAAGCTGGAGCACCCAGACGTTCATCGCGGGCCTGACGGCTGATGCACTGATCGCGCCTTGGATCATCAAAGGGGCGATGGATGGAAACGCTTTCGCTGCCTATATCCGTGAGGTGCTGGCCCCGGAACAGTCGCCACGCACCGTCGTCATCCTGGACAATCTCGCCACCCATCGCAATGCCGAGGCGACACGGGCAATCCGACAGGCAGGTTGTTGGTTTCTCTACCTGCCGCCATATTCGCCTGACCTGAACCCGATAGAAATGGCATTTGCAAAGCTCAAGGCGCATCTCAGAAGCATCGGAGCGCGCAGCTTTATCCAAGTCTTCGACGCCATCGGAAGGGTCTGCGACATGTTCGACCCAACCGAATGCTGGAACTACTTCAAGGCTGCCGGATATGTCGCAGGTTAAAAGCTCAAAGCTTTAGCGGGGCGGCGCGCCCAACCCGCCCAGCCTGCGGATCTCGGCCACCACCTCGGCCACGCCTTCGCCGGTCCGCAGCGAGCAGAAGCGCACCGGGCGCTCGCCCCTCTGCCGGGCCGCGTCGCGGGCCATGCGGGCGCGGTCGCAGCCGACGGCATCGGCAATGTCGATCTTGTTGACGACCAGAAGGTCCGAGCGCGTGACCCCCGGCCCGCCCTTGCGCGGAATGTCGTCGCCCATGCCGCAGTCGATCTGATAGACCGTCAGGTCCGCCAGCTCCGGCGAGAAGGTGGCCGAAAGGTTGTCGCCCCCCGATTCGATCAGGATCACGTCGAGATCGGGAAAGGCCGCGGTCAGTTCCTCGACCGCCGCAAGGTTGATCGAGCAATCCTCGCGGATGGCGGTATGCGGGCAGCCGCCGGTCTCGACGCCGCGGATGCGCCCAAGCGGCAGGGCCTGCACGCGCATCAGGTATTCGGCATCCTCGCGCGTATAGATGTCGTTGGTGATCGCCGCGACGGAAAGGTCTTGCGACAATGCCCGGCACAGGGCCTCGGTCAGGCGGGTCTTGCCCGCGCCGACCGGGCCGCCGATGCCGATGCGAAGCGGGCCGTTCGGGCTGGTCATGTGCGATAGATCCTCGGCTGCAGGGTTTCGTGGCGGATCGCCGCCAGGTCGCTGCGAAAGGCGCAGCCGCCCAGGTCGTCCAGCGTGGCGGCCTGGGCCTCGGCCGCGACCTCGCGGATCAGCGGCATCAGCGCCGCCAGGATGCACTGGCCCCGGGTCGGGCCGATGGGGATGGATTTCACGCAGGCGGTGACCAGGTTCGAGGCGAAGGCCTGCAGGAACAGCACCAGCACCTCTGCCAGCGGCAGGCCCGCGCGGGCGGCGGCCATGCCGATGGCGACGGGATAGGGGACGGCGGGCAGCGCTTCCTCGACGGCCGAGGCGGTGCGGGCGAAGCTCGCCCCCTGCTCGGCGGTCTCGCGGCGGCGCTCGGCACAGCCCGACAGCGCCAGCGCCAGCTCGGCCACATCCTCGCCCCGCCAGGCATGGGCCAGCAGGATGGCGTCGTTGCGGCCGGCGCCGTGGCGCAGGATTTCGGCAATCCAGCCCTGCACCTCGTCGGGCCCGGTCAGCCAGCCCTCGGCGATGGCCTGCTCGATCCCGTGCGAATAGGCGAAGCCACCCACCGGCCATGCGGGCGAGAGCCAGGCGAAGAGCCGCTGCAGCCCGGCAAGGTCAGCCATGGGAATGCCCGTGCCCATGGTCGTGCGGATGCCCATGCTGATGGTCGTGCCGATGACCGTGCCGATGACCGTGCGCGTGGCCCATGACCTGCGCCGGGCCATAGGCGCCGCCTTCGGGGATGAAGGGCCGCCGCGCCTCGGTCACGGTGGCGCCCAGGCCCTCCAGCATGGCGCGCAACACGTGATCGGCGCGGATCACCAGGTGGAAGGGCGCGATCTGGCAGGGCGTGTGGCGGTTGCCGATATGCCAGGCCAGGCGCGGCAGGTCGCCGGTGACGATCAGCACCGGCTCCTCGGCGGCGGCGACCTCGACCGGGCCGGCCTCGGTTTCCAGCGCGTCGCCATGATTCAGCACGGTGGCTTTGGGCAGGTCCACCAGCAGATCGGCGCCAAGGGCCGTGCGCAGCAATTTGCGGCGCAGGAAGCGCGCGTCGTAATCCAGTTCGACCCGGTCGATGGAGGCGCTCGCAAGCGGGGGGTGAAGGACGGATGTGGCTTTCATCATCAGAACAGGAAATAGCGTTGCGCCATCGGCAGGCTCTCGGCGGGCTGGCAGGTCAGCAATTCGCCATCGGCGCGCACCTCGTAGGTCTCGGGGTCGACATGGATGTCGGGGGTGGCGTCGTTCAGCACCATGTCCGCCTTGCCGATGCCGCGCGTGCCGCGCACGGCGACCATGTCCCGGGCCAGCCCCAGATGCCCGGTTTCGGCATCGCGGCTGACGAAGGTCACGGCGCTGCGGGTAAGCGAGCGGCCGAAAGCCCCGAACATGGGGCGCGAATGCACCGGCTGCGGCGTCGGGATCGAGGCATTGGGATCGCCCATCTGCGCCATGGCGACGCTGCCGCCCAAGAGCACCATCTCGGGCTTGACGCCGAAGAAGGCGGGGTTCCACAGCACCAGGTCGGCGCGCTTGCCTTCCTCGACCGAGCCGATCTCGTGCGACAGGCCATGCGCGATGGCCGGGTTGATGGTGTATTTCGCGATATAGCGGCGGACGCGGAAATTGTCGGCCGGGCCCTCGCCCAGGGGTCCGCGCTGCAGCCGCATCTTGTGGGCGGTCTGCCAGGTGCGGATCAGCACCTCGCCCACCCGGCCCATGGCCTGGCTGTCCGAGGAGATGATCGACATCGCCCCCATGTCGTGCAGGATGTCCTCGGCCGCGATGGTCTCGCGCCGGATGCGGCTTTCGGCGAAGGCAATGTCTTCCGGCACCCGGCGGTCGAGGTGATGGCAGACCATCAGCATGTCCAGGTGCTCCTCCATCGTGTTGACGGTGAAGGGCCGCGTCGGGTTGGTCGAGGAAGGGATGACGTTCGCCAGCCCCGCCACGCGGATGATGTCCGGCGCATGGCCGCCGCCCGCCCCCTCGGTATGGAAGGCGTGGATGGTGCGGCCGGCAATGGCGGCGATGGTATCCTCGACGAAGCCGCTTTCGTTCAGCGTGTCGGTATGGATCATCACCTGCACGTCCATGCGGTCCGCGACCGAAAGGCAGCAGTCGATGGCGGCCGGGGTGGTGCCCCAGTCCTCGTGCAGCTTCAGCGCACAGGCGCCGGCGCGGACCTGCTCCTCCAGCGCCGCGGGCAGCGAGGCATTGCCCTTGCCGGCAAAGGCCAGGTTCATGGGAAAGGCCTCGGCGGCCTGCAGCATGCGGCCGATATGCCAGGGGCCGGGGGTGCAGGTGGTGGCCAGGCTGCCATGCGCCGGGCCGGTGCCGCCGCCCAGCATGGTGGTCACGCCCGAATGCAGCGCCTCGTCGATCTGCTGGGGACAGATGAAATGGATATGCGCATCCACGGCGCCGGCGGTCAGGATGCGCCCCTCGCCGGCGATGATCTCGGTCCCCGGGCCGATCAGCACGGTGACGGCGGGCTGGATGTCGGGGTTGCCCGCCTTGCCGATCGCCGCGATGCGCCCGTCGCGCAGGCCCACATCGGCCTTGTAGATGCCGGTCGCGTCCACGATCAGGGCATTGGTGATGACGGTGTCCATCGCCCCCTCGGCGCGGGATTTCTGCGACTGGCCCATGCCGTCGCGGATGACCTTGCCGCCGCCGAACTTCACTTCCTCGCCATAGCTGGTCAGGTCGCGCTCGACCTCGATGAACAGCTCGGTATCGGCCAGTCGGACGCGGTCGCCGGTGGTCGGGCCGTAGATCGCCGCGTAATCGGCGCGGGACAGCGTGGCAGGCATCACAGGTTCCCCATGACGGCGGCGCGGAAGCCGAAGACGCGCCGCGCGCCCGCGAAGGGGACCAGGCCCACGTCGCGGGTCTGGCCCGGCTCGAAGCGGATCGCGGTGCCGGCGGCGATGTCGAGGCGCATCCCCCGCGCCGCCCGGCGGTCGAAATCCAGCGCCGGATTGGTTTCGGCGAAATGGTAATGGCTGCCGACCTGGATCGGGCGGTCGCCGGTATTGGCGACGGTCAGGACCAGGCGCGGGCGGCCGGCGTTCAGGGTGATCTCGCCCTCGGCGGGGATGATTTCGCCGGGGATCATCTCAGGCCACCGCCAGCGCAAGGCCGGCCGCCGCCGTCACGGCGCCCAGCCAGCGCACCATCGGCAAGCGGCCAAGCGCGATGCCGGACAGGTGCAGCAGCGCCGTGGCGATGACGAAGCCCGCACCATAGGCCAGCAGTCCCTGCCCCGGCCCCTCGGCGCCATGGGCATGGCCGTGCACCAGGCCGAAGACCGCCACCACCGGCAGCACCACCGCCAGCCCGGCGCGCAGGGCCAGCGCGATCGCCGCGCCGATGACCACGGATGAGGCAAGGATCGCCGGCTCGACCAGCGGCAGCGCCACCCCGGCCGCCCCCAGCGCCCCGCCCGCGACCATCGCCAAGACGAAGCACAGCGGCAGCGCCCAGGCCGCCCGCCCGCCCAGGCTGGCCGCCCAGAGCCCGACCGCGACCATCGCCAGCAGGTGGTCCGCCCCGGCAAGCGGATGCGACAGGCCGGCCAGGAAAGGCCCGGCCTCGGCATGGCCGTGCCCGGGATGGGCCAGGGCCGCTGCCGGTATCAGCGCCGGGGCGGCGGCGGAGACGGCGGCGGCAAGGGGGTACTTCATGGCAGGCTCCTCAGCGTATCGGGTGATGGACGGTGACCAGCTTGGTGCCGTCGGGAAAGGTGGCTTCGACCTGGATCTCGGGGATCATCTCGGGCACGCCCTGCATGCAGTCCTCGGCGCGCAGGATCTCGGCGCCCCAGGACATCAGGTCGGCCACCGTGCGACCGTCGCGGGCGCCCTCGACCACGGCATCGGTGATGATGGCGACCGCCTCGGGATGGTTCAGCCGCACGCCGCGCGCCAGCCGGTTGCGGGCGACGATGGCGGCCAGGGCGACCAGCAGCTTGTCCCTTTCGCGCGGGGTCAGGTTCATTCCGTCCTCACAATTGCCACAGGCGCGGCGGCGGGCCCGCGCGGAAATGCCGGATCAGCGGAACCAGCGCCGCCCGCAGGGCTTGCGACGAGGGGGCCAGGAAGCGCGCCACCAGCAGCCCCGGCAAGGCGCTGACCCCGGCCTCGGCGCCTTCGGGAAGCGCTGCCCGCGCGGCGTCGAGCCCCTGCTCGGCCCCCGGCGCCGCCAGGATCATCGTCGCCGCGGCGGTTGCGCCCGCCAGGGTGGCGGGGCTGGTCGGCATCCTTTCCAGCCGCAGCGCCTCGGCATGGACCAGGCGGCCGCCGCGACGGATGCGCCAGTGGTCGCGCAGCTGCAGCTGCCGCAGCGTCTCGCCATGCGCGATGCGGCCGAAGACCAGGCTCTCCACGGCCAGCAAGGTGGCATCCGCGGCCATCTCGACCGACAGGCGGCGATCGAGGGCCGAGCCCTCGAACAGGATCGTCTCCTGCGGCAGCCAGTCGATGCGGGCGCCCTGCCCCAGCGTCAGGACGGTCGAGACCTGCGCCGCCCCGCCGGCGCTGCGATAGACGCGCTCGGCGGCCTGGGTGGTCAGGGTCAGCGCCTCGCCCGCCCCGGCATGGATGTTCAGCGCCAGCTTGTCGCCGCCGGTCATGCCCCCGGCGGTGTTGACCACCACCGCCTCGGTCCCGCCATGCGGGATCAGGATCTTCAGGCAGCCCTGCTGATGCAGCCGGCACAGCCGCCCCCAGTCGCGCGACAGCTCGGCCGATCCGGCGCTGCGCGGCACCGCCCGGGATGCGTTGGTAAGGTCTAGCGCCATGAGCGGGCCCCATTCATCTGCCCCGACCCGGACATGAAAGCGCGGCGGGATCAACGGCAGCGCCGTGCCCGGCCCGCGACATCGGTGGTCTTCCGGGCGATCTGTCCGATATTCCGGCATCGAGCCCGTTTTCCGGGCAGATGCGGATCCGACCACCGCGGCACCGGCGCGCGCGGGCTGGGGACGCGACCGACTGCCGTTTCACGCGCAGGACAGGAACAGGCGGCGGCGCGGAAGGCGGCATTGCGTGACCGTCGCGCACCAGGGGCGGGAAGCCTCGGCCCCGATCATGCGACAGCCACCGCAAGAGCCATCGCGCCGGTCATCGGCAACCGAAAGCCGGGCGGGCGAAACCCGGCTTGCGGGCGCTTACGGCATCAGGCGGCCTGGCAGAGGCGGGACTCTGCACAAGAAAAGCGCACACGGACCCGTGATTTTGTTTGATCGTCGGCAGGGAATCGCTCATAAGTAGAGTACTGCACACAGATTTAAGCGTGCGGTTTATCTTGCTCGGTTCCCGGTTTTTTTTCAACTCAACCTATCGACCAGCCAGCTTGGCCCGGTCTGACAAAAGGTGGCGTTCATGCCCTATATTACCGAGATCCCCTCAAGCCTCATCACCGTCGGCCTCGATGGCGTCGTCGCCTTCGTGCCGGACACGTCGCTGCTCAACGCCTTCGAAACCTCCCAGGAATTCGCGCAATACGACGTCGATTCCAACGGCGCGACCACCCTGAACTATGGCGACAACATGACGCCGGTGGCTGCCGACGGCACCCCTCTCACGCCTGCCGGCACCTATCTCGGCTCGACCACGGTCGCGAACGCTGCCACTTCCATCGGCCTGCCGGGTTTGGCGGATATCAGTCTGCAGGTGAACCCGATCAGCGGCCACCTGATGGAAGCCGGCGGCACCTATTATTTCGTAAGCGAGGAACCGCTCGACGACGACCACCTGGCGGTGACGGCCACGGTCGAAGTCCTCGGCACTCCCATTTCCGTCACCGGCCCGATCTCCGAAATCACCGAAACCCTGGCCGCGGCCGTTGAAGCTGTTCCGTTGGCGGGCCCGGTGGCCGCCGCGACCATCCGCGCTTCCGCCGATCTCATCCAGTCGACGGCCAACACCGCCATCGTCACCATGGACCATGACGTCGCCGGCAGCCTGGACCTGACCGATGACGAGGTCGTCTGCTTCGTGGCCGGCACCCTGATCGAGACCGAAAGGGGTTTCGTGGCGGTCGAGGACCTCCGGGTGGGCGATCTGGTCGCCACGCGGGACAATGGCTATCAGCCCATCCGCTGGATCGGTTCCGTGAAGCTTGGCGCCGCGGCGCTGAAGGCCAGGCCGAAGCTGCTGCCGATCCGCATCAAGGCCGGCGCACTCGGCAGGGAAACCCCGTCCTCGGACCTGCTCGTGTCGCCGCAGCACCGGGTGCTCGTCCGCTCGAAGGTGGCGCTGAAGATGTTCGGGGCCATGGAGGTGCTGGTTGCGGCCAAGCAGCTGCTTCAGGTCGAGGGCGTGGACATCGCCACGGATGTCGAGAGCGTGGAATATTTCCATTTCCTCTTCGACCGGCACGAGGTGGTGAACTCGAACGGCGCCGCGACCGAGTCGCTCTATACCGGCGCCCAGGCGCTCAGGACCGTGGGACCGGCGGCGCGCGAGGAGATCTTCACCCTGTTCCCCGAGCTGCGCGAGAAGGAATTCGTGCCGGCGCCGGCCCGGCCGCTGCCCTCCGGCCGCAAGGCGCGCAAGCTGGCCGTGCGCCACGTCCAGCATCACCGCGCCATGGTCTGCTGACTCGCAGGCTCCAGCCCATCCTCCCATGCGGGCCACGGAGAGATCCGTGGCCCTTTCCCGTCATCGCCACCGACCGGCTGTCCGGCCGCGGGTGGCGGGGCCATCGACGCCGGGATTGCGTCGCCGCCTTCCGGCCGATTACCAGGACATCGCGGGATCGCGTCCCCATCACCGGGCCGGCGGCTGATGGCGCGCGCCTGGACGCGGGCACCCATTGCGCATCGCCCGGCGCGACGACGCTTCCACCCATGGCCTTTGCCGATCCCTCGTCCAGCGCCGCCTTGGCCGCGGCCAGCATCTCGGCTTGGCGCGAGCACAGCGGCCCCGGCGCCGAACGGATCCGGGGGCCAGACCGCTCATCACCGCCAACGCCCGTTCGGCATGGCCGAGAAAGCCCCGGTCCTCGCGCGCGACACGGGACAGGGCGTTCTGCCCGTCATCACCCGGTCGAGCACCCGTCGGATCAGGATGCATATGGCTGGGTCTTGGCATTTCGCGGGCGGGGCGGCCCATCGCGATCCCCGCCGCATCGCGGCAAGGCAGAAACAGAAACGACAGAAAATTACAATTTCATTACTAACCATGTTGCATTGTTGCGCGCGGATTCGTAAAACCAGCCAGGCAACCCGCGCTGATTCTGCGCCGCGGCGGAAGCCCCGGCACAAGGAAGCGGCAAGAAAGGACTCTGAGATGGCCCTGGACCAACCGACCCCGATCGCGCCCTATGACGCCCCGGAAAAGGACCTTTACGAGATCGGCGAGATGCCGCCCCTGGGTTACGTGCCCAAGCAGATGTATGCTTGGGCCATCCGCCGCGAACGCCATGGCGAGCCCGACAAGGCCATGCAGGTCGAGGTGGTCGAGACGCCGCCGATCGACAGCAACGAGGTGCTGGTCCTGGTGATGGCGGCGGGCGTCAACTACAATGGCATCTGGGCCGGCCTCGGCGTGCCGATCAGCCCTTTCGACGGCCATGGCGCGCCCTATCACATCGCCGGTTCCGACGCCTCGGGCATCGTCTGGGCGGTGGGCGACAAGGTCAAGAACTGGAAGGTCGGCGACGAGGTCGTCATCCATTGCAACCAGGACGACGGCAATGACGAGGAATGCAACGGCGGCGACCCGATGTATTCGCCCAGCCAGCGCATCTGGGGCTATGAGACGCCGGACGGGTCCTTCGCGCAATTCACCCGCGTCCAGGCCCAGCAGCTGATGCGCCGCCCGCAGCACCTGACCTGGGAGGAATCGGCCTGCTACACGCTGACGCTGGCCACCGCCTATCGCATGCTGTTCGGCCATGAACCGCATGAGCTGAAGCCGGGCATGAACGTGCTGGTCTGGGGCGCCTCGGGCGGGCTGGGGTCGTTCGCGATCCAGCTGATCAACGCGGCCGGCGCCAATGCCATCGGCGTGATCTCGGACGAGGACAAGCGCGAATTCGTCATGTCGCTGGGCGCCAAGGGCGTCATCAACCGCAAGGACTTCAAGTGCTGGGGGCAGCTGCCCAAGGTGAACACCCCCGAATACAAGGAGTGGTTCGCCGAGGCGCGCAAGTTCGGCAAGGCGATCTGGGACATCACCGGCAAGGGCAACAACGTCGACATCGTCTTCGAGCATCCCGGCGAGGCGACCTTCCCGGTCTCGACCCTGGTCTGCAAGAAGGGCGGCATGGTGGTGATCTGCGCCGGCACCTCGGGCTTCAACTGCACCTTCGACGTGCGCTACATGTGGATGCACCAGAAGCGTCTGCAGGGCAGCCATTTCGCGCATCTGAAACAGGCCAGTGCCGCCAACAAGCTGATGCTGGAACGCCGCATCGACCCCTGCATGTCCGAAGTCTTCCCCTGGGCCGAGATCCCGCAGGCGCATCTGAAGATGCTGCGCAACCAGCACAAGCCCGGCAACATGGCGGTGCTGGTGCAGTCGCCGGTCACCGGCCTGCGCACCTTCGAGGACGCGCTGGAGGCGGGGCGCCGCTGACCCGGGCCGAAACGCAGAGGCCCGCCCGGCGCGAGAAGGCGCCGGGCGGGCCTTTCCTTCGCGGAAGCGCGCGAAAACCTGCTGCTCTATCAACAGGCAGAATAAAATCTTCTTTCTGATTGATATTGCTGCATTTCTTTCGGAACTGCGGCGGCTATCCGCCGAAAACTTCGGCATTATGCCCGAAAATCGCGCGCGCGCCATTCAAACTGCCTGAATCCTGGGCTAAGGAGCCTTCCGACCCCAAGGGAAGGATTCCGCGACATGCCGCAGATCGACGACAAGCTGGCCCCCATCTACGAGGAGGTGGTGCGCCGCAACGCCGGCGAGCCCGAGTTCCACCAGGCCGTGCGCGAAGTGCTTGAAAGCCTGGGCCGGGTGGTCGCCAAGCGCCCGGACTATCTGGAGGACGCGCTGATCGAGCGCATCTGCGAGCCCGAGCGCCAGATCATCTTCCGCGTGCCCTGGACCGACGACAAGGGCCGGGTGCAGATCAACCGCGGCTTCCGGGTGCAGTTCAGCTCGGCCATGGGCCCCTACAAGGGCGGGCTGCGCTTCCATCCCTCGGTGAATGTCGGGATCATCAAGTTCCTGGGCTTCGAGCAGATCTTCAAGAACGCGCTGACCGGCCTGCCCATCGGCGGCGGCAAGGGCGGCTCGGACTTCGATCCCAAGGGCCGCTCGGACGGCGAGATCATGCGCTTCTGCCAAAGCTTCATGACCGAGCTTTACCGCCACCTCGGCGAATATACCGACGTGCCGGCCGGTGATATCGGCGTCGGCGCGCGCGAGATAGGCTACATGTTCGGCCAATACAAGCGCCTGACCAACCGCTACGAGGCGGGCGTGCTGACCGGCAAGGGGCTGTTCTATGGCGGCTCGCTGGCCCGCAAGGAAGCAACCGGCTACGGCAATACCTATTTCACCCAGGCCATGCTGAAGACCGGCGGCACCGATTTCGACGGCAAGCGCGTCGTCGTCTCGGGCTCGGGCAATGTCGCCATCTACACCATCGAGAAGGTGCAGGAATTCGGCGGCAAGGTGCTGGCCTGCTCGGACAGCTCGGGCTACATCGTGGACGAAGCCGGGATCGACCTCGATCTTCTCAAGGAGGTCAAGGAAGTGCGCCGCGGCCGCATTTCGCAATATGTCCGCATGAAGGGCGAAGGCAACGGCGCCTATTTCGTGAAATCCGGCGAGGGCTCGATCTGGGACGTGGCCTGCGACGTGGCCATGCCCTCGGCCACCCAGAACGAACTGACCGGCAAGGACGCGGCCAAGCTGGTCAAGAACGGCGTCACGGCGGTCGGCGAGGGCGCCAACATGCCCTGCACGCCCGAGGCGATCCGCGCCTTCCAGCAGGCCGGCGTCAAGTTCGGCCCCGGCAAGGCGGCGAATGCCGGCGGCGTCGCCACCTCGGCGCTGGAGATGCAGCAGAACGCCTCGCGCGACCGCTGGAGCTTCGAGAAGACCGAGGCGAAGCTGGCCGAGATCATGCGCGACATCCACGACAGCTGCTACAGCACCGCCGAGGAATTCGGCGCGCCGGGCGATTACGTCATCGGCGCCAATATCGCCGGCTTCATCCGCGTCGCCGAGCCGATGCGCGCCTTCGGCGTGATCTGAGCTCCGCGCGGGCCGGCGCTCCCGGCCCGCCTTGCCGGCCCTGGACCGGACCGCCGCCCCCGCCCGGGCACGCGACGCCGGCACCGGACCATGATGCGATCCGGCGGGCGGCGGCGCGTCAGGCCCCGTAAAGCGCCTTGGCCCGATCCTCGAAGGCGCGGACGATGCGCGACATGGCTTCGCCGAAGACCACGCCGATCACCTTGCCCAGGATGGCGTTGCGGAACTCGAAATCCACGAAGAACTCGACCTTGCAGCCGCCTTCCGGCAGATCCGCGAAGCTCCAGCCGCTGCGCAGATACTTGAACGGCCCATCCAGGTATTCGGTGTCGATGCGCCTGGTCTCGGGCCACAGCGTCACGCGCGAGCCGAAACGCTCGCGGAAGACCTTGAAGCTGATGACCAGGTCCGCCTCGACCACCTCGCTGCCCGAGGCGCCGGCCCGGCGCGAACGGATGCGGGCGGCGGTGTTCCAGGGCAGGAACTCGGGATAGCTTTCAATATCCGCCACCAGGGCATACATCTGGTCGGCGGTATAGGGCAGGATGCGGCTGTCGCTGTGCTGGGGCAAGGAATCGTCCGGGGCCGTTCGTTTCGGGCAGCACTAGCAAAGGAAAGGGGCGATGAACAACCTCATCTGGCTGATCCGGGCCTCGCGCTGGGCCCGCAACCCGCCGAAGGCCCGCACCGTCAAGCTGGTGCTGGCGGTGATAGCGCTTGGCCTGCTGCTGGCGGGGCTCGAACATTTCGGACTCTGGCCGGACTGGGCCAGCATGGACCGGCCGCGCGGCCTGCACCTGCCACGACCGTAAGACTGTCCCTTCACCGTTTCCCAATCCTCCCGCAGCCGCGCCCCGGCTTCTTCGTTCCCCAAATACTCATGCGGCCGCGCCACCGGCACCGCCGCTTCCGGCCTACATCCCCGCCGCCTGGAACGTGTCGCATTGCGCCATCTGCCCCGAGGCGAAGCCGCGCTTGAACCATTCCTGCCGCTCGGCGGCCGAGCCATGGGTGAAAGCGTCGGGCATCGGCGCGCGGCCGGCCTTTTCCATCAGCGTGTCGTCGCCCACGGCGGCGGCGGCATTGATCGCCTCGTCGATGTCGCCCTCGTCGATACTGTTGAACTGCTGGCTGGCATGGTTGGCCCAGACCCCGGCGAAGCAATCGGCCTGCAGCTCGGTCAGGACCGAGATGCGGTTCGCCGTCACCTGGTCGCTTTGCTGGCGGGCCTGCATGGTCTGGCCCAGGATCCCCAGCAGG
Source organism: Paracoccus binzhouensis (assembly GCF_016446475.1). GTDB lineage: Bacteria > Pseudomonadota > Alphaproteobacteria > Rhodobacterales > Rhodobacteraceae > Paracoccus > Paracoccus binzhouensis. The sequence continues at coordinate 131,845 of NZ_JAEHFP010000001.1, read as the reverse complement.
TTCTGGACATGGTGCCCGACCTCATGCGCGATGACATAGGCAAAGGCGAAATCGCCGCCCGCGCCCATCTTGCCGCTCATGGTGCGGAAGAAGTCGGTGTCCAGGTAGACGGTGCGGTCGTTCGGGCAATAGAACGGCCCCATGGCCGATTGCGCCGTGCCGCAGGCCGAGCTGTCGATGCCCGAGAACATCACCAGCGTCGGATCGGCGTAATCGACCCCAGCCTGCTCGGGCAGCACGCCTGCCCAGACCTCCTCGGTATCGGCCAGCACCACCGAGACGAACTGGCCGATCTCCCGCTCCTCGGCGGTCAGCTCGCGCGGCTGGCTCTGCTGCTGGCCGCCATCGTCGATGGCCCCGATCAGGGGCGAGATGTCGATGCCGAAGAAATAGCCCACCGCCAGCACCACCAGCACGCCGACGATGCCCATGCCGCCCGCACCTGCCCGGCCCATGCCGCGCCGGTCCTGGACGTTCCTGCTGCCGCGCCTGCCCCGCCATTCCATCGCCACCTCCCCCGCCGGCAAACGCGCCGGCCCTGTCGCTTGACGCCAGTGTTATCCGAAGCCCGGTCCGGCGCAACACCGACGCGGGGTTGACAGTTCCGGCCCCAGCCCGCAGCACGTCCCCAAACGACGGGGGCAGGCATGTTCGACTGGGTGGTTTCGACGATCGAAAGCTGGGGCTATCTCGGCGTGCTGATGCTGATGGTGGCCGAGAACCTGTTCCCGCCCATCCCGTCCGAGGTGATCATGCCGCTGGCCGGTTTCCTGGCAGGCAGCGGCCGCCTGTCGCTGACCCTGACCATCCTGGTGGGCACGCTGGGCTCGGTGCTGGGCACGCTGATGTGGTATTATATCGGCCTCTGGTTCGGCGAGGAGCGGCTGAAGCGCTTCGCCGCCCGCCACGGCCGGCTGCTGACCCTCTCGCCCTCGGATGTCGACGCCGCGCATGACTGGTTTCGGCGCCACGGCGCCATGGCGGTGTTCTTCGGCCGCATGATCCCGGCGATCCGCACCCTGATCTCGGTCCCCGCGGGGCTGGCGCGCATGCCGATGTGGAAATTCCTGCTTTATACCGTGATCGGCAGCGCGCTCTGGACCGGGGTGCTGACATTCGCCGGGCTGATGCTGCATGAAAACTACGCGCTGGTCGCGGATTGGGTCGATCCACTGTCCAAGCTGGTGGTGATCGCCGTTGTGGCGATCTATCTTTACCGCGTCGTCACCTGGAAGCCGCATTGAGATCACGCGATTGGCACTTGCCGGCCGCCGCGCGCGGTCCTAACCGAAAGTCCATGAACGGATTTTCGAGCAAGCATATCGCCGTCATCGCCGGCGCCGGTTCCGCCGCGCTGCTGGCCGCGGCGCTGACCTTCCAGAGCCTCGGCTATGCGCCCTGCGAGCTCTGCATCCTGCAACGCTGGCCGCACCTGGCCGCCGCGATCATCGGCGGGCTGATCTGGTGGCTGGGCTGGCGGCGCTGGCTGGCGGCGCTGGGGCTGATCGCCGCGCTTTGCGCCACCGGCCTCGCCATCTACCACGCCGGGGTCGAGCTGCAGATCTGGCAGGGGCCGCAGCATTGCTCGGGCGGCGTGTCGGGCCTGGCCACCATGTCCACGCAGGACCTGATGGCGGCGCTGGAACAGGCCCCGGTGGTGCGCTGCGACGAGGTGGCCTGGAGCCTGTTCGGCATCTCGATGGCCGGCTGGAACGCCATCCTGTCGGCCGGGCTGTCGGCGTTGTGGCTCGCCTCGCTCCGCGGCCGCCGGCGCGAGACCGGGCTGGCCTGAGCGCGGATTTCCCGCCCGGCGCAGGCCCGTCAAGATTGCACCCAAGGCGGGTATGGGATAGACCCATGCCCAACAAGATCTTGAGGTTTCCCCCGTGGCTGACATCCCTGAAAACGACGACGATACCCCCGAGAACGGCGGATCGGAGCGCGCCGTGATGCATCACGACGGCCCGGTGATCGACATCTCGCACGAGATGCGTTCCTCCTATCTCGACTATGCCATGTCGGTGATCGTCAGCCGGGCGATTCCCGACCTGCGCGACGGGCTGAAGCCGGTGCATCGCCGGGTGCTCTTCGCCATGCACGAGACCGGCAACACCCATGACAAGCCTTATCGCAAGTCGGCCCGCCCGGTCGGCGACACCATGGGTAAGTATCACCCGCATGGCGACGCCTCGATCTATGACGCGCTGGTGCGGATGGCGCAGCCCTTCTCGATGTCGCTGCCGCTGCTGGACGGCCAGGGCAACTTCGGCAGCATGGACGGCGACAACCCGGCGGCCATGCGCTATACCGAGGTGCGGATGGACAAGCCCTCGGCCTATCTGCTGATGGATATCGACAAGGACACCGTCGATTTCCAGGACAATTACGACGGCAAGGACCGCGAGCCGACCGTCCTGCCGGCCCGCTTCCCGAACATGCTGGTCAACGGCGCCGGCGGCATCGCCGTCGGCATGGCGACCAACATCCCGCCGCACAACCTGGGCGAGGTGGTGGACGCCACCCTGGCGCTGATCGAGAATCCCGACCTGCCGACCGAGCGGCTGCTGGAGATCGTGCCCGGCCCGGACTTCCCCACCGGCGGCATCATCCTGGGCCGCTCGGGCGCGCGCAAGGCCTATCTGGAGGGGCGCGGCAGCATCGTCGTGCGCGCCAGGACCCGGATCGAGGAGACCCGCGCCGGCCGCCAGGCCATCATCCTGGACGAAATCCCCTATCAGGTGAACAAGGCCAGCCTGATCGAGAAGATCGCCGAACTGGCCAAGGAAAAGCGCATCGAGGGCATCGCCCATGTGCAGGACGAATCCGACCGGGTCGGCGTGCGGGTGGTGATCGAACTGAAGCGCGACGCCACCGCCGAGGTGGTGCTGAACCAGCTGTTCCGCTTTACCCCCATGCAGACCAGCTTTGGCGCCAACATGCTGGCGCTGAACGGCGGCCGGCCCGAGCAGCTGACGCTGCGCGACTTCCTGACCCATTTCATCGCCTTCCGCGAGGAGGTCGTCGCCCGCCGCACCGCCTATGAATTGCGCAAGGCGCGCGAGCGAGCGCATGTGCTCTGTGGCCTGGCCGTGGCGGTCTCAAACGTGGACGAGGTGGTGGCGACGATCCGCAGCTCGGCCGACGCCGCCGAGGCGCGGGCGCGGCTGATGGAGCGGCGCTGGCCCGCGCATGAGATCGTGGAGTATCTCAAGCTGATCGACGACCCGCTGCATCCGGTGAACGAGGACGGCACCTACAACCTGTCCGAGACCCAGGCCCGCGCCATCCTGGAACTGCGCCTGCAGCGCCTGACCCAGCTGGGCGTGCAGGAAGTCACCGACGAGCTGAAATCGCTGGCCGATTCGATCCGGGAATTCCTGGCGATCCTCGCCTCGCGCGAGCGGATCATGGGCATCATCTCGAACGAGCTGACCGAGGTGAAGGCCCTGTTCGCGGTGCCGCGCCGGACCGAGATCACCGACTGGGCCGGCGATCTGGACGACGAGGACCTGATCGAGCGCGAGGACATGGTCGTCACCATCACCTCGGGCGGCTATATCAAGCGCACGGCCCTGGCCGAGTTCCGCAGCCAGCGCCGCGGCGGCAAGGGCCTGTCCGGCATGGCCACGAAAGAGGACGACGTGGTCACGACCCTGTTCGTCGCCAACACCCATACCGAGCTTCTGTTCTTCACCACCGACGGCATGGTCTATCGGATGAAGACCTGGCGGCTGCCGCTGGGCGGGCGGACCGCCAAGGGCAAGGCCATCGTCAACATCCTGCCGATCCAGCCCGGCGTCTCCATCGCCGCGCTGATGCCGGTCGATGCGCCGCAAAGCGAATGGGACGATTATCAGGTGGTCTTCGCCACCTCGGAAGGCGACGTGCGCCGCAACGCGCTGTCGGATTTCGCCAATGTCATGCGCAACGGCAAGATCGCCATGAAACTGCCCGAGGGGGTCGAGCTGATCGGCGCCCGCATGGCGACCGAAAACGACGACGTGATGCTGGTCACCGCCGCCGGCCGGGCGATCCGCTTCCCGACCACCGATGTGCGGGTGTTCAAGGGCCGCGATTCGACCGGGGTGCGCGGCATCCGGCTGGTGAACGACGGCGACAAGGTGGTCAGCATGTCGGTGATCCGGCATTTCGAGGCCGGATCCGAGGAACGCGCCGCCTATCTGAAGATGCGCCGCGCCGTGGCCGGCGCGCTGGATGACGGCGCCGAGGATGACGAGGACGAGGACGCCGTGGCCGAGACCGCGATCTCGCAGGAACGCTATGCCGAGATGTCGGCGGCCGAGGAGCTGATCCTGACCATCACCGCCAAGGGCGCCGGCAAGATCAGTTCCAGCTTCGACTATCCGCTGCGCGGTCGCGGCGGCCAGGGCGTCATGGCCATGGATAAGGCGATGCGCGGCGGGCCGCTGGTGGCCAGCTTCCCGGTCGAGGGCGACGACCAGATCATGCTGGCGACCTCGACCGGCCAGTCGATCCGGGTGCCGGTGGAAGGCATCAGCTTCCGCTCGCGCTCGGCCGGCGGGGTGCGGGTCTTCAACACCGCCCCCGGCGAGGAGGTGGTTTCCGTTGCCCGCATCGCCGAGAACGGCGAGGATGAGGCCGAGGAATGAACGCCCGGGGGGCGGGCGCGCCAGCCTGCCCCGGTCCCACCTTGCCGGGCAGGCTGACAGCCGGCCCGGGGTACGGGCCAAGATGAGGGAACGACATTGGACGGGCATGACTCGCAGCTGAGCGAGCGTCTGCGGACCGGCTTCCTGGGCGTCATCGCCTTCGGCCTGATCCTGTTCCTGCTGGTCCAGGCCCGTTTCATTCTGATCTGCCTGGCTTTCGCCATCATCATCTTCTCGCTGACCAGCGACGCGATCTCGGCCTTTGCGCGGCTCAGGGTGCCGAACTGGCTGGCCACCGCCCTGGCACTGATCGCCATTGCCATCGGCCTGCTCTGGGCGGCGACGGCGGTTGTGGCGCAGGTGAACGAGGTGGTCTCGACCGCCATCGCCTATGCCGACCGAGCGCAGGCGGTGCTGTCCAACCTCAGCCAGCGCTGGGGGCCGCGCGCGCAAGAGGCGCTCAGCACCTTCATGGGCAGCATCGACGTCGCGGGCTGGCTGCGCTCGGCCGCGGCGCAGGCCTCGAACCTGATCTCGGGCTCGGTGCTGATCCTGACCTTCGTCGGCTTCATGTTCAGCGAGCGGCTGTGCTTCCCGCTGAAGGTCGAGCGGCTGACCGGCGATCCCGGCCGCGCCCGGCAGGCACTCGGCACGATACATGTCATCATGCGGCGGGTGAACCGCTACCTGGTAGTCAAAACCGGCATCAGCGCCGTCACCGCCGCGCTGATCTGGGCGATCTTCCGGCTGGCCGGGCTGGAACTGGCGGGCGCGGTCGCCATGCTGACCTTCATCCTGAACTTCATCCCGACCCTGGGCTCGATCGTCGCCACGGTCATCGCCGTCGCCATGGTGCTGGCGCAGACCGGCGATCCGACCGGAACGCTGATCGTCGGCGGCATGGCGACGGCGGTGCATTTCGTGATCGGCAATATCCTCGAGCCGATGCTGCTGGGCCAGACGCTGCGGCTGTCCTCGTTCGGCATCATCCTGTCGCTGGCCTTCTGGGGCGCGGTCTGGGGCATTGCAGGCACCTTCCTGGCGGTGCCGATCATGGTCGCCATGATGATCGTCTGCGCCCAGATACCCTGGCTGCGCCCGGTCGCGATCCTGCTGTCGCAGGAAGGCATCCCCGAGCAGGAGCCCTCCGGCCGGCTACGCCGCTAGCCGCGGCGGGGGGGGAGGGCGGCGCGGGCCTGGCTCAGGCCGGGTTCGGCGGCGGCGCGGGCGGGTCATCCCCGGGCGCGGTTTCCTCTGCGGGCTCGTCCTCGTCCTCGGACCGGTGCAGGAAGATGTCCTGGGCAGTGCGCACGCTGCCGGGCAGCACGATGCCCGCCGCCGCGAAGCGTTCCAGGATCTGGTGGTTGATCTCGGACACCACCGAGACGCCGCCATTGATGTCTGCCAGCATGGCACGCAGCTCGAAATTCTGGCCGGTCGGGGTGATGCTGCGCAGCAGCACCGCCGGGGGCGGGTTGACCAGCACCGTCGGCTGGTCCTCGGCGATCTCGCGCAGCAGGTCGCTGACCAGCCGGCTGTCGGTCGCCACCCCCACCGTGACCGGCACGATGATCCGCCCGGTCAGGCTGCCGCGGGTCCAGTTGGTCACCGGCTGGGTGATCAGGTTCGAGTTCGGGACGATCACCTGGGTGCGGTCGAAGGTCTCGATCTGGGTGGCGCGCACCGCCATCCGGCGAACGACGCCCTGCTGGCCGCCGACCTCGATCCAGTCGCCGACCGCGATCGGCCGCTCGACCAGCAGGATGATGCCCGAGACGAAGTTCGACACCACCTGCTGCATGCCGAAACCGATGCCGACCGACAGCGCCCCGGCGACGAAGGCCAGCGAGGTCAGGTCGATCCCCGCCGAGGTGACGGCAAAGACCGCCGCCAGCGCCACCCCGACATAGCCGATCATCGACGAGACGGCGTTCTGCCCGCCCGCGTCCAGCCGGGTTTTGGGCAGGATCGAGCTGCGGAAGGCGCCTTGCACGAAGCTGGTCAGCGAATAGCCGACCGCGAAGACGATCAGGAAAGTCAGGATCGCCATGGGCGACAGCCGCACGCCGCCGAAGGCGAAGCCTTGCTGCGCCTTGGTCCAGGCCTCGGCCAGGTCGCTGGCCCGCGCGCCCCAGATCAGCGCGAACAGCGGCAGCGACAGCAGGATCAGCGCGAATCCGACCAGCACCGGCATCAGCGCGTCCCGCGCCGACTGGTCGCCGCCCTTGGCCATGGCGTAGAAATCGGCGATGAAATCCTGCAGGATGATCAGCAGCCCGACCAGCGCCAGGGTCAGCACCGCGGCCCAAAGCAGCGCGTTGCCCGCCGTCACATAGCCCACCGCCACCAGCACCGGCGTCGCCAGCGCCAGCAGCCGGCCGGCCATCGCCAGGAAATTCACCACGCGGATGCGGTAATCCGGCGCCTCGGAATCCCCGCTCGGGTGCAGGCCGCGCAGGACGGTGCAAAGCCGGAACAGGCAGAAGGCGCCGAACAGGACCAGCAGGAAGTGCCAGACCCCGGCCGAGGCCTCGCTGAGCCGTTCCGGCACGGTGTCGCTGTCGTTCTGGCTGTTGAAGCCGGAGAGCGGCAGGATGGTGCGGGCGAAAAGCTGGTGCAGCGCCAGGGCCGCGGCCAGCAGCGCGGCGCGGACCTGCGCCTTGGCGCGGCGCTCCTCGCTCATCGGCAGGGGTGGCTGGACCCCAGTATCGGCGGCCGGGAACAGCCGCCGCGCCAGCCAGATGCCGCCGAAGAAGGACAGGCCCGCCGCCGGCACCGAGCGCAGCAGCGGCAGTCCCCAGTCGTCGAACAGGTCGGTGGCGCCCAGGGCCGCCGCGAACAGGATCACCCCGATCAGCGGAATGGCGATCTGGCCCAGAGAAACGCCGAAGATCAGCGCCGCCCGCGACCGCTCGCTGGCCCGCGCCGACAGCCGCGACGGCAGCGAGTCGATCCAGTGCCGGCCGCGCGACAGCAGCAACAGCGCCACCAGCAGGAAACCGGCGATGGCCGGCAGCCGCGCGGTGAAGCCGCCCATGCCGCCGGTGCTGTCCCAGCGGTCGCGCGCCTCGGCATAGACCTGGCCGGCGACCTGGGCCGCCTCGGCCATGGCCGGCGGCCAGTTCGCCGGGTTCAGCGGCGACGGCGTCTTGCGGATCAGCGCGAAGGTCTGGCGGGCGCGCAGAGTCTGGTCGATCTGCGTGACGATGCCGTCGGCGCGACCGTGCGATTCCACCGCCTGCAATCCCGGCGCCTGCAGGGTCGCAAGCTGCTCGTTCAGCTCCTTGCGGCGGGCGGCGATATCCTCGGATTCCGTCTGCCCCTCGGCCGGCGCCGGGCCAAGCGCGGCGATCTGGTCCTTGAGCGTGGCGATGCGGGTGGCGTTGACGCCCTGCGCCTCCTTGAAGCGCTCGCGCCATTTCACCACCTCGTCGCGGATGGTCTGCAGCCGCGCGTCATTGGCCGAGCCGGATTCCAGGATCTGCTCGGCCTGCTCGGCCAGCTTGTTCCAGGCGTCGTAATCCGGCGCCTGCGGCTCCTGCGCCAGGACCGGCCGCGCCAGTCCCAGCAGCAGCACGAAGGCCAGCATCGCGAAGCGGGACAGCAGGGCAGCATGGCAGGGCGTGCGGCGGGCTTGGGGCCGAAACGGGGGCCGGGACAGGGCAGAAGGCATGGGCCGGTTCAGTCCTCGTAGACTTCGGGCAGGGCGGCGGGCTTGCGGGCCATCCATTCCGGCACCGGCAGGCCCTTGGCCCGCAGGAATTCCGGGTTGAAAAGCTTGGTCTGGTAACGCGTGCCATAGTCGCAGAGCACCGTCACGATGGTGTGACCGGGGCCCATGTCCCTGGCCATGCGGATGGCGCCGGCGACGTTCACCCCCGACGAGCCGCCCAGGCAGAGCCCTTCCCGCTCGAGCAGGTCGAAGATCACCGGCAGCGCTTCGGCATCCGGGATGCGATAGGCGAAGTCCGGCTTGAAGCCTTCGAGGTTGGCAGTGATGCGGCCCTGGCCGATGCCCTCGGTGATCGACGAGCCGGGGCTTTCGAAAACGCCCTCGGTATAATAGCTGTAAAGCGCCGCGCCCTCCGGATCGGCCAAGCCGATCTTGACGCCCCTGGGCTGCAGCGCCATGGCGACCCCCGCCAGCGTCCCGCCCGAGCCGACCGCGCAGACGAAGCCGTCCACGCGCCCGCCGGTCTGCTCCCAGATCTCGGGGCCGGTGGTTTCCAGATGCGCCTGGCGGTTGGCGACATTGTCGAACTGGTTGGCCCAGATGGCGCCGTTCGGCTCGGTCCGCGCCAGTTCCTCGGCCAGGCGGCCGGAATAGCGCACATAGTTGTTGGGGTTCTTGTAGGGCTGCGCGGGCACCTCGACCAGCTCGGCGCCGGCCAGCCGCAGCATGTCCTTCTTTTCCTGGCTTTGCGTCTCGGGGATGACGATGACCGAACGGAAGCCCATCGAGGCGCCGACCAGCGCCAGGCCGATACCGGTATTGCCGGCGGTGCCCTCGACGATGGTGCCGCCGGGTTTCAGATCCCCCCGTTCCACCGCGTCCTTGATGATGTAGAGCGCGGCGCGGTCCTTGACCGACTGGCCCGGATTCATGAACTCGGCCTTGCCCAGGATCTCGCAGCCGGTCTCTTCCGAAGCCCGGCGCAGGCGGATCAGGGGGGTGTTTCCGATGGCAGAGGCAAGATCGGGGCAGATGCGCATGGCGTGGCCTTTCGCGGGATGTTCCCGCCCGGTTTACACGCCGCCGGTCGCTGGCGGCAACCCCACCGGGGCGGTCTCTGTCCCCTGCCCCAGTTCGCGGCGGATCTGGTCATGGCGCAGTTCCAGCCACAGCGCCAGGTTCAGCAGCGGGCCGTTGCGGATCTCGCCCGCCAGCGCCATCCGCGTCAGCTCGGCCCGCGGGATCAGGTGCGAGCGAATGTCCTCGTCCTCGGTCGCAAGCCCGCCCAGGCCCGCGCTGTCGTCGGGCAGATCGGCGATGCCGACATAGAGATAGAGGTATTCCGCCACCGCCCCGGGGCTGGGATAGTTGTGCGGTGCCGGGATCAGCCGCGTCAGGGCGATGCCGGTCTCCTCGATGGCCTCGCGCCGGGCGGCCTGTTCCGGGGTCTCGCCGGCATCGACGCGGCCGGCCACCGTCTCGTAAAGCCAGGGCTGGGCATCGCCGCGCGCCAAGGGCCCGGCGCGCAGCTGGTCGATCAGCATGACCCGGTCGCGCACCGGATCCCAGGGCAGCACCACCGTCGCATCGCCCGAGACGAAGACGGCGCGCAGCAGCGGCGGGGTCCAGCCGCCGTCGTTGCGGCGCTGGCTCAGCCGGATCTCCTCCATCGAGAAATATTCGGCATAGGGCTCCTCGACCGAATCGATGCGGGTGCGGGGCAGGCCGACCGGCCCGACATGCGGCAGGCCGGGATTCTCGCCGGCGGCGCGCCGGCGCGAGGCGACCCAGGTGGCGATCATCGGCAGGCGCCGGCGCAGATCCCCGGCGGGGCGCGAGGCAGGCAGGCGCAGTAGCCATTCCGCCATCGCCGCGGCCAGCGCCGGCTGCCATTCGGGCGCGTCCGCGACGGGCTCGCCCAGGCCCAGCAGCATCCGGCCGCCATGGTCCTGCAGCTGCAGGCCGAAGATCTCGGCATAGCGGCGCAGCGCCGGGGTCCAGTCGGTCCGCCAGGCCGGCAGCATCTGGTCGCCGGACAGCAGGCGCGGCCAGCCCTGCGGGGCGATGCCCGCCATCCCGCCGCCCTGCAGCGCGCCGGGGACCGGCTCGACCTCGACGGCCTGCGGGGCGAGTTGCGCACGCATCAGCGGATGCGCGATGGGTCCGATCAGCAGGGGCATGCCGGCGTCCCCTGCCCCGGGAATTGCGCGCTTGCTGCCATGATCCACCTCGCAGGAAAATTTTCGCGGTTTTCGCGCGAAGGCCCTTGCGCTTCAACCCCTGCCCGTCTAAATCCCCGCCACCACCCAGAAAGCGCGGAGAGGTGCCGGAGTGGTCGAACGGGGCGGTCTCGAAAACCGTTGAGCCTTCACGGGTTCCGTGGGTTCGAATCCCACCCTCTCCGCCACTTGCCCTCGCGAAAGCGTTCTCCCGATCCGGCTGCAGCCGGATTTTTCCGTTGTTTTCGGGGGTTATGCGGGTTGGGCTGTTAACCGGCCTACGCCCCGAAGGGCGCACACGCGTTCTCTCCGGGCCGATATTCTCCGGATCTGTTAACCGCCGCGCTTTCGGTGAACAGCTTTAAGTCATTGCTTTCAAGTGATCTTTCGAAGTCCGTGATGCACGCGATTTGGAAAATCCATCTGGATGGCGGATGGAACAGAGATCGAACGCCGCCCGTTGCGCGCTGGTTCGGCTGCGGCTAGGACCAATCTCACCCCAGCCGCTGTTCGTGCTTTGTGCTGAGTCAACCGCGTGTTACTGTTGTGAAAAAGTGTGAGGCGAGCAGTTGGCCCAGAAGTCAGACATCGAATGGACGGACGCGACGTGGAACCCGGTGACGGGCTGCACCAAGGTCGGTCCCGGTTGTGACAACTGCTACGCCGAGCGGTTCGCAGAGCGCTGGCGTGGAATCCCTGGACACCCCTACGAGCAGGGCTTTGACCTGACACTCTGGCCGTCGAGGCTGAAGCAGCCCGTGCTCTGGAAAAAGCCGCGGATGATCTTCGTGAACTCGATGAGCGACCTCTTCCACAAGGACATCGACCGTACATTCATCGACGCGGTGTTCGACGCCATGGAGCTGGCGGACTGGCACGTCTACCAGGTGCTGACCAAGCGCAGCTCGCTCATGCGCAACTACGTTCGGAAGCGGTATGATGGAGGGCCGGTCCCTCGGCACATCTGGCTCGGCGTTTCTGTCGAGGACGCCGCGCACGCGAGCCGGATCGAGCACCTGAAGCAGATCAATTCCGACGCGCGCTTCATCTCGTTCGAGCCGCTGCTCGGACCGGTCGGGGATGTCGATCTGCAGGGCGTCGCTTGGGCCATCGTCGGGGGGGAGAGCGGGCCCCGGGCTCGGCCCATGGACGAAAGCTGGGCCCGCCAGATCCGGGACATCTGCGAACGTGACGACGTCGCTTTCTTCTTCAAACAATGGGGTGGCGCCCGTCCGAAGTCGGGGGGGCGTCTGCTCGATGGTGAGGAATGGAACGGCTTTCCGTGGCAAATCGTCCCGAAGCCGATCCTCGATCAGATTTCAGCGTGAACCATTTCGCACGGAGTACCGCCATCATTGAAGAAATCGCATATTGAAAATACGGTTGGCCCATGGGCTCGGCAAAAGCTCGATGGCCTCGAGGCATATCTTCACGCTTACACCATTGCGCTGAAGAAACAGTCCTTCGAACTGGTCTACGTCGACGCATTCGCCGGCGCGGGACGGTCAAGAATCCGCGACGCCTGGGCCGGTGCTGATGACGAAGACCTTCAGCTTCTTGATGACGAGTTCGTTCGGTCCGAGGAGCAGTTCATCGAAGGCTCCCCGCACCGAGCCCTCGCTCTCGAACACCCTTTCACCCAATATCATTTCTTTGACGCAGATGCAGGGCGCGCGGCCCTTCTCGAGGGCTTGAGGGCCGAGTACCCGGCTCGAAAGATCAGCGTTCAGGTTGGCGACGCGAACGAATTGATCCAGAAGCTGGTCCCGCGGATTGCGGGGCGGAACATGAGGGGTGTTGCTTTCCTCGATCCTTATGGCCCCCACCTGGACTGGCGAACCGTCGCGGCTCTGGGATCAACCAAGAAGTTTGAGGTGATCATAAACTTCCCGCTTGGAATGGCCATCAACAGATTGATCACGCGCTCGGGTGACATTCCCGAAACTTGGCGCGCGGGGCTGAACGGCTGCTTCGGCGGTGCGGACTGGGAGAGCCTCGTCTACGCAGAGCGCACCGACCTCTTCGGGGATACGACCCGCCACAAGGTTGACGATGCAGCCAAGCGGCTTCTTGACCACTACGTCGGCCGCCTGAAGACCTTGTTCGGCCACGCCGCCACACCGAGTGTCGTCAGGAACACGCGAGGTGTCCCAATCTACTACATGCTGTGGGCGGGGCCCCATCCCCTCGGGCACAAGATCGCCGACTACATCTTGGCGAAGGGTGATCGGATCACGCCACCAAAAACTCGGTCCGTTCGACGATGACCAGCTGGTGGCCCCGATTGCTAGCCGAGCCGGAACGCAGGCCTTGAAAGCATCCGAACGGCGAGACCGATCGAAAAGATCGCGTCATGGCGCAGCAGGTCGTCCGCCGATCTGCTCTCATCGATGCTACGACGATCAAGACTGCTGCCGTCATCGACATGCCGGAAGTGCGACAACGGGTTTCGCAGCGCCATCATGCGGCGGAGGTCGGTGACGTCTTCATCAGAGACTACCTCGCGCTCTCGGCAGCGGCGGAGGGTGTCGGCGAACTGGATGCGATCCGGAATGTCATCAACCAGAAGCCCGGCGTGAAGATATGCCGCCAGCAGATGCTCCACGAGGCCCTGACACAGCAGGATCGTCGCCACATAGTTGCCGTGCACGAACGACGAACGCGCTTCGACCCAAGCGTGATAGGCCGCATGGCCGCCGAAAATCATCGTCCCGGATCGACCCATCTGGCCGCCCAGATCTGTCAGCATCCGGAAACGGCCGACTTTCCCTGGCAGGTCGTCATGAAGGTCGGCCAGCAGATGACGGACGAAGTCCAGATCCGAAAGGTCCGATAGCAGATCGGGCTGATCGTCCCGGCTCACAGTCACGCGGCCTTCGCCCCACCGTCGAAGATCTCGTGCAGCATGGCCGGAATCAGGGCCTCCACATCCTGCGCGGTGTTGGCGCGGATGGTGCGGGCTTCGTGCGCCTTCGTCTGAAGGCGGTCGAACCAGTGCTGTCGACCGATTGGTGGGACCGGCACTTGCAAGCTTTCGAGCTTCTTCAATCCCAGCGTCCGGTTCCGTCCCGCTCCGCCAGGAGATGCTTCACCCAGCTTCTGCAATCCCTCGGGCGCCGAGAAATAGAAGCGTAGGAACTCGACGGTTGCGGTTTCCGGCGCGGGAACGCAGGTCAGGAAACGATGTGAGCCGACCCGGCCATCGTCTTCTGGCTGAGCGACGGCGACAGCGCCTTCCCAGGCAAAGACGATGTTGAACACGAGGTCGCCCGCGCAGATGCGGAACAGCTTCTTGTTGCCGACCTCAACGCCGGGCAGTTCGGGTTTGTGGAACGTGCCCCGACCGAATGACCGGACGCCGAGTTCCGGATAGGCAGCGTCGAGATCGATCTCGACCGGTCTTCGCACCAGCGGCGCGACCTCGGCCATGGGGCGCAGGGGGGCGCCGTCGATGGCGCGCTGGAAGGCTTTCAGCAGCAACGCCTGCGTCTCGCGCTCGGCCGCCTCGATGGCGTTGCGGCGGTCGTCCACCAGCGCCGCGACCCGGTCGAGCTTTTCAATGATGCGGCGCTGGTCGCCAAGGGACGGAAGGTCGATCCGGTAGCTCAGCACCTTGTCGGGGTGCACACGTTGCCTGCGGTCGCCCATTCCCTTGGCGCCGACCGCGACCTGCCGCCACACGTCACGGCGTTGGAACAACCAGTACAGGTATCGAGGCAGCAGATGGTCCTGATCGACATCGAAGGTGGGATATTCGTTCGAGACGAAGACGCCATCCATTTCCTCGGGAACGATGGCGTAAGCTCCCTCAAATGCAAAAAGCCGACTGTAAATGAACTGGCCTTTCCGCACCCGGTAGAGCGTGTTGGCGCTCGTCTGGGCCCCGTCGATCGGTGGCTTGCCGAAGACGCCGCGGGCAAAGCTGTAGATCCCGAGGTTTGGGTAGCTGCCGCGTGGATCGACGCGGCATGGATCAGAAACCAGGGACAACAGGTCTGAGAGCGGAACTTTTGCGGTGACCATCACACCCGCTCCGCCAGCACGGCCTTTATCTCGTCCATGATGCCGAGGATCCGCTGTTCCTGTGCGATGATCGCGTCCACGATCTCGGCCGGCGCGCGATGATCGGCGATCGCGCCGGAATGCGGGTTCTTGATGTCCAGGTTACAGGCGACAACGCGATCCTGCTCGTCGCGCTGGATCAGATCAGTCGCGGAGACCTTCCAGGCGCGCTCGCTCGGCTCGCGCTTCTTCCACCAGGCGAGGCAGTCCGCAAACTCCTCATAGGCCATGGGCGCGGTCTTCGAGTACTTCTTGCGGCCCTCCGGCAGCGGCATCTCGTAGTACCAGATGTCCTTCGTCGGCCCGGTCGTGTCGAAGAAGATCAGGTTTGCCGGGATGTCCGTATAGGGCGCGAACACCCCTTCACGCAGCCGGACCACCGTATGCAGGTTGAACTTCTCGAGCAGGTCCGCCTTGATCCGCGCCGAGATGCCATCGCCGAACAGCGTGCCGTGCGGAACGACGACCGCGGCCCGCCCGCGCCCGGCGCGCTTCAGCCGCCGCATGATCAGTTGCAGGAACAGCAGTGCCGTCTCGGCCGTGCGCCGGTCCTCAGGGAAGTTGTTGAGGATGCCTGCCTCCTCCTCGCCGCCGAACGGCGGATTGGTCAGGATGACGTTGACCCGCTGATCCTCGCCGATCTCGGCCAAGCGGAAGCGAAGGGCATTGCCGGGGTCAATGCGCGGGGCATGCAGGCCGTGCAGCAGGAGGTTGAGCTGGGACAGCAGGAACGGCAGCGACTTGGCCTCGCCGCCGAAGAAACTGTCTTCCTGGAGGATGCGCCGCTTCTCGACCGTATCGGCCTGGCGCTCGAGATGCAGGAACGCCTCGGTCAGAAATCCCCCGGTGCCGCATGCCGGGTCCAGGATGGTTTCGCCTAGCTTGGGGTCGGTCACTTCGACCATGAACCGCACGACAGGCCGGGGCGTGTAGAACTCGCCCGAGTCTCCTGCAGCGTCCCGCATCTCGCGCAGCAGCGTCTCGTACAGGCGCCCGAGGGTGTGAACTTCTTCCGAAGAATCGAAATGGATGCCGTCGATCAGATTGACCACGTCGCGCAGCAGGTAGCCGCTTTCCATCCGGTTGGCGAAGCCCTGGAAGACGGTTGCGATCACGTCGCGCCGCTCGCGCCGCCCATTGTCGCCGCGCAAGCCTCGGAGATAGGCGAAGAGCCCCGGGCCGCGTGTGCCGTCCGGGCGCTCGGTCATTTCGGAAACGAGAAACGACAGGAGGTCGGGACCGGTGATGCCATCGGCGTCCGCCGCCCAATCGCGCCAGCGATAAGGGGCCTCGATGATCGAGCGATAATCCTTGCCAGCAAGTTCTGCGCGTCCCTCCTCGATCCGCTCCATGTCGTCGAGGAACTTCAGGAACATGATCCAGGTGAGCATCGGCAACCGATCAAGGTCGCCGTTCAGCCCCTTGTCCTTCCGCATGATCTTGCGGGCGGACTTGATGATGCTGTCGAGACGCTGGGCAGTGGTCAGTTGCTTCGGCGCAGCCTTCTTTCGGGCGGTTGTAGCCAAGATAGAGCTCCTTCAATTCAAGCGGTGTAGAGCAGACGCTGCAGCTCGGTGACGGCGCTGCGCAGCTCCTTGCCCCCGCCGAAGCGGGCGGCGATTTCTATGACGTTGCCCCACTCGTTGAACGGGGGCACTTCAAGGATGTCGGGCAGCTTGAACTGGGCACTGCCATGTTCGGCATACTTTTCAAGCACGGCATCCAGAACTTCGCGGGCATCCGGCCCGAAGCGGTCCAGAAACTCGTCCTGCTCCCTCACCAGACGGTCAGCGCGCTCGCGCCGGGTGCGCAGCGGCGCGTTATAGGCGAGATGGCAAAGGAGATCGAACGGGTCGGCCTCCGGCTTTCCGACTGCATCAGCCAGGGAATCGAGGTCGATGCCCTTTTCCTCGAGCCGCTCGACGATTTCCGCCCGGCGTTCGGGATCGAGCCAGTCCGTGCGCAGTTCCGACGCATTGGGGTAGAGTGTGCGGACCTTGTCGCCAGTGTAATCGGTGAGCTGGCGGCAGGCGAGTTGCCGGCCGTCAGAATCGAGTTCGTACACGAGGTGCCGGACGATCGCGACCTCGCCGCCGTCGACATAGAACTTGCGGGGCCCGTTCTCGCCCTCGTCCCCCAGCTCGACCGGTCCATCCGGGATATCGGGCCCTTCAGGAAAATCGTCCGGATCCGGCGCCACTTCTTCGATCTCGCGCTCTTCCACGATGTCGCCGTCCGCATTGATCACCGCTTCGTCCTCGCGGACGGGATCGCCGTCAAAGGCGGGATCGGCGAACATGCGCGTCGCGGTTCCGGTGTAGTCGATGATGTTGAAGGCGAGCTTGCCGTAGTCGGGCCGGAGACGGGTGCCCCGTCCGATGATCTGCTTGAACTCCGGCATGGAGCCGACGACCCGCGCGAGCACCACGTTCTTGCAGGTCGGGGCGTCCACGCCGGTCGTGAGAAGCTGCGACGTGGTGAGGATGACCGGCGTCTGGGTCTCGACATCCTGAAACTTCGCCCTGTGCGCGCTTCCCACATCGCCTTCGTCGGACGTCACACGGCAAACGTAGTCGGGATGGTCCTTCACGAGATCGGTGTTCAGGGCGGCGAGCGCCTGCCGCATTTCGAGCGCGTGTTCCTGGTCGACGCAGAAGACGATGGTCTTCGCGAAGCGGTCGGTCTCGGCCATGAAGCCCGCGAGATGTTTCGCAATGGCCTGAGTTCGAGCCCGCAGCGCCACGACCCGCTCGAAGTCCCGCGTCGAGTATTCGGCGTCGGGGATCTCGCGACCATAGCGATCAAGTTCACCCCGCGTTGGTCGCCAGCCTGCAGCGTCGTAGTCCGATATGACGCGATGGACGCGATACGGGGCCAGGAAGCCGTCAGCGATGCCCTGCGCCAGGCTGTATTCATAAAGCGGATCGCCGAAATAGTTGTAGGTGTCGACGTTATCCTCTCGCCGCGGCGTCGCTGTCATCCCGATCTGGGTCGCAGGCTCGAACCACTCGAGGATTTCTCGCCAATTGCTGTCGTCGCGCGCACTGCCACGATGGCATTCGTCAATTATGATGAGATCGAAGAAGTCGCGCGCATACTCTCGGTAGAGGCCGGGACGGTTCTCGTCACGCGCGATGGACTGGTAGATCGCGAAATACATGTCGCGGCTCTTGACCGCCACGCCGCCAGCTATCTTGTGACGGGCGTCGCCAAACGGGCTGAAGTCTTTTGCCATCGGATCGTCGACCAGGACGTTGCGATCAGCGAGAAACAGCATCTTCGGGTTTCGGTTGACCCCTTTGGAATTCCAGCGTGCTGACCATAGCTTCCAGCAGATCTGGAAGGCGACGGCAGTCTTGCCCGCTCCGGTGCACAGTGTGAGAAGGGCCCGCTTCCTGCCCTGAAGGGCCACTTGGACCGCGCGGTTCACCGCGATTTCCTGATAGTAGCGAAGGGGTTTGGCTCGGTCTGGAAAGGTGGGCGTCAGCAGCCGTTCGGCCACTTGGTCGTCGACAATGCCCTCGGCGCGGCGGAGCCGAGCCCAAAGGTCATCAGGCGCCGGGAAATCCGAGATCGTTCGCTCGATGCCGGTCGTGTAGTCGAACTCGACAATCTCGATCCCGTTGGTCGAATACGCGAACCGAAGTCCAAGGATTTCTGCATATTCCTTGGCTTGTTGGAGGCCCTCCGCGGCGTGCCGGTAGCGGGATTTGGCCTCAACGACGGCGATCGGGAAATCCGGATTATAGCGGAGAAGATAGTCTGAGCGCTTCTGCTTGCCACGGCGAGCTTTGCCGCCGACAAATACAACTCGGCCGTCAGTAAAAGTTCTCTGCTCGTTTATCGCGTGCGGGCGATCATCCCAGCCTGCTTCCTGCAGCTTCGGGACGACGAACTTCCTGCAGGTGTCGGCTTCGTTCATGCGCAATCTACTTCGCCCGGTTTCGACATGCCATCGCGCAGCAAACGGCTTGTCAAAGAACTCGGCTCAGATCAACGCGCAATTCTTTGGTTTGGCAGCTCTTTCGCCTGACAACGGCTCGGAGAAGCTACAGCGGGGCCGACTGATGCCGCAAGCCTTATTCCGTCCCTGGCAGCAAGGACTCGCGCTGCCTCGACCATTCATCGGGGATCTGCACTCGCAGCGACTGAAGCGTTAGGCCCGGGGGATGCCGTGCGTCGAGTATCGCCTCGACGAGATCGGGCGCAAGCTGCGTCAGCCGAAGCACACGCGTGAGGTAGGAGACAGCGATGCCTTCCTGTGCGGCGAGGTCGGCTACCGTGGCAAAGTCACCGTTGTCGAGCATCCTCTTCCAGCGGAACGCGCGCGCAAGCGCCTTGATGAGCGTATCGTCCGGCCTCCCGCGCGCTTGGGTACCTGATGGCCGCTGCATCTCTTTCCGCCCGCCGCGCTTCACGATGCGGAATGGCACGTGGATTGTAACCGTCTCGGGGACCGCCGTCGCGCGGGTCATGCCGCTGCTCCGATGCTGCCAGACAGCATCTCGCGCGCGAGCCCTCCGAGGCCGTCCATCCGGAGCCGGAAGTTGAGCCCGTTCGTGCCGATATCGACGCGCTCGACCAGCAGCGTGACAATGCGCGCCTGCTCGGCGGGGAAGAGTTCGTCCCACAGCGGGTCGAGCTGTTGCAAGGCCGCGCGTGCGTCGGCCTCGGAGATATCTTCGGCGTAGGCACGCGCCGCCTTCCACGTCCCCGCCACGATCTCCGGCTGGCGGAACACGGCGCGGAGCTGGTCTATGACGGCGCCCTCGATCTCCGCGGCAGGTACGCGGCCTACAGGGCAGGCTCCAGCGCCGTGCTTCAGCACGGTCTGGCTGACGTAGTAGCGGTAGAGCCTGTCGCCCTTGCGGGTGTGGGTCGGTGAGAAAGCGGCGCCATCGGGCCCGAACAGCAGCCCCTTCAGCAGCGCGGGCGTGTCGGCGCGGGTGCGCGCGGCGCGCTTGCGCGGGCTCTCCTGCAGGATGGCGTGGACGCGGTCCCAAATCTCGGGATCGATGATGGCGTCGTGCTCGCCGGGATAGCTGTCGCCTTTGTGGACCGCCTCGCCGATGTAGGCGCGGTTGCTGAGCATGCGGTAGATGTATTTCTTGTCGATCCGGTTGCCGCGCGGCGTCCGGAGGCCGCGCGCGCCGACCTCCCGCGCCAGTTCCGTGCAGGACCCGATCTCGAGGAATTGCGCGAAGATCCAGCGCACATGCGCGGCGCTCTCGTCGTCGATGACCAGCTTCCGGTTCTCGACGCGGTAGCCGTAAGGCGGCACCCCGCCCATCCACATGCCCTTCTTTCGACTGGCGGCGACCTTGTCGCGGATTCGTTCGGCCGTAACCTCGCGCTCGAACTGGGCGAAGGACAGCAGGATGTTCAGCGTCAGTCGCCCCATGGACGTGGTCGTGTTGAACGACTGGGTGACCGAGACGAAGGTCACGCCGTTCCGGTCGAACACCTCGACCAGCTTGGCGAAGTCGGCCAGCGAGCGGCTGAGGCGGTCGATCTTGTAGACCACCACCACGTCGACCAGCCCGTCCTCGATGTCTTCGACCAGCCGCTGAAGACCGGGCCGTTCCAGCGTGCCGCCGGAGATGCCGCCGTCGTCATACTGATCGCGGACCAGCACCCAGCCCTCGGATCGCTGGCTGGCGATATACGCCTCGCAGGCCTCGCGCTGGGCGTGGAGCGAATTGAACTCCTGCTCCAGCCCTTCCTCAGACGATTTACGGGTGTAGACGGCACACCGCAGCTTGCGGACGAGCTTCGATTTTTCGGGCGGCTTCGTCATGTCCGCCCCCTGTGGTTCTTGAGTCCGAAGAACACCCAGCCGTTCCACCGCGTCCCGGTGATGGCCCGCGCGATGGCGGACAGCGACTTGTAGGGGCGCCCCTGCCATTCGAAGCCTTCGGCGGTGACGGTGACGATCTGCTCGACGCCCTGCCACTCGCGCAGCAGCCGCGTGCCGGTGATCGGGCGGTCACGGTCGGCGCGTAGGCTGCGCTTCGTCCTGTCGCCGCCGTCCAGTTTCTCGCCCAGCCGCTCCAGCCGCCGGACCGTTTCGGGCTTCAGCCCGCCATAGGCCAGTTCCTGGATGCGATAGGCGATGCGGCTTTCGAGGTAGCGCCTGTTGAACGGCGGCGGTTCGCTGTCGAACAGATCGCGCCACTGCTTCTTCAAGTCGGGCGTTGAAGTTGTCTTGAGCGCGGCCAGGCGCGCGGGGATGGGGTCGGGTTTGTTCATGCATTTCTCCGGCAAGTTGGAGTTGCATGACGGCATTGGTCGGGCGGATAGTGTAGGCAACTTTCTCCGGTATCGTCATATACTTCGCCCGTCTCCCGCATCCGCAACCGAACCAGCCCGAGCGCCAGCAGGCCGCACAGCTCGGTGCGGCGCTCTGCGGGCGTCATCTGGTCGGGCGTGAGCGGATTGGGGCGCTTCATGTCTTGGTACCCGTGATCGGTGGTGCTGTTACCGATCAAAAGCCACCTGACGGCTGCCGATGGGACAGCCCCATGTCGGAGCGGGAGAAAATCTATTGATGGGCGAGTGCCCCTGCGGGATGCTGCGCTTATAGTTGCCTTGGCGTCTTTAGCGAGAGGAAGTGATGGCCCCTTCATCGAAACGTAGCTTGCGGTCCCTTCAGACAGTAATTGAGAACGCATCACCCGAATCGCTTCGGGGCTTCTTTTTTCAGGACGATGAGAATTTCGTTGCGATTGCCTCGGAGATCGCTGAACCTTTTCAGCCCCTCGAAGAAGAAGACAACGAAGAGAGCCGAAATGCGGTGATCGCAGCGATCAACGACATGAAACCGGAGGTCACGCTTCCTGTCGAAATCGAGGCGCAACGCGTTTTACTTTTGACGAACGGAAAGGGCCCGTCCGCTCTCAAGGTGATTGCCGAAGAGGAACTCTCCAACGAGGAGTACGAAGCTGCGTTCACTCAGCTTGGTGAGTTGGCCGTCGCACTACACGTTCACGCTCATCATCGTCGGGCATTCGATGACGCCGTGAGCTTCCGAAATGCACGCCTATGGCGAGATGGAAAGCTGTACAGCGCATTCGATGTGGATCTCGAGCACCCCAAGCCGGTGGACGCAAACGCGATACCGAAGGAGAAACTCCTCGCTGCTGTGCGGTTGCGCCTCAAGCTTTCCGTAGATTGTGGAATGAGCGTCGTCGACCTCCCGGCCACGGAAGCGTACAAGCCGTCGGTTCTGGTGATTATCCGGATTCCAAAGGACATCACAGGTATTCCCGAACATCTCGACAATGGAGGCAGGCGCCTTCGCTTTCTGCGACCGCAAAAGGAAGTTCTGCTGATCTACACCCCTGTGGAACAAAGGATCGAGATTTGTGCTGATACAGCCCCAGAGCGCGCGTTGGTTTCTGAGTGTTTTGCAACCGAGGTCCTGGGGCACGATGTATCGACGAAGCCGCTGACGTGGGTGAATTACGATCTTTCGCAGTTCTTCAGGACGCTCACGCTTGACCCACCTGCCGTGCCCGGGTTCCTCGTGGACAAGACTGCGCTCGTCGAAATCGAGGTGCGCCTCGCCAGGTGGAAGCAAAGGCTTCGTCTTTCTGTCCCGTTTGGCGACGAGATCGAGAAGACAGCGCAAAGCTACCTGGCGCCCGCCCGCGTACTTCAGCGCGCGTCGGGGATCTCCCGAGCCGTCATCGCGGTGCGCTACCGGCGCCAGGAATCCGACCCTCCGTCCCTCCTGGAGATCACGATCTCCGACCGTAACCGCTGCAGCCTGCTCAGCGATCCCGATCCCGAGCTTCGCAGGCTGGGGCGGACGCTTCTCACCGAGTGGAAGATCCAGCATCCCTTCCGAGACCTCAGCTCCGGCGAGCTCGGCGACTTCCTCCCCTTGCTGCTGGAACTGCATGACCGAGGGGAAGACACAGTCCCCGCAACATTCTTCTCGGAGAGGAAAAGCGACCCGGATCGCCTCGTCGAGGCCAAGCTGATCGTGCGCAAGGACGTCGATGACAGCGTGATCGACGACTTCGACGACGAAGACGTACCACCAGCGAAGGACCGGATGCTCTATGCCATCAGCACGGAATGGCTCGAGCAGCGGATCATCGAGGCTCTGCAGAGCGTGCTGTCAATTCAGGGGAAGCAAGAGATCACAACGAGGCTCTTCTTCATCGGCAGCATGTCCATCGATGGAAAAGATGTTCCCTGCTACCTCGCGCGCGGATTGGGCGAACAGAAGTGGTTCGTGGATGCCGAGGTCCAATTGCGCATGCGATCCGGAGCGGGCCCCGGCATCGTGTTCTGCGGGAAGGATCCCGGCTGTAAATGCATCGCCGCGAACCTCATCATGACCCTTCCCCGGGCCATCGATGGCTCGGCAGGATTTGCCAGCCTCGATAAGAGCTTCGTCCAGACTTTCTTCCGTTCGAACCTCGGACTTGCGCTCGGCGGCACGGCCCTGACCCTCGTGGAAAACGCGGATGGGGAGTCAGGAACACTTCACGTGCCCGGAAAGCCGGAGTTGCCTTTGTTCAGCGAGCAGCAGGTCCACTGTTTCCGGCTGCTGGTCGACGCGAAGAAGAAAGGTCTACCCGGGGTGAAGACCCGCGATCTCATCGACGGTTCGAAGTCGACCGGCATCCAGCAGATGCTTGGAAAAAAGCGGTGGCCGATCTTCCAAGACTACATCGAAGACCTCGGCCAGTCTTGGTGGGGGTTGAAGACAAACTGATCTCTCCTCGATCCATGCCGGGCGTGCAACCGCCCCGTCGATGAACCGTCGATGATTGGGGGGTTAGACGGTCGATGATTCTGTCGGCCAATGGGGGTGCTCACTCAGTCAGAGGAGCACCCCGATGCCGACTCCCTTCCCCCCGCGCCAGGCAGCCCAGACGAGCTGGTCCGGCGCCGCGAAGACCAAGCCCACCACCCACAACTCGGAATGGCGCTGCACGCGCTGTGACAAGCTGCTCGGCGTCTGCCGGGACGGCCGCATGCACCTGCGCTTCGCGCGGGGGCACGAGTATCTCGTGGGCTTCCCGGTGCAGGCCACCTGTCGGGGCTGCGGCACGCTGAACAACGCGACCGCACCCGCGCGCTGACACGCGCTTTCACCCAACACCCTGAAATCGCAGAGACGCGCGACGTCCTGACCTGGCCACGAGAAGGCGCCGGACGCCTGGCCGCAAGGCAGGCGTCCGATGTCCTTCGCGTGGCACGAGATCCGTGATCACCTCATGCATTCTTCTTCCAACCTTCACTTCCAGCGCAGTTTCGACGCCGTCCGGCGTGCGCAGGCTGCCCTCACACCGTTCCGGGATCCGGCGGCCCTGCTGGACGGGCTGCATCGCACGACCGGCGATCCGGCCCGGAAGAACGTGATCCTCGCCGCGCTGGTCGGGGCGGCGCAGGGCGACGGGCCCACGTCCGACTGCGCCCTGACGGTGCTGTTGCTGGCGCTCTGGCCCGGCCTCGACGCCATCCGGCGCCGGTCGATCTGGCGCAGGATCGGCACCGCCGACGAGGTCGCCTCCGACGTGCTGGGGCGCACGACCGAGGCAGTGCGCGGCCTCGACCTCGGCCGCGTCAACTGGATCGCGGCCACGGTGCTGCGCAACGTGGAGCGCGACATGATCCGCGCCCGCCAGCGCGACCAGGCGCGCGAACATCTCGCCAGAGGCGCCGATCCCGACGAGGTGGCGGACAGCGGCGACAGCGGGATCGGCGCGGCCGGGTACGCACAGCTGAACGGCGCCGTGCGGAAGCTGCTCGGCGACGACGCCCTGCTGGTGATCCGCGTGGCGATCGAGGGCTTCTCCCAGGCCGAGATCGCCGTCGAACTGGGGCTGACCGAGGCCGCCGCTCGCAAGCGGTACCAGCGCGCGATGCGCCGGCTGCACGACGCCCTCCAGGAAATCCCCTGAGCCGATGTCCCGAGCCGGTCTCGCCGGTGGCTTTTCCCATTCGAGCGCCCCGAGCGCCTTCCCTCCAACCGAAAGCAGACACGCATGAACCGCACTGCCGATCTGTCGCTCGAGGATTTCAGGCGTCTTCCGGGGCTCTATCGCCGCTGGGAACTGACCGAGGTCTGCGAGCCCAACCGCAACTATCAGATCGAGGACGCCGGCGCCCACGCCGACGGGACGCCGCTCTTGGCGATCTACGTCGCCGAGCCCGCGCCCGACGTCCGCGAGGCCGCGTGATGCGCCTCCTCGATCACCTCATCTCACGGAGAAAAGCCATGCCGGACCAGCCGGACGACATCACCCGTCTTCGCAAGGCGAGCTACGCTCTCGAAGACCTCCCCGAAACCATCGCCTTCCCGCAGCGAGCCAGTGACGAGCCGCGCGAGCCGCTGCCTGTCATCGAGGCGACCGTCGACGAGATCGCCTTCGCCATCGTGGAGGCGGAGCGCGAGAGCACGGCCGCCTACCGCCGCGCCGACGCGCTGAAGCGCCTCTACAAGCTCGCCCGCGAGGCGGGGTGCATCGGCGCAGATCGCGCCGCCACGGCGGTGATGAAGAAGGAGGGCCAGTGATGGCCCTTCCCATCATCGGCGCCGACGAACGGCTCGCGCAACGCAAGGGCATCAAGGGCGTCATCTTCGGCCGGTCCGGCATCGGCAAGACCAGCCTGCTCTGGACGCTGAACGCCTCGACCACGCTCTTCCTCGATCTCGAAGCTGGCGACCTGGCGGTCGAGGGGCTGGAGATCGACACGCTCCGGCCCCGCACCTGGAAGGAATGCCGGGATTTCGCGGTGTTCATCGGCGGGCCGAATCCGGCGCTGCGTGAGGACCAGCCCTACAGCCAGTCGCATTTCGACGAGGTCTGCGGGCGCTACGGCGATCCGGCGGTGATCGGGAAATACGAGACCGTCTTCATTGACTCGATCACCGTTGCGGGGCGGCTCTGCTTCCAGTGGTGCCGCGGCCAGCCCGAGGCGTTCTCCGAGAAGACCGGCAAGCCCGACATCCGCGGCGCCTACGGTCTGCATGGCCGCGAGATGATCGGCTGGCTGACCCACCTGCAGCACACGCGCGGCAAGCATGTCTGGTTCGTGGGCATCCTCGACGAGCGGCTCGACGACTTCAATCGCAAGGTCTTCCAGCCGCAGATCGACGGCAGCAAGACCGGGCTCGAACTGCCGGGCATCGTGGATCAGGTCATCACCATGGCCGACATCCCGGACCCCGGCGGCCAGCCGCAGCGCGCGTTCGTCTGCCAGACGCTGAACCCCTGGGGCTTTCCGGCAAAGGACCGCTCGGGCCGCCTCGACAGGGTCGAGGCCCCGCATCTCGGCCGGCTGATGGAGAAGATCCAGCGCCCTGCAGCGCCTGCCGCCGAACGCCTGACCTGGCCGCCGGTGACCCCGGCCGATCCCGCCCCCGCGCAGGAGCCCGGCCATGGCTGAGCGCACCGCGCCACGCCCGGTGTCCCGATCCGGTCGCCGGGGTGGCTTTTCCCCACTGACGCCGCTGCGCGTCCCACCCTCCAACTGAAAGGAGCCGCGCAATGTCCGGACCCTGGAACGACTTCAACTCCGCCCAATCCAACACCAACGTCATCCCGAAGGGCACGCTCGCCAAGGTGCGGGCCTCACTGCGGCCCGGCGGCTACGACGACCCCTCGCAGGGCTGGACCGGCGGCTGGGCGCGCCGCGCCGCCACCGGCGCCGTCTATCTTGACGTCGAATATACGGTGCTCGAGGGGCCCTATGCCCGGCGCAAGATCTGGTCGCTGATCGGTCTCTACAGCCCCAAGGGCCCGGACTGGGCCAACATGGGGCGCGGCCTGATCCGCGGCATCCTCAACTCGGCGCGCGGCGTGTCGGACAAGGACAACTCGCCCGAGGCGCAGGCGCGCCGCCGGATCAACGGGTTCGGCGATCTCGACGGCGTTGAGTTCATCGCTCGTATCGACATCGGCACCGACACCAACGGCGAGGACAAGAACGAGATCCGCGCCGCCGTCACGCCCGACCATCGCGACTACGCCGCGCTGATGGGCGCGGTCGCGCCGCAGTTCGCCCCCGCCCCGGCGCAGGGCCACGCCCCGCAGCAGCCAACCACGGCCACCCAGCACACCCAGCCCGCCTCCGCCCCCGGCGCCGCCGGTCGGCCGAGCTGGGCGCAGTAAGGGGGATCCCGGCCATGCGCCTGCGCCCCCGCCAGAAAACCTTCGTCGAGCGCAGCGTGGCTGCGCTCGCCTCCCGCGGCAACACGCTGAGCGTGGCGCCCACCGGTGCGGGCAAGACCATCATGCTCTCGGCGGTCACCGGCGAGATGATCGGCGACGGCGCCAAGGCTTGCGTGCTGGCGCATCGCGACGAGCTGACAGCCCAGAACCGCGCCAAGTTCCAGCGCGTGGTGCCGGGCGTGGCCACATCGGTCATCGACGCCACAGAGAAGTCCTGGGGCGGTCAGGTCGCCTTCGCCATGGTGCCGACGCTGGCGCGGGCTTCGAACCTTGCCGACATGCCGCGCCTCGACCTGCTGGTCGTCGACGAGGCGCACCATGCCGTCGCCGACAGCTACCGCCGCATCATTGACCGGGTGCGCGAGGCCAATCCCGACGCCCGGATCTTCGGGGTCACAGCGACGCCGAACCGGGGCGACAAGAAGGGCCTGCGCGAGGTTTTCGACAACGTCGCCGATCAGGTGCGGCTGGGCGAGCTGATCGCCTCGGGCCACCTGGTGCCGCCGCGCACCTTTGTCATCGATGTCGGTGTCCAGGACGAATTGCGGTCCGTCCGCAAGACCATGTCGGATTTCGACATGGCGGAGGTGGCGGGCATCATGGACCGCGCCCCCGTCACCGACGAGGTGATCCGCCACTGGAAGGAGAAGGCGGGGTCCGAAGGACGGCAGACCGTGGTGTTCTGCTCCACCGTCGCGCATGCCGAACATGTCACCGACGCGTTCAAAGCCGCGGGCGTGTCCGCCGCGCTGATCCACGGCGATCTGGCGGCCGAGAACCGCAAGGCGATCCTTGCCGACTACGCGGCGGGGGACATCCGCGTCGTCGTCAACGTGGCGGTGCTGACCGAGGGCTGGGACCATCCGCCCACCTCCTGCGTCGTGCTGCTGCGCCCCAGCTCCTACAAGTCCACGATGATCCAGATGGTCGGGCGCGGCCTGCGCACCGTCGACCCCGAGGAACACCCCGGCATCGTCAAGACCGACTGCGTCGTGCTGGATTTCGGGACGTCGAGCCTCATCCACGGCACGCTGGAACAGGATGTCGATCTCGACGGCAAGACCGAGACCGGTGAAGCGCCGACCAAGACCTGTCCGGCCTGCGATGCGGAGATCCCACTGGCCGCCACCGAATGCCCGCTCTGCGGCGAGGCGTTTCCGCGCGAGGAAGAAGAGGCCGGTGAAGGCGGCGGTGCCGCGCCGTTGTCGGGCTTCATGATGACGGAAATCGACCTGCTGAAGCGGTCCAGCTTCGCATGGGTCGACCTCTACGGCACGGACGACGCGCTGATGGCCACGGGCTTCGCGGCCTGGGGCGGGATCTTCTGGCTGGACGGGGTCTGGTACGCCATCGGCGGGGCGAAGGGCGAGCGCCCCCACCTGCTGGGTGTCGGCGAGCGCACCGTCTGCCTAGCGCAGGCCGATGACTGGCTGAACACCCACGAGACCGACGAAAGCGCCTTCAAGACCCGTTCCTGGCTCCGCCAACCGCCAACCGAAAAGCAGCTCCAATACCTGCCGCCCGAGTGCCGCCACGACTTCGGGCTGACGCGCTACCGCGCCTCCGCGCTGATGACCTTCGGCTTCAACAAGCGCGCCATCCGCCAGCTGATCGACACGGCGGCCTCTCCCGAACGGAGGGCGGCATGACCCATGGCACCCTCCACCCCCATCACGGCCGAGGACCGGCGGCGACTCTGGCATCCGCGTGGAACGCTCTGTGCTGTCTGCCGGCAACCCACCCGTGGTTTTGGCTGGTTCGATCCGCACCGGTCGAAGCGGCCCCGGCCCTCGGTCTGGTTCTGCTCGATGCCCTGCCAGTCCTTCTGGACGCGCTTGGCGCGGGAGCGTTTCGCCATGGTTGACCTGACCGAGGAAGAGCGCGCCGCGATCACCGCCACCATGAAGCGCGTGGCGCTGCTGATGGACGAGATCGGCTGGGCCACTCCGCTCGCCGACCTGACCGAGCCGCAGGTGCGCGCGCTGATCGAGGAAGCTGTCGAAGGCTTCCGTGAAGCCATGTCCGACATCGCCCGGGCGCAGACGCCGGAGGTGCCGTTTTGACCCTCGATTACAACCATCGCCCCAGCTTCGCCGACCGGGTCAACGCTGCCGTCGATCAGGCGCTCACCGCCGATCAGGCGACGCGTCCGCCGCGCGACTATCTCGGCGGCTCGCGCCTCGGCCATGCCTGCGAGCGCGCCTTGCAGTTCGAGTTCACGGCGACGCCGAAGGACGAGGGCCAGGACTTCAGCGGCCAGTCGCTGCGCATCTTCGCCATCGGCCACGCGCTCGAGGATCTGGCCGTCGCCTGGCTGCGCGGCGCGGGCTTCGACCTCTACACCCGCAAGGGCAACCGTACCGATGGTGGCCAGTTCGGCTTCTCGGTCGCGGGCGGGCGCATCCGCGGTCATGTCGACGGGATCATCGCTGCGGGGCCCGAGGGCTTCGGTCTGGCCGTTCCCGCTCTCTGGGAATGCAAGACCATGAACGCCAAGAACTGGCGCGCCTGCGTCAAGGACGGCGTGAGCAAGTCGAAGCCGGTCTACGCCGCCCAGATCGCGGTCTATCAGGCCTACATGGAAACCAGCGTGCCCGGCATCAGCGCCGCGTCCGCCGTGTTCACCGCGATCAACAAGGACACGGCCGAGATGCACCACGAACTGGTGCCCTTCGACGCCGATCTCGCGCAGCGCATGTCCGACCGGGGCGTGCGGATCCTGCAGGCGACCGACGCGGGCGAGTTGCTGCCGCGCATCGCCACCTCGCCCGACTTCTTCGAATGCCGCTTCTGCCCGTGGTCCGAACGCTGCTGGGGGCTGCCGGCATGAGCGACGACGGCATCCTGCATTTCAACCCATGGATGGACTTCAACGACGGGCCACCGTCCGAGAACCCCTTCGGTTGCGACCCCGACCCCGAGCAGATCGCCGTCTTCCTCGACACCGTGTTCAGCTGGTGCGAGGGGCTGATCCCGCTCCGCGGCTTCGTCGACAAGGGTCAGGGCCGGGATGGCAAGCCGCACAACATCTGGATCCCCGCCGACGACACCGCGCCGGGAAAGCTCGCGACCTTCGCCGCATGGGCCAACCGCGAGGGGGCGGCGGTCTACGTCATTCCCGGCACGGTCGAGGAACAGGGCCAGGCCCGCGCCGCCGACGTGCTGCAGATGCAGGCCATCGTCGTCGATCTCGATGCGGGCGACATCCCGGCCAAGCTGGACCATGTCACCCGCCACCTCGGCGCGCCCACGCTCATCATCGAAAGCGGCGGGCGCACGCCCGAGGGCGCCGCGAAGCTCCATGTCTGGTGGAAACTGACCGAGCCGGCCGAGGGCGAGGATCTGGTCACCCTTTGTCGCCTGCGGGGCGAGATCGCGGTGAAGGTCGGCGGCGATACGCATTTCCGCTCGGCGCATCAGCCGATCCGGGTGCCCGGCACCGTCTATCACAAGCACGGCCATCAGCGCCTCGTGCAGATCCGCGAACATCGCGACGTCGAGGTGGATCTCGTGGATTTCGCCGAACGGGTCGCCGAGATGCCGCCGCTGCCGGGCGTGGGCTTCGCCAGCGACGTTGCCGCACCAGCATCGAAGCCGGGCATCGACGCGGTGCTTACCACGCCGGTGCGCGAAGGCGCGGTGGACGACTGGTCCCGCTTCCAGGGGGCCAGCGCCGCCATCGGCCACTACGTGCGCCTGGTGCACGAGGGCCGCCTCGACCCCTTCGCGGGCTGGGAGGCGATCTGCGGCTACAACGCCGCCATGCTGCGCCCGGCCTGGCCGCTCGATCGGCTGCAGGCCGAGTCCGAACGCCTCTGGGCGCTGCATGTGAAGCGCAACGGTCCGCCGCTCCTGCGCGCGGCCAACGCGGGTGCACCGGCCAGCCCGCTGCCGACCTTCACCCTCGGCGCTCTGCTCGACGACACGAGCCCCATGCCCGAGGACATCATCGGTCCCCGCGTGCTGACCCCGGGCGGGCTCCTGGTGCTAGGCGGCGCGCCGAAGGTCGGCAAGAGCGACTTCCTGATCTCCTGGCTCGTCCACATGGCCGCTGGCGTGCCGTTCCTCGGCTTCACGCCACCCCGGCCGCTGCGCGAGTTCTACCTGCAGGCCGAGATCCAGTATCACTACCTGCGCGAGCGCATGCAGCAGATCGCGCTGCCCGCCGCCGTGATCGCCGCCGCGCGCGACACCTTCATCGCCACGCCGAAACTGAAGCTGCTGCTCGACGCGGAGGGCGTCGCCCGCGTGGCCGAGGCGATCCGGGCCGCATTCGCCGACGCGCCGCCCGATATCATCGTCATCGACCCGATCCGCAACCTCTTCGACGGCGGTCCCGAAGGCGGTGGCGAGAACGACAACACCGCCATGATGTTCTTCCTGAAGGACCGGGTGGAGCTTCTCCGCGAGGCGGTCAATCCGGATGCGGGCGTCATCCTCGCCCACCACACCCGCAAGGCCAGCAAGCACCAGGTCAAGGACGATCCTTTCCTTGCCCTCTCCGGCGCCAGCGCGCTGCGGGGCTTCTACACCTCGGGACTGCTCATGCATCGGCCAGACGAGGACAGTTCCGTCCGCAGGCTGGAGATCGAGCTGCGGAACGGCCCCGCGCTGCCGGGCAAGCTGATCGACAAGGTGAAGGGCGAATGGGTCGAGCTGAACCCGATGAACGAGCGCCTGGTGCGCAAGGAGGTCGGCACCAAACTCGATGCCGAACGGCTCCGCAAGCACGATGTCATCCTCGGCATGCTGCTGGATGAGGCGGCGAGCGAGCGCCTGTACACCGCCATGCAGTTCGCCGAGACCTTCGAGAACCGGGGCGGTCTGGGCAGCAAGCATACGATCCGCGAGCGCCTCAGCGTGCTGGCGACCAAGGGCTTCGTGAAGTTCCTGCGCGATCCCTCGGGGTTCGGCTTCCCCGTCACCCGGTCCCGGTTCGGCTACCTCTGCGTCGAGGGCATGCAGTTCGGCGCACCCGCCGATCATGTCGATCCGGCCACCGGCGAGGTCACCACAACCGCCCGTCCGGTCCTGCCCAGCCACTTCAAATGCCCCCAGTCCGGGCTCTGCCTGCAGGTCGAAAACCCCGCAGTCTGGGTCTACCCGGAGGGGCTTGAGGACGACCTAACTCATATGAGTGAGGCCTGACTCATATGACAGCGCCAACTGTGCACTCAACGAAATCAATGGGTTACGGGCAAATAAGAGTTAGGTCCCTGACTCATGCCCGAAGACTTCATGAAGTCTTATTCCGCAATGATTTCAGCCACTTGTCCTCCTCGGAACAGTTAGGTGTCAAACCCCCATACTTCGTATGGGAGGGCCACCCCACAGGGTTGGCCACTCCTCCCATACGTCCGGGCCAGCCGCGCGCGCCGCCGTGACGGTCTGTTGTGCTTTCCGATCCGACGACGGCGGCCCCGTACCGCCAAGCACCAGACCGCCGTCGTCTTCCACCACCATAGGCCACCGGCAAAGGAGACCCATCATGGCTCAGCCGACTCTGATCCCCAATTGCGACGGCGCAAGGTTTGAATCGCTGCCGCTCGACACGCCCCGCAACCGCTGCATCCTCGCGCTCGACCTCGGCACCGCGACTGGCTGGGCGATCCGCGGCCATGACGGTCTGGTCACCAGCGGCACCGTCTCGCTGCGCCCCGGCCGCTTTGATGGCGGCGGCATGCGCTACCTGCGCTTCACCAATTGGCTGACCGAGATCGACCGGCTGTCCGGTCCTGTCGCCGCGATCTGGTTCGAGGAGGTGCGCCGCCATGCGGGCACCGATGCCAGCCACATCTACGGCGGGCTCATGGCCACGCTGACCGCATGGGCCGAGCTGCGCGGCGTGCCCTACGCGGGCGTCCCGGTCGGCACGATCAAGCGTCATGCCGCTGGCAAGGGCAACGCCGACAAGGCCGCCATGGTCGCCGCCGTCCGCGCCCGCGGCTTCAGCCCGGCCGACGATAACGAGGCCGACGCCATCGCGATCCTGCTCTGGGCGATCGAGACGAAGGGAGGTGTCGCATGAGATGGCATCCCCACGGTTACGGCGGTCGCCGCCGGGATCCCGAGCAGGTCAAGCGCGAGGGCTGGCACGAACAGGGCGTCCTCGCGGTCTCCGCCGATGACGACCGCCTCACCTGGCCCGAGCGTGAACTGGTCCGCCAGCTCGGCGAGAAGCTCTACGGCCCTCGTCCTTCCGACAGCGAGGCGCGCCATGGCTGATCGCGAATGGACCGCCGACTGCGTCGCCGATCATTTCGAGGAGGCGTTCCGCACCCTGCGCAAGCTGCCGCCGGTCAAGGCGCAGGGCTACTTCAACACCTGGCCCGACATCGTGCGGACCAGCCGCGAGATCGCGGCGATGGAACCCCAGCCGATGCGGATCTGGCCCTCGGCCGCCGCGATCACCCGGCTCGAGCAGACCTTCGACTGGGTGCTCTGGATCGAGGAGGCGGAGCGCAAGCTGGTCTGGTCGCGCGCGGCCCGTGTGCCGTGGAAGCAGATCAGCGGGGAACTGGGGTGCGACCGCACGACCGCATGGCGGCGCTGGCAGTTGGCGCTGACCAAGATCGCTGCGCGGCTGAATGCGCAGTGACTCCAATGTGTTGCAACACTTTTTCCTTCGACATCTGCAACAGATCCGTGCTATTCCGAAGGCAAGATGGGGAGAGTGCGCTGGAAAGCTCGCTCTCCCCTTTGCGTTGACGGGGGCCACCTGGACCCCGGTATCCAGCGAGGGTCCGGCCGGGGTCCACCCCGAGGCAGTTTCCGGTTCCTTCCTGGCGAGATTCGTATGCTGGCGGGCGAAGCGCGGCGCATCGCCAGCGACAGGGCCGGATTTTTGGGAAGCCACCCCGGCCGGAAGCCACCACGTAACCTGAAATAACAACGCAATAACAGCGCCTTGGCTGGTGGATTCCGGGGTGGATACCCTGGACTCCGGAATCCAGCTGGAAGCCGGTGGACTCCACCGAACCGGGGTCCACCCCGCCATCATCGACAGGATTCCTCATGACCCTCGCCTTCGCCCCCGAGCGGATCGAGCAGTGGCCGCTTGCGCGCCTGCAGCCCTACGCGAAGAACGCGAAGCTGCACGGTGCCGACCAGGTCGCGAAGCTCGCCGCCAGTATGGCCGAGTTCGGCTGGACCGTGCCCTGCCTTGTGGGCGAGGACGGCGAGCTGATCGCGGGCCATGGCCGGGTGCTGGCCGCGACACAGCTTGGCCTGAACGAGGCACCGGTGATCGTGCTGGGGCATCTGACCGAGGCGCAGCGGCGGGCCTATCGGATCGCGGACAACAAGCTGACCGAACTCGGCAGCTGGGACGAGGCGCTGCTGTCGGCGGAACTGAACGAGCTGCTGGCGGAAGATTTCGACCTGTCGCTGGTCGGCTTCTCCGACGGCGAACTCGACAAGTTGTTGGCCTTCGTGCCGGAAGAGGACGGGCAAGAAGGTGGCGCCGGGGGCTCCGTGCCGCCGGTGACCATTCCCGAACCGCCGCGCAATCCGGCTTCGCGGACGGGCGATCTCTGGATCCTCGGCGACCACCGGCTTCTGTGCGGCGACAGCACCAGCCACGACGACGTGCGCCGGCTGATGAATGGTGAACGGGCGGTGCTGTTCGCGACCGACCCGCCGTACTTGGTGGACTACGACGGCTCGAACCATCCAACACGCAACAAGGACTGGAGTCAGAGCTACGGCGTCACCTGGGACGACAGCTCGCAGGGGGCCGATCTCTACGACGGCTTCATCGCGGCGGCCGTGGCGGAAGCCATCACCGAGGACGCCGCATGGTATTGCTGGCACGCCTCACGTCGTCAGGCGATGCTGGAAGCCTGCTGGGAAAAGGCCGGGGCCTTCGTCCACCAGCAGATCATCTGGGTGAAGGACCGCGGCGTCCTGACCCGCTCCCATTACCTCTGGAAGCACGAGCCTTGCTTCATGGGCTGGCGCCGCCCCAACCGCCCGCCGAAGGTGGCCGAGCAGACGCTGCCCTCGACATGGGAGATGCCGTCCTTCGCCAAGGACGAGCGCCCCGACCACCCGACGCCGAAACCGCTCGACGCCTTCGGAATTCCCATGCGCCAGCACGTGGCGCGGGGCGGCCTCTGCTACGAGCCGTTCTCGGGCTCCGGATCGCAGATCATGGCGGGCGAGGCCAATGGCCGCCGCGTCTTCGCGATGGAGATCAGCCCGGCCTATGTCGATGTCGCCGTCGAACGCTGGCAGGCAGACACGGGGCGCGAGGCGATCCTCGATGGCGATGGCCGGAGCTTCGCAGCCGTAAGGGCCGAGCGGCTGGGCGAGGACACAGACACCGACGCTGCCGCCTGATGGCCGTCTATTACAACGATTCCGACCCCGCCGCCTGCGCCTGGCTGCGGGACCTCATCGCCGCCGGCCACCTTCCGGCTGGCGAGGTGGACGAACGATCCATTCTCGACGTGGAGCCGTCCGACCTGCGGGGTTTTACGCAATGCCATTTCTTCGCCGGGATCGGCGGCTGGCCCCATGCGCTGCGCCTTGCCGGCGTGGCCGAGGACCGGCCGGTCTGGACCGGATCGCCGCCCTGCCAGCCGTTCAGCCAGGCCGGGCAGCGCAAGGGACAGAACGATGACCGCCACCTCGCACCCGCATTCCTGCGCCTCGTTGCCGCCTGCCGTCCGGACCTCGTCTTCGGCGAGCAGGTCGCCAGCGCGGCGGTGCTCGGCCCATCTGGCCGAACGGCTGGAACAGCGGCTGAGGGCACGGCTGACTGGGCGTGGTTCGACGCTCTGGCGACTGACTTGGAAGCGGCATCTTACGCCGTCGCGGCGGCCGATCTGCCGGCTGCGTGCATCGGCGCCCCGCATATCCGCCAGCGGCTGTTCTTCGGCGCCGTCGCAATGGAACCCGGCGATAGCTGGCTGGGCCACGGCCTCGGCGCGGGACCACAAGGACGGATCGGAATGTCCGGCGGTGCCGATCAACGCGCTGCTGGGGAGGCAGGTCTGGCTGGCAGGCTGGCCGACACCGATGGCAGGGACACCGGCTACGGAGCGCTACAACGCGGCCGGCAACACCGATGCCAGCCGCAGGACGGTGAAGTTGTTGACCTGGACGGACCCCTCGTCAATCCCGCCGGGGCCGGCGCGACGGACGGCGTCTGGCGAGACCCTGACTGGCTCCGCTGCCGGGACGGACGCTGGCGACCGGTTGAGCCCGGAACATTCCCGCTGGCTGATGGGATACCCGGCCGCATGGGGCTGCTCAGGGGCTACGGCAATGCGATCGTGCCGCCGCTCGCGGCGGAGTTCGTGACGGCCTTTCTGGAATGCCTGTCGGAGGGATTGCGATGCAGCAGAGCCGCCTGATGTCCTTGGCCGAATCCGTGACGAATGTCGTGATCGGCTATGTGCTGGCCATCGCCACGCAGATCGTCGTGTTCCCGTGGTTCGGGATCGAGACCGGCCTAGGTGAGCATCTGACCATCGGCCTTGCGTTCGTCGGCATCTCTCTGGCACGTGGGTTCCTGCTGCGGCGTCTGTTCGAGGCGATCCGGATGCGGAGCGCCAGATGAGCAACCGCCGACCCCGAGGGACGGCGGTCGTTTTCTCATCGGGTCCGCGTGCGTCAAGCGGCGGGCAACTTGTAGACCCGTCCGCGCCCCTCGACCTTCTCGGAGGTGACTTCGAGCCCCAGCTTTTTCTTCAGCGCCCCGGCCATCGCGCCCCTCGTCGTGTGAGGCCTCCACTGCAGGGCGGCGGAAATCTCGTCGATGGTCGCGCCATCCGGCGCGCGCAGCATGGCAATCAGGGTGGCCTGCTTGGTGCCCTCGCGCGGTGCGCGCGCCTTGGGCGCGGCTTCGGGTCCGGTGGGGGTGTCCGGCGCCGGCTCTTCGGTCGGCGCGTCCGTCGCCCCCGCAGGCGCGGTGTCCGCGTCCTCGGGCTCGATTCCGATTGCGGCGAGGCCTGCGTCGGTGGCGACCAGCGTGACGCCATGGCCGTCGCCGGTCTCGCGCCAGACGGACTCACCCTTGCGCAGATCAGTGTCGACCTCTTCGAGGAAGCCCTTGGTGAGCATCGCGCTGATCACCTTGGCGGCGGCGCCACCCCGCAGGCTCTCGGGCAGCGGCAAGGCGATGCGGTCCTCGCGCTGTGCGGCGGCACTGAGGATGATGGCTTGAGTGTCGGAAAGCTGGGTCATCGTCGTCTCCCGTATCGGGGCGCGCGGAATGCGGGCCCTTCTACGAGGCCGAGCCCGCCAGTCGGCGGGCGGGACCGGGAGCGGGTCGTCTCACTCGGCGTGTTCGCCTTCGCTGAAGGCCATGTCGGTGATCTCGCGCAGCTTGGCGCGGTAGTGGTTCAGGGTGCCGACATGGCCCCAGTTGATCTCGTCGGGGCTGGTCTCGAAATGGTCCGCGCTGAGGGCGGCGAGGCGTTCCAGCATTGCGTCGATCTCGGTCTTCGCGGCGATGAAGGCGTCGAGGGCTTTCGTGTTGTCGGTCGCGCGGCGGGTCATCGGGCTGGCTCCGTGGTGAGTTGCATCGTCCTTCTGGAGACACGTTCCCTCTGTCCGCGACGCTTATCAACTCGATAAGCGCATGAATCTGAATGACAATCGGAGCCGTCGATGCAGGGCATGAGCGAGCGCCAGTACGCCGCGCATGTCGGGTTGTCGCGTGGCGCGATCCAGAAAGCGAAGACGGCCGAGCGGCTGGTCCTTTATCCCGACGGCAGCATCAACGCAGCTGCCAGCGACGCGAGGCGTTCCGAGACGACGGACCCGTCAAAGACCCGCAAGCCGCCAGCGCCGAAGCTGAAGCCGGTCCCCGAGGCGGCGGTGGCCGCGGTCGGAGACACGCTCCGCGAACAGGGGCTGGCGGTCCCGGCGGTCGGCGGCGGCACGACCTTCCTGCAGGCGAAGACCGCGAACGAGGTGCTGAAAGCGCAGGAGCGGCGCATCCGTCTGCAGAAGCTGAAGGGAGAGTTGATCGAGCGGGCCCGCGCGCTGGCGCTGGTGTTCCGGCTGGCGCGGGAGGAACGGGACGCATGGGTGACGTGGCCCGCGCGTGCGGCGGCGCTGATGGCGGCCGAGCTCGGTGTCGAGCCTGCCGCGATGCAGAAGGTCCTGGAGAAACATGTACGCGCCCACCTCGACGAACTCGCCGAGGTCCGGCCCGACTTCCGGTGACGATGATAGCCTGACGGACTTCGACGGCGCGGGCGAGATCCTGCGCGCCTGGGGCAACGGGCTGCGGCCCGACCCGGACCTGACCGTTTCGGAATGGGCGGACCGGCACCGGATGCTCTCGGGCCGCGCATCGGCCGAGCCCGGACGATATCGCACGGTGCGCACGCCCTACATGCGCGAGATCATGGACCGGCTGTCGCCCGGCGATCCGACCCAGCGGATCGTGTTCATGAAGGCCGCGCAGGTCGGCGCGACCGAGGCCGGGAACAACTGGATCGGCTTCGCCATCCACCAGGCGCCGGGCCCGATGCTCGCGGTCCAGCCGACGGTGGAACTGGCCAAGCGCAACTCGCGCCAGCGGATCGACCCGCTGATCGACGAGAGCCCCGAGCTGCGGGAGCGGGTGAAACCCGCGCGCTCCCGCGATGCGGGCAACACGATGCTGTCCAAGGAATTCGCGGGCGGCATCCTGATCATGACAGGCGCGAACTCGGCGGTCGGGCTGCGCTCGACGCCCGCGCGGTACATCTTCCTCGACGAGGTCGACGCCTATCCCGCGTCCGCTGACGAGGAAGGCGACCCGGTCACGTTGGCCGAGGCGCGGTCGCTGACCTTCGCCCACCGGCGCAAGGTGTTCCTTGTGTCCACGCCCACCATCCGGGGGCTGTCGCGCATCGAGCGCGAGTTCGAGGCGTCCGACCAGCGAAGGTTCTTCGTGCCATGCCCGCATTGCGGCGCGATGCAGTGGCTGAAGTTCGACCGGCTGCGCTGGCAGAAGGGCCGTCCGGAGACGGCGGAGTATCACTGCGAGGGCTGCGAGACGCCCATCGCCGAACACCACAAGACGGCGATGCTGGAGGGCGGCGAATGGCGGGCGACCGCCACGGCCGCCGATCCGACCACGGTCGGGTATCACCTCTCGGCGCTCTACTCGCCGATCGGCTGGCTGAGCTGGGAGCGGATCGTGCGGGCATGGGACGCGGCGCAGGGGTCCGACGAGGCGATCAAGGCGTTCCGCAACACGATCCTCGGCGAGACATGGGTCGAGACCGGCGAGGCTCCAGACTGGCAGCGGCTCTACGACCGCCGCGAGCGCTGGACATCCGGCACGGTGCCAGCTGGCGGGTTGTTCCTAACCGCCGGGGCCGATGTGCAGAAGGACCGGATCGAGGTCGATGTCTGGGCCTGGGGCCGCGGGCTCGAAAGCTGGCTCGTCGATCACGTCGTAATCGAGGGCGGGCCGGATCGGCATGACGCCTGGTCGGAACTTACCTCGCTGCTGGACCGGTCCTGGCCGCACGAGCGCAACGCGCATCTTCGGATCGCGCGGCTGGCCATCGACACCGGCTACGAGGCCCCGGCGGTCTATTCCTGGTCGCGGGCGCAAGGCTTCGCGCAGGTGTCGCCGGTGAAGGGGGTCGAGGGGTTCAACCGCTCGAGCCCGGTCTCGGGCCCGACCTTCGTCGACGCGACCGAGGGCGGCAAACGCCTGCGTCGCGGAGCCCGGCTCTGGACCGTGGCGGTGTCGACCTTCAAGGCCGAGACCTACCGCTTCCTGCGGCTGGCGCGGCCGACCGAGGAAGACACGGCAGACGGGGCGGCGTTCCCGCCCGGCTCGGTGCACCTGCCGCACTGGGTCGAGAACGAATGGCTGAAGCAGTTCGTGGCCGAGCAGTTGGTGACGGTGCGTACGAAACGCGGCTTTGCCCGGCTCGAATGGCAGAAGCTCCGCGAGCGCAACGAGGCGCTGGATTGCCGGGTCTATGCCCGCGCCGCCGCCTGGATCGCGGGCGCGGACCGCTGGTCTGAGGCGAAATGGCGCGACCTCGAGGATCAGCTCGGGGCGGCCCCCACCGACACCGATCCCGCCGGACAGATCAACCGGCCGGGACAGGCCCCGCAAGGCAAGCGCCGCTCCGACTGGTTCGGGCGGCGTGGAGGATGGTTTTGAACATGACCGACTGGACGGAAACCGAGCTCTCGGCGTTGCGCAGGGCCTATGCCAGCGGCACGACCCGGGTCAGCTACGACGGCAAGTCGGTGGATTACGGTTCGGCCGAGGATCTGCTGGCCCGCATCCGGACCATCGAGCGCGCCATCGCGGGCGTCAGCCGACCGCTGCCGGTGGCGGGGCTGGCGGGCTTCTCGCGCGGGGATCGATGATGTCGGCGACCTGGTTCGATCACGCCATCGCCACGGTGGCGCCGCGCATGGCCGCCCGCCGCGTGATGGCGCGTCAGGCGTTCGAGACCCTGACGCGGGGCTATGACGGCGCGGCGCGCGGGCGGCGGACCGAGGGCTGGCGCGCGCCGGGATCCTCCGCCGACACCGAGATCGGCGTTGCCGGGGCGCTGCTGCGCGACCGAATGCGCGATCTGGTGCGCAACAACCCGCACGCGGCGAAGGCTGTGGCGGTGCTGGTGAACAACATCATCGGCGCGGGCATCATGCCGCGCGCCGCCAGCGGCGACGACAAGCTGGACCGGAAGGTCGATGCGCTCTTCGAACGCTGGACGGCGGACTGCGACGCCGATGGCCAGCTTGACTTCTATGGCCTGCAGACGCTGATCTGCCGGGAGATGGTCGAGGCGGGCGAGGTTCTGGTGCGCCGCCGCCTGCGGCGCGCGAGCGACGGCCTGCCGGTGCCGCTGCAATTGCAGGTGCTGGAAGCCGACTTCCTCGACGCCACCAAGTCCGGAGCCCTCGGCGCAGGGCGCCTCGTGCAGGGGATCGAGTTCGACCCGGTCGGGAAGCGCCGGGCTTACTGGCTGCATGCCGAGCATCCGGGCGACGCCTACGGGGCCTTGCAGAACGGGTTGCAGAGCCGCCCGGTCCCCGCGACCGAGATCGCCCATGTCTACGAGAAGCAGCGCACGCAAGCGCGCGGCGTCCCCTGGGGCGCGCCGGTGATCCGGTCGTTGCGTGATCTCGACGACTATGAAGTGGCCGAACTGGTTCGCAAGAAGACCGAGGCCTGCGTCACCGCCATCGTCTTCGGCGACGACGAGGCGCAGCAGGGTATCGCGCCCACGGTAGTCGACGCCGATGGCAACCGGGTGGAACAGTTCGAGCCGGGGCTGATCGCCTATGCCCGCGGCGGCAAGGACATCCGCTTCAACCAGCCGTCGGCCACCGGCGGCTACGGCGAATACAAGCGCGCGAGCCTGCACACGATCTCGGCAGGCTTCCGCGTGCCCTACGAGCTGCTGACGGGGGACCTGTCCCAAGTGAACTACTCCTCGATCCGGGCGGGTCTCGTGGAGTTCCGCCGCCAGATCGACGCCGTCCAATGGCAGCTGTTCATCCCGATGTTCTGCGCCCCGGTGTGGCGGTGGTTCACGGAAGCCGCATGGGCGGCGGGGCAGATCCCGTCGCCGATCGTGCCTGTGGAATGGTCGCCGCCGAAGTTCGAGGCGGTCGATCCGCAGAAGGACGCGATGGCGAACCTGCTGTCCATCCGCTCGGGCACCATGACGCTGGCCGAGGTGATCGCCCGGCAGGGCCGCAACCCCGACGCCGTGCTGGCCGAGATCGCGGCGACCAACGCCAAGCTCGACGCGCTGGGGTTGGTCCTCGACAGCGACCCTCGCCGCGTCACCAAGACCGGCAGCGCGCAGACCGGCGATCCGGCGACCGATACCGCTGCCGACGACACCAACGCCAACGATCCCTCCGCCGACGCGGAAACCAATCCGGCGCAGGCCGACCAACAGGACTGACCTTCATGGACACGATGATCGAACTGCCGGCCATGCGCCGGTCGGCGGAGCTTGCGCCGAACACGGCCGATGCCGACAGCCGCACCGTCGAGGTGGTCTGGTCGGCCGGGGCCCGCGTCCGCCGCGCGACCTTCTTCGGCGAGCCCTATGACGAGGAGCTGAGCCTCGATCCCGCCCATGTCCGCCTCGACCGACTGAACGCGGGCGCGCCGTTCCTGAAGGTGCACGAGCTCGACACGCTCGACGCGGTGATCGGCTCGGTCGTACCGGGTTCGGCGCGGATCGAGAACGGCCGCGGCATCGCGCTGGTGCGGATCAGCGAACGCGCCGATGTCGAGCCGATCTGGCGCGACATCCAGGCTGGGCACATCCGCGCGGTCTCCATCGGCTACCAGGTCCACCGCTTCGAGGTCTCGAAACCCGAGGCCTCCCGCGAACTCTGGCGCGCCGTCGACTGGACGCCCTTCGAGGTCTCCGCCGTCGCGGTCGGGGCCGACCCAGCAGCGGGCTTCCGCGCCCAGCATCCCCTTCACGACTGCGTCCTTCACCGCCGGGACGCCCCTTCAAGCACGAAAGGACCGACCCCGATGACGAACAAGACCCAGACCCCGGCGAGCGACGCCGCAACCCCCGCCAACACCCAGCCGACCGAGCCGGTCGAAACCGAGGACACCGCCATGACCGAGCCGAAAGCGGC
Organism: Paracoccus binzhouensis; assembly: GCF_016446475.1. GTDB lineage: Bacteria > Pseudomonadota > Alphaproteobacteria > Rhodobacterales > Rhodobacteraceae > Paracoccus > Paracoccus binzhouensis. Next base: position 89,472 of record NZ_JAEHFP010000001.1, on the reverse strand, counting down.
TGCGCCCGAACCGAACGTCGCGGCCAGCGAACCGAAGGTCCAAGCAAGTGAGACGCGCAGCCAGCCGAAGACGCAGGCAACTCCCGCGCCCGACACCGAAGTCGTCGCGACCCGCGCCCGAGAGGCCGAACGAGACCGCGTCTCCACCATCTACGATCTGGCCGGGCGGCTGAACCTCGAGCGCGGCTTCGCCGAGGATCTGGTCAAGCGCGGCGTCAGCGTGGACGAGTCCCGCCGCCTGATCCTCGATCAGGTCGCCGCCAAATCCGACGAGACCCGGACCTTCCCCCATGTCTCCGTGACCCTCGGCGGCCGGGACGAACACATCACCCGCCGCGACGCGGTGGCGAACGCGCTCCTGCACCGCTACAGCCCGACGCTGTTCCAGCTGGAGGACGCCGCCCGGCAGTATCGCGGCATGACCCTGCTGGAACTGGCCCGCGAAAGCCTCGGCAACGCCGGGGTCAACACGCGCGGCCTGTCGCGCGACGAGGTGGCGACGCGCGCGCTGCATTCGACCTCGGACTTCCCCGAGATCCTGTCGGCCGTCACCAACAAGACGCTGCGGCAGGCCTACGAGGCCTATCCCCGCACCTTCATGCTGTTCTGCCGCCAGGTGCTGGCGACGGACTTCAAGGCCATGCATCGGGCCCAGCTCGGTGAGGCCCCGCAGCTGCTGGAAGTCGGCGAGAGCGGCGAGTTCAAGCGCGGCACGCTCGGCGAGAGCAAGGAGAGCTACAAGGTCAAGACCTATGGCCGGGTGGTCGCCATCACCCGCCAGACGCTGATCAACGACGATCTCGACGCCTTCACCCGTATCCCGGCGATGTACGGAAACTCCATCGCTCAGCTGGAGTCGGACGTGGTCTGGGGGATCATCACCGCCAACCCGGCGATGGCCGACGGCAACGCGCTGTTCCACACCACCCACAAGAACCTCGCGGGAACCGGCGCGGCGCTCGACGTGAGCAGCGTCGGCGCGGCCCGTGCCGCCATGGCCAAGCAGACCGGGCTCGACAAGAAGACGGTGCTGAACGTTCGGCCCGCGTTCCTGATCGTGCCCGCCTCGCTCGAACTGAAGGCCGAGCAGCTGGTCGCCCAGAACCTCGTGCCCGCCGCGACGTCCAGCGTGGTGCCGCAGTCGATCCGCACCCTCGCGCCGATCAGCGAGCCCCGGCTCGACGCCGCCAGCGAGACCGCCTGGTATCTGGCGGCCAGCCCGAACCAGATCGACACCATCGAGTACGCCTATCTCGAGGGTCAGCAGGGCGCCTACATCGAGACCCGCAACGGCTTCGACGTCGATGGGGTCGAGATCAAGTGCCGCCTCGACTTCGGCGCCAAGGCCATCGACTGGCGCGGCCTCTACAAGAACCCGGGCGCGTAAACCGCGCTTCCTGAACTCTGACACACGGGCGGTCCTGACGGGCCGCCCTTCGTCTTTCCACGAGGATCCCCATCATGAAAACCTACGTCCAGCCCGGCAACACCATCACCCTGACCGCGCCCTATGCCGTCGCCTCCGGCGATGGCCTGCTCGTCGGCTCCATCTTCGGCATCGCCGCGGGTGCCGCCGCCATTGGCGAGCCCGTCGAGACCGCGCTCGTCGGCGTGTTCGACATCACCAAGGTCGGCTCCCAGGCGTGGACGGTTGGCGCCAAGGTCTATTGGGACGACACCAACAAGCGCACCACGACCGTCGCGACCGACAACACCCTCATCGGCGCGGCCGTCGAGGCGGTGGCGAGCGGCGCCGGCGACACCATCGGCCGGGTGCGCCTGAACGCGACGTTCTGATGAGCGCCTTCGCCGCCGCGCTCAGCGCGCTCTTCGCCGATCCGAACATCGGCCGGGATGCGGTCTACATCGCCGACGGCGGCGCGCCCGTGCTGGTGCGTGCCGTCGCCAGGCGCGCGGATGTCGTCTCCGACTTCGGGGATGCCCGGCTCTGGTCCGAGACCACGCGGATCGACCTGCGCGTCGCCGAGGTGGCGAACCCGCGCCCCGGCGACAGGATCGAGATCGACGGCGACGCCTTCCTCATTCAGGGCGAGCCGGTCCGTGACCGCGAGCGGCTGGTCTGGACCGTCGATCTGAGGCCCGCGTGATGGCCATGAAACTGAAGCTCGACATCGATCCCGACATCGTCGCGATGATGGCGGCGGAGGTGGCGGCCGGGGAGCGCGCCGTCACCGCCGCCATGCGCGAGGCCGGGAACGGGCTGAAGACCGCGTGGAGGCTGCAGATCACCGGCGCGGGGCTCGGCACACGGCTCGCCAACTCGATCCGGAGCCAGAACTTCCCTAGGTCGGGCGAAAGCCTGGACGCCGCAGCGCTGGTCTGGTCGAAGGCCCCGGTCATCGTGGGCGCACATGACACCGGACCGCTGATCCGCTCCAAGAACGGGTTCTGGCTGGCGATCCCGCTGCCTGCGGCGGGCAAGTCCCTCCGCGGCGGCCGGATCACGCCCGGCGAATGGGAACGCCGTCGCGGGCTGCGCCTGCGGTTCATCTATCGCCGGACGGGTCCGAGCCTGCTGGTCGCGGAGGGACGGCTGAACACGAAGGGCCAGGCGGTGGTATCCCGCTCGAAGACCGGCCGCGGCAAGGTCACCGCGCCGATCTTCCTGCTGGTGCCGCAGGTCAAGCTGCCGAAGCGGCTGGATCTCGCACGGGACGCGGACCGGGCGTTGGATGGTGTGCCAGGGCTGATCGTGGCGAACTGGGTGGAAGCGAGATAGTCAGGCACGCGCGGCGGCCTGTTCATTGCCGCGTGCCGAACGGCGGCGGCGGGGTTCCTCGATCTCACCAAGACCCTCGAGCGCCACCGGCGCCTTGCCGGGAAACTCGACCATGAGCTTCAGGCTGCCCCCCATGGCCTGCACATAGCTTGAAAGCGTCGAGAGCAGCAGATCGCTCTGGCGCTCGTATTTCGCGACCGTCGCCTGCTGAATGCCGAGGGTTTGGGCCAGTTGGACCTGCGTCAGATCCTTGGCCTTCCTAAGCTCCTGAAGCGTCAGATATTCGGTGTGGAGGCGGTCGGCCTCGGCCTCGACGCCCGCGCAACGGGCCGGTTCGAGTGCGGCCAGCTTGTCCTTCAGGGTCCGTGCCATGGTCCTCATCCTTTCCGGCTCAAGAGATGGCGGTCGAACCGCTCATCGGCCCGCGCGATCAGCTGCTTGTAGAAGCGCTTCTCGCTGCCACCTGACTTGTCCCCGCCGACGAGCAGGATCGCCTGCCGGTCGGGATCGAATGCAAAAGCGACGCGCCACACGCCATCAGCGGCGTTGCATCGCAACTCCTTCATGTTCGCATGTTTCGACCCGGTCAGGGTGTCGGCATGCGGGCGACCGAGCGATGGCCCCTCGCGCTCCAGAAGAAGGGCGCGGGCGAGGATTGCATCCTGCACCTCGGGCGAAAGTTCGTCGAACTCCGGCTCGAACTCCTCTGAAAACGAAACGGTCCACGGCATACGGTCCTCATGTCTTGGAAGCTATATAGCCTCGAAGCACTAATTTTGCAATAACGGTCCGAAGCGCACCCCACATGCCCACTCCCCGAGAAACCATCCTCACCGCGCTGCACGCGCGGCTTTCGGCGTTGCCCGCCACCGCGCTGCGGGGGGACGTGCTGCCCGAGCGCGTCCCGGCCGAGGGCTTGCTGATCCTGCGCGACGGCGAGCCGGGGGAGCCGGAAGTCACACTGTCGCCCTTGCGCTACCACTACCAACACCGCGCCGAAGTCGAGGCGGTCGTTCAGGGCGCCGCCAGTGATGCCGCCTTCGACACGCTGACCGCCAGCATCGGCACGGCGCTCGCCGCCGACCGGACGCTGGGCGGGCTCTGCGACTGGGTCGAGGCGGAAGCACCGCGGCCCGTCGATCTGCCGGTCGAGGGCGCGGCCAGCCTGAAGGCGGCGGTGATCTCGATCGTCTTGCATTACTCAACTGACGACCCGCTTGGGTGAACCTGCGGCCAGCCTGAAGGCCGCGTTCGGCGGGACGACAGTCCACTGGACTGTCGTCTGATTCGCCTCACTCCCGGTGGTGCTGCACTATTCCACGGCCGACCCGCTCGGCTGATTCAATCGACAACAGGAGTTGAGACATGGCACGAGCCCAAGGGGCGCGGGCGCAGATGGCGCTTGCGTTCGAGACCACGTTTGGCACGCCGCCCGCTGGCGGCTTCACCCGCATGCCTTTCGCCAGCACGTCGCTCGGCGCCGAGCAGCCGCTCTTGAACTCCGAGCTTCTCGGCTACGGCCGCGATCCGCTGGCGCCGATCAAGGACGCGGTGACGGCCGACGGCGATGTCGTCGTGCCGCTCGATGCCGAGGCCTTCGGGTTCTGGCTGAAGGCAGCTTTCGGCGCGCCGACGACGACCGGCACTGGCCCTTGGACGCACGAGTTCCAGTCCGGCGCCTGGACCCTACCGAGCCTCTCCATCGAGACCGGCATGCCGGAGGTGCCACGCTACGCGATGTATTCCGGCTGCGTGCTCGACCAGATCACCTGGCAAATGCAGCGCTCGGGGCTGCTTACGGCCACCGCGCGGCTGGTGGCACAGGGCGAGACGGTGGGAACGACGACCAGCGCCGGAACTCCGGCTGCGCTGGAGTTGAAGCGGTTCGGCCACTTCAACGGGTCGATCACGCGGAACGGCTCGGCCCTCGGCAACGTGGTCTCGGCCGACATCACCTATGCCAACAACCTCGACCGGATCGAGACCATCCGGTCGGACGGCCGTATCGACGGCGCGGACCCCTCCATCGCCGCGCTGACCGGCCGGATCGAGGTGCGCTTCGCCGACCAGACGCTGGTGACGCAGGCGATTAACGGCGAGGCCTGCGAGATGGAATTCGCCTACGTCCTGCCGTCCGGCGAGAGCTTCACCTTCACCGTGCACGCCGTCTACCTGCCGCGCCCCCGGATCGAGATTTCGGGACCGCAGGGCGTGCAGGCGACCTTCGACTGGCAGGCCGCGCGCGACAGCGTGGTCGGGCGGATGTGCACCGCAACCCTGATCAACGACATCGAGGTGTACTGAGAATGCTGACGCTCGACCTGACCAACGCCCCGCGCTGGCACGATCTCGCTCCCGGTGTGCGCGTGCAACTGCGCCCGCTGACCACCGCGCTGATGGTGGCGACGCGCAGCGATTCCGCCGTCGAGGCGGTGCCGAACGAGGCGTCCGACGAGGAACGCGCAGTGGCCTTCGCCAAGGCGCTGGCCCGCCGCGCGGTGCTCGCCTGGGAGGGCATCGGCGAGGCGGACGGCAAGCCGATCGACCCCAGCCCCGAGGCCATCGACGCGCTGCTTGACGTCTGGCCGATCTTCGAGGCCTTCCAGCTGACCTACGTCTCCAAGGGCCTGCTGCTGGAGCAGGAAAAAAACGCCTCCGCGCTCTCGCCGAATGGTCCTTCGGCGGGGGCGACCGATATTGCGACGCCTGCCAAACGGCCTGCGAAGACTGCCCGGCGCGGCTGAACCGTCCGGAAACTCCGGAGGGTTGGCAGGTCTGGGACCTGGTCGGCCGCCTCGGCGGCCAACTCCGGGTTCTGCCCGGCGCAGTGATCGGCTGGGACATGACGGCGGCGCTGGCGCTCGGTGACGCGCTCGGGGTCCCGTCGCTCGCCATGGCCGAACTGCTGCCCGTCATCGAAGCGGTGATGGTCGCCAAACTCAACGAACAGATGGAACGTCCCAATGGCTGAAAAACGCGTCAGCGTCCGCCTTGCGGCGGTCGGCGGCCGGCAGGTGCGCGCCGAACTGGAAGGCGTCGGCGAAGCCGGTGCCCGAGGCTTCGGACGGCTCAGCCGGGAGATGGACGCTGCGAACGCCCGGCTCGCGGCCTTCTCGCGCCGGGTGCGCGTGGCCGCAGCAGCCGCCGTTGCAGCGGCCGCCGCCGCTGGCGTGGCGATGATCCGCTCGGGCCTGCAGACCGTCGATGCGCAGGCCAAGCTCGCACAATCGCTTGGCACGACCGTCGCCTCGATCCAGACGTTGGAGCGCGCGGGCGAATTGGCTGGCGTCTCGATGTCCGGCATCGAGCAGGCCACCAAGGATCTGACGCGCCGTCTCAGCCAGGCGGCCGCCGGGACAGGTCCCGCCGCTGACGCGCTGGCTCGGTTGGGCCTTTCCGCCAACGACCTGATCGCGCTGCCGCTGGACCAGCGTGTGGGTGCGATCAACGCCGCCATCGAGAACTTCGTGCCCGCGGCCGAGCGCGCCGCCGTCGCGGGACAGCTCTTCGGCGAGGAAGGCTCCATCGCAATGTCGCGCATCGATACCGCGACGCTGCGACAGGCGACCGAGGACGTGCTCGCCTTCGGTGTTGTCGTCTCCGAGCAGGATGCCGACCAGATCGAGCGCACGAACGACGCGATCTCGCGCCTCGGGCTGATCTGGCGCGGGCTGTCGAACCAGCTGGCCGTCGCCGCGGCGCCGGCGCTCGAGGCGGTCGCCAACGCCATGGCGGCCATCGCCAGCCGCACAGGGCCGCTCGGCATCGCCATTCGCGGGCTCTTCGACAATATCGGCCGCCTGACGACCTACGCCGTGAGCTTCGCGACCTTCCTCGCGGGCCGCTGGGTCGCCGGGCTGGCCGCCGCCGCCCTGTCGGTCCGTGGGTTCGCCACCGCGCTGGTCGTCTTGCGCGGGGCGCTGATCCGCACAGGCATCGGCGCGCTGATCGTTGGCGTGGGCGAGCTGATCTATCAGCTTTCCCAGCTCGTCGCCCGCGTGGGCGGGGTCGGCGAAGCCTTCCGGCTGCTCTCCGATTTGGCCTCCGAGGTCTGGTCGCGCATCGGGCTCGCGCTCGACGCCGCACTGGCCCGCATGGCGGCCGGATGGGAGGGGTTGAAGGCCGCCGCACTCTCGGCGCTAGACGGCACCATTGCGGGTGTCGTCGGCTTCGGGGACCGCACAGTCGCGATTTTCCAGGGGGCCTATGATGGCGCGGTGGCGATCTGGGGCAGCCTGCCGGGGGCCATCGGCGATTTCGCCTACCAGGCGGCGAACGGTCTGATCGGCGGGGTGGAGGCGATGCTGAACGGCGTCGTCACCCGCATCAACGGCTTCATCGAGACATTAAACGCCGCACTGGCCCTGCTGCCCGAATGGGCGACCGGCGAAGGCGGGGTGCGGATCGGCACGCTCGATCCGGTCGACCTGAGCCGGATCGACAACCCATTCGAGGGCGCGGCAACGGCGGCGGGTACCGCAGCAGCCGATGCGTTTTCCGCCGCGCTCGCCCGAACCTATATCACCCCGCCCGATCTCGGGCTCGGCGCCATGGCGGATGACGCGCGCGCCCGGGCAGATGCCTATCGCGAGGCTGCGGGCATGCTGACCGATGCCGCGACCCGGCCGCTTGCTGCCTGGCAGGCGCTGAAGGATGCCGTGACCGGGTCCGGCACGGAGGCTGAAACCGCGCTGACGGACGCCGCGACCTCCGCCGATGCACTCGCGGCCGGGCTCGACGACACCACTGCCGCTGCCAATGGTGCCGGAGGTGCTGCCCGCGATGCGGGAACCGCCGCTGGCGAAGGAGCCAAGCGTGCGCTGACCGGATGGCAGGCGGTGACGGCGGCCCTCTCGGACTATGCCAGCCGGGCGCGGGAGATCGGTGGCGATATCGGCCAGAGCCTCGTCAGCGCCTTCCAGTCGGCCGAGGACGCGGTCGGTGAGTTCGTGAAGACCGGCAAGCTGAAATTCCGCGATCTGGTGACCTCGCTCATCGCCGATCTGGCGAAGCTCGCGGCGCGGCGCTTCATCCTCGGTCCCATCGCCAACGCGCTCTCGGGCGCGCTTGGCGGCGCGGGCGGGATCTTCGCCAATATCCTGCACGCGGGCGGCATGGTCGGCACGTCGGGCCCCTCGCGCATGGTCCCGGCCATGGCCTTCGCCGCCGCGCCCCGGATGCATTCGGGCGGCGCTGTCGGTCTTCGGCACGACGAGGTGCCCGCGATCCTGCAACGGAGCGAGCGGGTGCTCTCGCGCCGCGAGGCGCAGAGCTACGGTGCTGGCGGCGGGATCAACGTCACCATCATGGCCCGCGACGCCGAGAGCTTCCGGCAATCCCGCACGCAGGTCGCGGCGGACATCGCCCGGGCGGTCTCGCTCGGGCGCCGGGGGATGTAACCCATGGCGTTCCATGAGGTCCGGTTCCCGGACAACATCAGCCGAGGCGCGCGCGGCGGGCCCGAACGGCGCACCCAGATCGTCGAACTTGCCTCGGGCGACGAAGAGCGCAACGCCAGCTGGGCCAATTCGCGCCGTCGCTACGACGTGGCCTACGGTATCCGCCGGGCCGACGATCTAGCCGCCGTGGTTGCCTTCTTCGAGACGCGGAACGGTCGCCTCCATGGCTTCCGGTTCAAGGACTGGGGCGATCACAAATCCTGCCTTCCCTCGGGCACGCCTTCGCCGACCGACCAGGCGATCGGCACCGGCAATGGCGCGACGACCGCCTTCCAGCTGGTGAAGCGATACGCCTCGGGCAGCCAGTCGTGGGTGCGGACCATCACCAAGCCGGTCGCGGGCTCGGTCACCATCGCCCTGAATGGCGCACCGCAGGCGTCTGGCTGGTCCGTCGATACCACGACCGGCGTCATCACCTTCACCACCCCGCCGAGCGCTGGCGTCGCGGTCACCGCAGGCTTCGAGTTCGATGTCCCGGTCCGCTTCGACACCGACGTGCTCGACGTGACGCTCGACCTCGAGCGGCTGGGCTCGATCACCTCCATCCCGCTTCTGGAGATCCGACGATGAACGACGAAACCGGATTTCTGGCGGCAGCGCTGAAGGAACTGCTCGCCTCCACGGCGGTGATCCTCGCCGCCTGGGGCGCGCTCGGGGGGGCGACCAATGCGCTGACGACGAAGATGCGGCTGCGCGATGCGCTACGCCACATCCTGCTTGGCGGTCTGATCGCGGCCGGGATGGGCAGCCTGTCGATGGCGATCATCACCCGTTGGCTCGGCCTGCCGCCCGAGGCGATCCCGGCCGGGGGCGCGGCCGGATCGGCGGCCTATCTGGTCGGCGTCTTCGGTCCCGCCTTCATCGAGGTGCTGCTCGCCCGTCTGCGCCATGCCGGGAAAGGCGATGGCGATGCATGACCTTCTCCGCCTCGCGCGCTCCCTGCGCTGCGACCCGTCCGATCCCGGCCAGGCCTTCCGCCACCGGCTGGGCGTCGGCATCGCCATCGCCGCGCTGATCCTGATCCTCTCGCTTCTGGGGTGATTTCCATGCAGATGACTGACCGGGGGCTGCTGGCCCTCGTCCGGCACGAAGGCATCGTGCCCGGACCCTACACGGATGTGAAACAGGTCTGGACCTCCGGCATCGGCCACACGGCCGCAGCCGGTCTGCCCGATCCCGCCACAATGCCGCGCGGCATGCCCGTTGATCTCGATGCCGGGATCCGCGAGGCGTTCCGGGTATTCCGCGCCGATCTCACGCGCTACGAGGCCGCCGTCCTGCGTGCCGTGAAGGTGCCGCTCGAACCGCACGAATTCGATGCGCTGGTCTCGTTTCACTACAACACGGGCGGCATCGCCAAGGCGGCGCTGACCCGGCACCTGAACGCGGGCGACCGGGCAGCTGCGGCAACAGCCTTCATGGGTTGGCTCAAACCCGCCGCGATCCGCCCGCGCCGCGAGGCAGAACGCGATCTCTTCGCCACGGGCCGCTATCCCGCCGGAACGATCCCCGTCTGGTCGGTCGACCGCAACGGCCGGGTCGATTTCTCGAAACCGATCCGGCGTCTGACCGAGGGCGAGGCGCTGGCGCTACTTCGGCCGTCGACTGCGTCGGTGCCGACGCAATCCGTTGTCGCTCCGCCGTGGTGGCGGAGGCTGTTGGACCACTTCAAAGGAAAGGCAACATCATGAACTGGAACCTTGCGCGTGGGCTGATCTACCTTGCCTGTCTGGCGGCCTCTGGTCTGGCGATGGCCGGGCTGGCGGATTTCGATCTGGCGACCGGCACCTTCGACTTGAGGCCCTTCAACATCTACGCGCTGACCGGCGCTGGCGGCGGTGTCGTCTCGTCCGCACTGGCCTCTCTGGCGTTGCTTCGCGGCTGGGGGCGGAAGTGAAATCCCTCTCGCCCGCGCTGCAGGCCCATCTCGATGAGGGCACGACGACGCTCGGCTGGTGCTGGCGGATCGCCCGGGCTGACGGCGTCACCTTCGGCTTCACCGACCACGACCGCACGCTGAGCTTCGACGGCACGGAGTTCGAACCGGAAAGCGGACTGACCGCCTCCGAGGTGCGCTCGGGCTCGGACCTGTCGGTCGATGCGCAGGACGCGGAAGGCGTGCTGACCTCCGACCGCATCACCGAGACCGACATTCTCGACGGCCGCTGGGACAACGCGGCGGTGGAGGTCTGGCGGGTGAACTGGGCCGACACCGCACAGCGTGTTCTGATGCGGCGCGGGGCCATCGGGCAGATCCGGCGCGGGCGGCTGGCCTTCGTGGCCGAGATCCGCTCGCTCGCCCATGTGCTCGGGCAGACGGTCGGGCGGACGTTTCAGGGGAGCTGCGATGCCGCGCTGGGCGATGCGCGCTGCGGCGTGAACCTTGACGCCCCGGCCTTCAAGGGGACAGGCGCAGTGATCGATGTGCTGCGCGATCGGTCTTTCACGGCATCCGGCCTCGGTAGTTTCGCGGCGGGCTGGTTCGCCTTCGGGCTGGTCGAATGGTCGACCGGTGCGAACGCCGGGCGGCGCGTCGAGGTGCTGTCGCATGATTTGGTCGATGGCATCGCCATCCTGACCCTGCTCGAAGCCCCGGTGTGTCCGATCACGGCGACGGATGCTTTTGTGGCCCGGGCGGGCTGCGACAAGCGGATGGCGACCTGCAGCGCGAAGTTCGCCAATATCGCGAACTTCCGGGGCTTCCCGCACATCCCAGGCCAAGATGCCGTGCTGCGCTACGCCACCAAGGACGGCGGCCACGAGGGGGCGGTTCTGTGACCGCGCCCGTCTCGACGGCCGATCCCGCCCGCGTCATTGCTGTCGCGCGGTCCTGGCTCGGCACACCCTATCACGACCAGGCCAGCCTGCGCGGGGTCGGCTGCGATTGCCTCGGCCTCGCGCGTGGCATCTGGCGCGAGGTGGTCGGGCCCGAGCCGTTCCTGATCCCGCCCTACAGCCGGGACTGGGGCGAGACCGGGCCGCGCGAAGTTCTGGCGGAGGGCGCACGGGCGATGATGCCGGAGATCGCACCCGCAGATGCGCCACCCGGCGCGTTGATCCTGTTCCGGATGATGCCGCGCAGCATCGCCAAGCATGTCGGAATCCTCACCGGCCCCGACACCTTCCTGCACGCCTACGAGCGCCTCGGGGTCATCGAGGAATCGCTGACACCGACATGGCGACGCCGCATCGCTTTCGCCTTCCTGTTCCCCGCACACTGAGATTTTTCCATGGCGACGCTTGTCCTCGGTGCTGTCGGTTCCGCCATCGGCGGGGCCTTCGGTGGCGCGATCCTCGGCTTCTCTGGCGCTGCCATCGGTGGCTTCATCGGCTCGACCATCGGGTCGGTGGTGGACAGCTGGATCGTGTCCTCGCTGGCCCCGGCGCAGAAGATCGAAGGGCAACGGCTGGATTCCCTGCGGATCACGTCCGCCACGGAAGGCGCAATCATCCCGCGCCTCTACGGCCGGATGCGGATCGGCGGCAACATCATCTGGGCCACGGATTTCCGCGAGGAGACGAAGACCACGACACAGGGAGGCGGCAAGGGCGGGGGCAGCGGAAGGGTCCAGACGACTGAGTATCTGTACTACGCCAGCTTCGCAGTCGCCCTGTGTGAAGGCCCGATCACCGGCATCGGCCGGATCTGGGCCGACGGCAAGCCGCTCGACATGACGGGGATCACTTGGCGCTGGTATCCGGGGAACGAGACCCAGGGGGCTGATCCGTTCATATCGGCGAAGATGGGGTCGGCCAACACGCCCGCCTATCGCGGCACGGCCTACGTTGTCTTCGATGAACTGCCGCTTTCCACCTATGGCAACCGCCTGCCGCAACTGTCATTCGAGGTATTCCGGCCACTCGCGGATCCCGACACCGCCGAGGGGCTGGTGAAGGCGGTGACCATGATCCCCGCCTCGGGCGAGTTCACCTATGCGACGGAGGCCATCCGCAAGACCGTCGGCGCCACGATGACGGTCTTCGGCCAGACGACCGGCGGCACGACCTCGGCCGAGAACCTGAATGCGTTGCCCGACGAGGCCGACATCGTCGTGGCGCTTGATCGGCTGCAGGCCATGGCCCCGGCCGTCGAAAGCGTCAGCCTGGTCGTTGCCTGGTTCGGCGATGACCTGCGCGCCGGGAATTGCACGATCAAGCCCGGCGTCGAGGTGGCGACAAAGGTCACCAGCCCCAAGGTCTGGACGGTCAACGGGGTTTCCCGCTCGGCTGCCCATCTCGTCAGCCGCGATGCCGAAGACCGGCCGGTCTATGGCGGCACGCCTGCGGATTTCGCGGTGGTGCAGGCGATCCGCGAGATGAAGGCGCGCGGGCTGAGGGTGACGTTCTATCCGTTCCTGCTGATGGACGTGCCGCCCGGCAACACGCTGCCGAACCCCTATTCCAACAACGCCGCCACGCCGAGCCAGCCCAGCTTCCCCTGGCGCGGGCGGATCACCTGTTCCCCGGCGGCAGGCTACACCGGGACCGCGGACAAGACCGCCGCCGCCGCAACGCAGGTCTCGGCCTTCTTCGGCGCGGCGACCCCAGCGCAGTTCGCAGTATCGGGCGACAGCGTCAGCTGGACCGGTCCCTCCGGCGATTGGGGCCTGCGCCGGATGATCCTTCACAACGCCCATCTCTGCGCCGTCGCGGGCGGGGTCGATGCCTTCCTGATCGGCACCGAGATGCGCGGACTGACGACGATCCGGTCGAGCGCCAGCGCCTATCCCGCCGTGACGGCCTTCAAGGCACTGGCGGCAGACGTGAAGTGGGTCCTCGGCCCGGTCACCAAGGTGGGCTACGCCTCGGACTGGTCCGAGTATTTCGGGCATCAGCCGGGCGATGGAACAGGGGACGTGTTCTTCCACCTCGACCCGCTCTGGTCCGATGCCAACATCGACTTCATCGGGATCGACAACTACATGCCGCTCTCCGACTGGCGCGACGGCTTCGAGCATGTAGATGCCCTTCAAGGCTGGCCCGCCATCCATGATCGCGGCTACCTGCAGGCGAACATCGCAGGGGGCGAGGGCTTCGACTGGTTCTATGCATCCGCCGCCGACAGGTCGGCCCAGATCCGCACGCCGATCACGGATGGCGCTGCAGGCAAGCCATGGGTCTTCCGCTACAAGGATCTGCGGGCCTGGTGGTCGAACCCGCATTTCAACCGGCCAGCAGGTGTCGAGAGCGGCACGCCCACGGCATGGGTGCCGCAGTCCAAGCCGATCTGGTTCACCGAACTCGGCTGCCCTGCCATCGACCGGGGCACGAACCAGCCGAATGTCTTCTTCGACCCGAAGTCGTCGGAGAGCTTCACCCCGTATTTCTCCCGCGGCTGGCGCGACGACGCGATCCAGCGCGCCTATCTCGAGGCCAGCTATCTCTGGTGGGGCCAAGGGGCGAACAACCCGACGTCGTCCGTCTACGGCGGCCGGATGGTGCATGTCCCAGAATGCGCCGCCTGGACCTGGGACGCGCGACCCTATCCGTTCTTCCCCGAACTGACCGGTGTCTGGACGGACGGCCCGAACTGGCGGCTTGGCCACTGGCTGACCGGACGCTTGGGCGCGGTGTCACTGGCGGCCCTCGTGCGCCACCTCTGCCTGCGCGCGGGACTGGCGGAAGACCTCATCGACGTTTCCGGTCTCTGGGGCGCGGTCGAGGGCTATGTGATCGGCGCGCTGGAAAGCCCCCGCGCGTCGATTTCCACCTTGGCACGGCATTTCGGATTCGACGCCATTGAGACCGAGGGCGTGATCCGCTTCGTCAGGCGCGGCCGGGCATCGCTCGCCACGCTGTCCGTCGACGATCTGGTCGCAAGCCGTGAAGGCGAGGCGCTGGAACTGGTTCGCGCGCAGGAGACCGAACTGCCCCAAGCGCTGAAGTGGCAGGTTGCGCGGGCGGATGAGGACTATGATGCCGCGCTGGTAGAAGCGCGGAGGATCACAGTCGACACCACCCGCATCTCCTCGGAAAGTTTCCCGATGGCGATCCCGCCAGAAGAGGCCGAACGCCGCTGCCGCCGTGCGCTGATGGAGGCCTGGATCGGCAGGGAAAGCGCCACCTTCCGCCTGCCGCCCTCGCGGCTCGCTCTCGATCCAGCCGACGTGATCCGGCTGGCGCATGACGGTCGCGAGGTCGAGTTCCGCCTGGTGTCTGTCGCCGACGCCGAAGCGCGCGGGATCGAGGCCGTGCGCCAGGACCGCGCAGCCTACGACCTGCCGCCCGGCAATCCGCGCCCGGCCTCGCTGGCCAGCCCCCTCGTCTTCGGGACGCCGGAAGTGGTGATGCTTGACCTGCCGCAGATCAGCGAAGACGTGGCCGCGCATCGGCCCCTGATCGGCGCCCATGCCAGCCCATGGCCGGGCGAGATCGCCGTGTTCCGCAGCGCGTCCACCGACGGGTTCAACCTCCTGACCACCTTCGGCAGTCGCGCGCGGATCGGTACGCTGGCCTTCGACCTCTTTCCAGGGCCGACCTCACGCTTTGATCTCGGCAACGCACTGGTGGTCGATCTGCTGTCGGGCACGCTGGAAAGCGTGACGGACGTCGCCCTGTTCGGTGGGGCCAATGCGCTGGCAGTCGAGAGCGCCGCTGGCCAATGGGAGATTGTCCAAGCGGGCGCGGTCGAACTGATCGCCCTCGGCCGCTATCGCCTGACCCGCCTCCTGCGCGGCCAGCGCGGGACGGAAATTGCCAGGGGCAACCCCGCCCCCGCAGGGGCACGGGTGGTCGTGCTGGATGCTGCGCTGGTCTCACTGCCCATCGCCGAAGGCGACCTCGGACTGCCGTGGAACTGGCGTGTGGGCCCGGCCGCGCGTTCTGTCACGGATGACAGCTATGCCGCGCTGGGCTTCACCCCGACCGGACGCGGTCTTGTCCCCTTCGCCCCGGTCCATGTCGAGCAGCCATGGCGAACGACCCGCAGCCCCGGCGATCTGACCATCCGCTGGACGCGCCGCTCCCGCGCGCTCGTGGCCGATGCCTGGGAACAGGTCGAGGTACCACTGGCCGAGGACCTGGAAAGTTATGATGTGCAGATCCTCGACGGGACGACCGTCAAGCGCACGCTGACCAGCAGCACGACCTCCGTCCTCTACACTGCCGCCCAGCAGACCGCCGATTGGGGCGCGCCGCTGGGGCCCGGCCAGACGCTGGCGATCCGCATCTTCCAGCTCTCGAACCGCCTCGGCCGCGGCACGCCCGCGTCCGTGACCCTCCAGTTCTGACGGAATTTCCCATGTGCGACACCACGACCCATCTGGGCCTGCCCTACCTTCTGGCAGCCCAAGCGCAGAAGCATGTCACCCACAACGAGGCCCTGCGCCTGCTCGATGCCATGGTGCAGCTCTCGGTCCTCGACCGCACGCGCACCACGCCCCCGGCCAGCCCCGCGGACGGCAACCGGCACATTGTGGCCTCCGGCGCAACGGGCCTCTGGGCGGGATGGGATCTGAACATCGCCTTCTGGGTCGATGGCGCATGGATCCGCCTCGTGCCGCGCACCGGCTGGCTGGTCTGGGTCGCGGCCGAGGGCCTCTTCCTCGTCTGGACCGGCAGCGCCTGGGAGGTGGTGGGCGAGCCGCGCGATGTTTCGGATGCCGTGTTCAGCTTGGTGAACGATGCGGACCCGACAAAGAAGGCCACCTTCTCGCTGGCGGGGATCAGCACGGCCACCACGCGCAGCTTCACGCTGCCGAACACCTCGTCCGAACTGGCGATCCTCGCGGGGACGCAAACTTTCACCGGTAACAAGACGTTTTCGGGGACACTAACAGCATCCGGAACCGTGACGGTGTCTGCGGCCAGCGCCTCGATCGGCACGGCCACGACGACCGCCACCTACGGGATGGGCACAGGGGCCACGACGACGGGCGTGACCAAAACCGTGAACATCGGCACCGGCGGCGCGTCAGGATCGACCACCGTCGTGAACATCGGCTCTGCCACCGCTGGGGCGGGGGGCACGACGGTGGTGAACACGCCCACGGTCACCTTCGCCAATGCGGTGACGCAGGTCGGAATGCCCCAAGCGAACCTGACCGCGCAGCTTCTCGGCCTCGGTGGGGCCACGGCAGACAGTTACAACCGGATTTCGGTGAACACGCCTGCGGTGCTGCTGAACAACGCAGGCGCCGGTATAGAAGCGACTGTGAACAAGGCGGCCGCCGGCAATGATGCGGCCTTCGCCTTCAAGACCGGCTTCTCCGTCCGCGCGCTGATCGGGTTGCTCGGCAACGACGACTTCAGTTTCAAGGTCAGCCCTGACGGATCTACCTTTTTCGACGCCATCCGCATCGACCGAACCAGCGGCCAGGTAGAACT
The DNA here is from genome assembly GCF_016446475.1 of Paracoccus binzhouensis. Lineage (GTDB taxonomy): Bacteria > Pseudomonadota > Alphaproteobacteria > Rhodobacterales > Rhodobacteraceae > Paracoccus > Paracoccus binzhouensis. The sequence goes on along the minus strand of NZ_JAEHFP010000001.1, from coordinate 72,948 downwards.
GCCGCAGCCGACGGTCCTGCCGGGCCTCAGCGCCGCGCCGACCCCGCCGCCCGCAGGGAAGGCCTCGGTCTATGCGCGCAACCGCGCCGGGGCGCCGTGGATTGATGTGATGCGCCCCTCGGGCCGGGACTTTCCGCTCCAGCCGCATTTCGGGGTGAACCGCATCGCCAACTGGTCGCCGTCGGTCAGCACCACGATCACGACAGAAGGCCTACCGATCACCTCGGTCGGCACCGTCTCGCATCCGACGCTGGCCGCCACGAACCTGGCCGCCAGCATGCGCCGCTGGCGTCTGACCTCAGCAGCGGTTGTGGACTCGGTGGCCGACCAGCGATCCGCAGGCTGGGCATGCTGGCGCGGGAACGCGGTGGGCCTCGGCGGCTGGACCTTCGTGACGCGGATTTCGCTGACGACACTGCAGGCGACCGGGATGGGGTTCTTCGGCCTCTACGGATCGACCGCAGCGCTGGCCACCACCCTGACGCTCGCCGCAGCCATCAATTGCATCGGCATCGGCTTCCAGCGCGGCACCCACACACGCTGGCAACTGGTCACGAACGATGGCACCGGCGCGCCGACGCTGACCGACATGGGGGCGAGTTTCGCCATCGCGACGGGTGGGGTGCTGACGCTCTTCATCGCCGCGCCGCCGAACGGAAGCTCTGTCTGGGTGCGGGTGGTCGACGAGGTCTCAGGCGCGGTGTTCGAGCAGGAGATCACCGCCGACCTGCCAGCCGCCGCGCAATTCCTGTCGCCGCGGCTGTTCCTGAACACAGGCGCCACGGCCGTTGCCGTCGCCTACGACTGTGCTGGGGCCTATCTGGAGACGGATTTTTGAGCCACAACCGTTATCAGTTCACTAGCGGATCAAGGAACCGATAGCCAATCCCGGGTTCCGTCGCGATGAACCGGGGGTTCGCGGCATCATCGCCAAGCTTCTGCCGCAACTGGCGGATATAAACCCGCAGATACTGGCTGTCCTCGGCATGGGCGGGGCCCCAGATCGCCCGAAGGATCATCTCCTGTGTGACCAGTCGCCCCCGATGGCTCGCCAGCATCCACAGCAGGTCGAACTCCCGCCGCGTGAGGTGAAGGGGTATTCCGTCCATCGTGGCGGAATGATCGACGGCGTCGATTGTCAGCGGGCCAACCGTCAGAACAGACGGCACAACCTCGGTGCTGCGATCACGCAGCAGGCCACGGATCCGGGCAAGAAACTCCTTCACACCGAAAGGTTTGACCACATAGTCCTGTGCGCCCGCATCTAGCGCCTCGACCTTGTCGCTCTCATCGGCGCGGACCGACAGGATCAGGACAGGAACCGGGCTCCAGCCCCGCAGGTCGCGCAGCACGGACAGGCCGTCGGCATCCGGAAGGCCCAGGTCGAGCACGACCAGCGCCGGCGCCTCGCGGGCCGCCATTGCTAGCCCTTCGCGCGCGGTGCCTGCCTCGATCACGCCATAGCCTTCGGCTTCGAGCGCCACACGCAGAAAGCGGCGGATCGGAGCTTCGTCATCGATGACAAGGATACGGGCAGGGACACTCACGCAGCGACCTCGGGGTTGTGGAAGGGGAGTGCCATCACGATACGCGTGCCGGTGCCATCGGGCCAGCCGGTCTCGGCACGGATCGTGCCGCCCATCGCCTCTACCAGCCCTTTGCAGATGGCAAGGCCAAGGCCGGTGCCCGCGCGCTGACGGTCGCCCCCGGCCACGCGGTAGAACATGTCGAAGACACGGGCCTGATCCTCGGGCGGGATTCCGGGGCCGCGGTCTGTCACCGAAAGCTCCACGCGCACTCCCTGCAATCGGGCGGCGATGCCGATGGCGGTGCCCTCGGGCGCGTACTTGGCGGCATTGTCGAGGATGTTCACGAGCACCTGTTCCAGCAGCACCCCGTCGGCGAGGATCAGCGGGAGATTTGGCGCAAGGTCCACCTGCAGATCATGACCGCGCAGGATGGCCTTCGTCCGCGCTCGTGCGCCCCCAACGATCTCGGCCACGTCCTGCGGGGCCAAGCGAGGCTTCAGCGCACCATGGCCGAGGCGCGTCATGTCGAGAAGGTTCTGCACGTAGCGGTCGAGCCTCTCACCCTCCTCGCGGATGTTCTCGGCCAGATCGCGGCGAGCATCCTGGGGCAAATCGGCTTCCGCCAGGTGGCCAGCAGCACCAATGATCGTCACAAGGGGCGTGCGCAGGTCGTGGCTGACCGAGTTCAACAGAGCCGTTCGCAGACGTTCAGTCTCAGTCGCAAGCTGGGTGGCGGCAAGGTCTTCGGTCAGGCGCAGCCGTTCCAGCGCCAGGGCTATCTGGTCGATCAGCGCATCGAGGAGGCGGCGGTCGGTGCGTACGAGCTGGCGGTCGTCGGCATAGGCAATGCCAAGGACGCCAAGCCGCCGGTCGCCAGCAACCAGCGGCAGGAAGAACCACCGGGCGGTGGGCAAGGTGTCCGATCCCCGGCCAGCTGCTTCGCCTTTCTCCCAGGCGAACTGCGCAGCAGACTGGTCGCGGACGTCCAGCCGATCCTCGGGCGGAAAGCCCCCCACCACCCGCAACTCGGCCCCGCGCGGCATCAGAAGCACCGCCTCGCAACGCAACGTCGTCGCCACATGGCTGACCGAGGCCCAGACGACATCGTCAGCCGTGGCTGCGGCGGCGACACGGCGGCTGAAGTCGTAAAGCTTGTTGGTGCGGTCGGCGATGGCGGCCTGTGCATCCACCCGGGCGCGCAGGCGGGCAGCGAGGTTGCCGGTGACCAGCGAGGCCGCGAGGAACAGCCCCAAGGTCAAAAGCTCGCCCTGCCGCGAGACGTGGAAGGTATAACGCGGGTGGGTGAAGAGGAAATTGTAGGCCATGAAGCCCAGAACGGCCGCCGCAAGGGCAGGCCCCAGCCCGCGGCGGCTGGCCACCACCACCACCGCCGTCATGTAGATCACGCTGAGGCTGGCCACCGGAAACAGCTGTTCGGCGGCCCAGGAACAGGCCGAGGCGATGGCGACGGCCAGCACCGCCTCGCCCCATGCCTTTGGCTCTGACGCCAGACGCGGCAGGCGGAAACGGCTGGCCTTCGGCTTTTCGTCCGGTTCCGAGGCGACGGTCACCTCGAACGGCCCTGCCTTGCGCAGGACATCGGTCGCGACGTCCTCGGACGCCCACTTCGCCCAGAACGGCCGGGGCCGCGGGCGGCCGATCACGATGCGGCGGACGTTGCGGGCCTTCGCAAAGTCGAGGATCGCTTCGGCTACGTCGTGCTCTGCCTCCAGTGTCGCCAGTTCGGCACCAAGCCGTTCGGCCAGGCGCAGGCTGCCCGCCAGCCGGTCCTTGTCAGCCTCGGGCAGCGCCTCCATCCGCGCCTGCGCCACGTTCACCGCGATCCATTCAGCGCGCGCCCGGTCGGCGCTGCGCTTGGCCACGCGGATCGCCTCGCGCGCGGCGGGGCTTTCGTTGATGCAGACGAGGATGCGTTCCTGCGTGGGCCATGGCCCGGCGATGGCGTTCGCGGCCATGTGTTCGCGCAGTTGCGCGTCCACCCGGTCGGCGGCGGCGCGCATGGCAAGCTCGCGCAGCGCCGTCAGGTTGCCCTTGACGAAGAAGGACGACAGCGCGCGGGCCGCCTGATCGGCGGGATAGACCTTGCCCTGCTTCAGCCGGTCCACCAGTTCATCCGGCGGCAGGTCGATCAGCTCGATCTCGTCGGCCGACCCCAGCGCGCCGTCGGGCACGGTTTCGCGCACGCGGACGCCGGTGATGCGGGCCACCGTCTCGTTCAGCGTCTCGATGTGCTGGATGTTCAACGTGGTGTAGACGTCGATCCCGGCGGCAAGCACCTCTTCGACATCCTGCCAGCGCTTCTCGTGGCGGCTGCCATCGGCGTTGGTGTGCGCGAGTTCGTCGATCAGCGCCAGATCGGGCTTTCGGGCCAGAAGGCCGTCAAGGTCCATCTCGGTCAGGGCGCGGCCCTGATAGATCACGGGCTTGCGCGGCAGTTGCGTAAGGCCCGCGAGCTTTGCCTGCGTCTCGGCCCGGCCATGCGTCTCGATCAAGGCGGCGACCACGTCGCGGCCTTTCTCCGCCTCGCGGTGCGCATCATCCAGCATCGCCCAGGTCTTGCCGACCCCCGGGGCTGCGCCCAGAAAGACCTTTAGCCGACCCCGCCCCTCACGCGCGGCTTGCGTGAGAAGTGCTTCAGGAGAGGGGCGAATTTCGGCATCGGGGGTCATTCGGTGGCTTGTCCTTCCCCTCCAGCGGGCGGCATCGGAAAGGCTTCGTCAAGCGCGATGTTGGTGAGCAGCACATTCACCCGCGGTTCGCCGTAAAGGCCGAGGAGCGGGCCTTCGGTTGTGGCTTCGATCAGTCGCCGCACTGCGCCCTCATCCACGCCCCTCGCGGCGGCAATCCGACCAACCTGGGCCAGCGCGTTTTCCGGGCTGATGTGCGGATCAAGACCAGAGCCGGAGGCGGTAACCGCGTCGATAGGCGCGGTTGACCCGTTTGCCGCCTCCCATGCCGCGCGGCGCTCTGCGACCGTGGCGATCAGCGTGGCCGAGGTTGGGCCGAGGTTCGATGCGCCGGTTCCGGCAGCATTCCAGTCACTGGCCGAGGGACGCGGGTGCAGGTAGCCCGCCCCGGTGAACGGCTGCGCGATCACGGACGACCCGATGACGGCGCCATCTGCTTCGATCAGGCTGCCATTGGCGACGGCGGGGAACAGCGTCTGCGCGGCGCCGGTCATGATCAGCGGATAGGCCAGACCCGTCAGCAGTGTGAAGAACGCCGTCAGGGCGATGGCGGGGCGAAGGTGGGTGAGCATGTGTCTCTCCTTCAGGCGAGGTTCAGGGCGACAAGGGCCGCGTCGATGGCCTTGATCCCGATGAAGGGCACGATCAGGCCACCCAAGCCGTAGATCAGAAGGTTCCGGCGCAGCAGTGCGGCAGCGCTGGATGGACGGTAGGCGACCCCGCGCAGGGCAAGCGGCACCAGCGCCACCAGGATTAGCGCGTTGAAGATCACCGCCGACAGGATGGCCGAGGTGGGCGATGCCAGCCCCATGATGTTCAGCGCCCCCAGCCCCGGATAGGCCGCAACGAAGATTGCGGGCAGGATGGCGAAGTATTTCGCCACGTCATTGGCGATGGAGAAGGTCGTGAGCGCCCCGCGGCTGATCAGCAGTTGCTTGCCGACCAGCACCACCTCGATCAGCTTCGTCGGGTCGCTGTCCAGATCGATCAGGTTCGCGGCCTCTTTCGCCGCCGGGGTGCCTGCGTTCATCGCCACGCCGACATCGGCCTGTGCCAGCGCGGGCGCGTCGTTCGACCCGTCGCCGCACATGGCAACCAGCCGCCCGCCCGCCTGTTCGCGGCGGATGAGGTCCAGCTTCATCTCGGGCGTCGCCTCGGCGAGGAAGTCGTCCACCCCCGCCTCGGCGGCGATGGCTGCGGCGGTCAGGGGGTTGTCGCCGGTGATCATCACCGTGCGGATGCCCATGGCGCGCAGCTCGGCAAAGCGTTCGCGCACGCCGGGTTTCACGATGTCCTTGAGGTGGACCGCGCCGAGGATTTCGGTCCCTTCGGCCACCAGAAGCGGCGTGCCGCCCGACCGCGCGATGGCATCGACCTGCGCCTGCAAGGGCTGCGGCGGGGTCTTGCCCGTCAGCCGGATCACTGCATCCGTCGCGCCCTTTCGGAACGTCCGGCCATCAGCGTCCAGCCCCGAAAGCCGCGTCTGCGCCGTGAAGGCGACCGCCTCGGCGCCCTTGGGCATGTCGGGAACCGATCCCAGCACCTCACGCGCCTTGTCCACGATGGATTTGCCCTCGGGCGTCTCGTCGGCCAGCGACGCCAGCGCCGCCGCCTCGGCCAGCCGCGCCAGCGCGACCCCCGGCGCGGGGATCAGCGCATCGGCCATCCGGTTGCCGAAGGTGATCGTCCCGGTCTTGTCCAGAAGGAGCGTATCCACATCCCCCGCCGCCTCGACCGCGCGGCCGGATTTGGCGATGACGTTGGCCTTGACCAGCCGGTCCATGCCCGCGATGCCGATGGCACTGAGGAGGCCGCCGATGGTGGTGGGGATCAGCGTCACGAACAGCGCGCCCAGCACGACCACCGGGATCGTGGTGCCGGAGTAGCTCGCGAAGGCGGGCAACGTGACGACGACGAACAGGAAGATCAGCGTCAGACCGACCAGCAGGATGTTTAGCGCGATCTCGTTCGGGGTCTTTTGCCGTTCGGCCCCTTCGACCAGCGCGATCATGCGGTCGAGGAAGCTTTTCCCCGGCTCGGCGGTGACCCGGATGACCAGCCAGTCCGACACAACCGTGGTGCCCCCGGTGACGGATGACCGGTCGCCCCCTGCCTCACGGATCACTGGCGCGCTTTCACCGGTGATGGCGCTTTCGTTGACCGAGGCCACGCCCCGCACCGCCTCGCCATCCGCCGGGATGATCTCTCCGGCGGCAACATGGACGAACTGGCCTGCCCGCAGCGCGGTCGAAAGCGTCTCGACACCCGTGGCGGGATCATCCTCTGCCGCAGCCAGCACCCGCACCCGCGTCTCGGACTTCGTCGCGCGCAGCGTATCGGCCCGCGCCTTGCCGCGGCCCTCGGCCTGGGCCTCGGCGAAGTTGGCGAAGAGCACGCAGAGCCACAGCCAGGCCGCGATATGCAAGGACGTGCCCGCGCCCGGCACGCCGGACAGCAGGTCGCGAAGGCCCAGGATCGTGGTCATCGCGGCCACCACGGCGGTCACGAACATCACCGGGTTGCGCCACAGGCTGCGGGGATCCAGCTTGGCCACGCTGGCCCGGATCGCCGCCGTGTAAAGGCCGCTCAGGTCGGCCGTCTTTTCATGTTTGGACATCTCTGGTGCCTCAGAAACTCTGCCCGGCCAGCCGCGCGGTCTCTTCCGCGATGGGACCAAGGGCGAGGACAGGGAAGAAGGTCAGCGCGCCGAGGATCAGCACGGTGAGGATGAGAAGCGTCACGAACAGCGGCCCGTCCGTTGGAAAGGTGCCTGAGGTGACAGGGGCCTGTGGCTTGCGCACCATCGACCCGGCAATGGCCAGCATCGGGATGATGATGGCATAGCGCCCCAACAGCATGATGATCCCAAGTGCCGTCGTGTGCCATTGCAGCGCCGCGCCCCAGCCGCCGAAGGCGCTGCCGTTGTTCCCGGTGGCCGACGAATAGGCATAGAGGATCTCGCTCATCCCGTGCGGCCCGGGCTCCTGCACCGCCGCCAGCGCCGCAGACACCGTGGCCGCCACAGCCCCGCCCACCAGGATGCCCAAGGGCATCGACAGGAAGGCCAGTACCGCCAGCGTCACCTCGCGCCCCTCGATCTTGCGGCCGAGGTATTCGGGCGTCCGCCCCACCATCAGCCCGGCCAGGAACACGGCGAGGACGACGTAGAGGAGCATCCCGTAGAGCCCCGCGCCGACCCCGCCGAAGATCACCTCGCCGATCTGCATAAAGACCAGCATCACCAGCCCCGAGAGCGGCATGAACGAGTCGTGCATCGCGTTGACCGATCCGTTCGACGCGGCGGTGGTCTGGGCCGCCCAGAGCGCCGACAGCATCGCGCCAAACCGCTGTTCCTTGCCCTCCATGTTCGCGCCTAGCCCTAGGGCGGGGTTCCCCGCAACTTCGTAGGCATGGATCACCGCAAGGCCTGCCACGAACATCACCGCCATGGCGGCAAAGATCGCCCATCCTTGCCGCCGGTCCCCGGCCATGCGGCCGAACAGGAAACAGAAGGCCACCGGGATCAGCAGGATCGACAGGCTCTGCGCCATGTTCGACGAAATCGTCGGGTTTTCGAACGGATGCGCCGAGTTTACGCCAAAGAAGCCGCCGCCATTGGTGCCAAGCTGCTTGATCGCGATCTGCGCTGCGGCGGGGCCGCGTGCGATGACCTGCTCCTGGCCCTCGATTCCTGTTGCAACCACTGCGCCCTGCAACGTCTGCGGCACGCCCTGCCACGCAAGGAACAGCGCCAGCACCACCGATAGGGGCAGGAGGATCCACAGGACCGACCGGGTCAGGTCCACCCAGAAGTTGCCAAGCGTCGCCCCCTTGGGCGCCACAAAGCCCCGGATCACCGCCACTGCCACTGCCATGCCTGTGCCAGCACTGACGAAGTTCTGCACCGTCAGCCCGGCCATCTGGCTGAGATAGCTCAGCTGCGCTTCGCCCGAATAGGCCTGCCAGTTGGTGTTGGTGACAAAGCTGACAGCGGTGTTGAAGGCGAGGTCGGGCGCCATGCCGCCGATGCCGTCGGGGTTCAGCGGCAGCGTGCCCTGCGCCCTGAGCAGGACGTAGAGCACGACAAAACATGTTGCGTTGAAGGCTAAGACAGCCAGCGCATAGGCCCCCCAGCCCATGCCTCGGTCGGGCGCGGCGCCGCTCAGGCGCAACAGCGCCGCCTCGGTCCGCAGCAGCGCCGAAGGCAGGCTTCCGGAATAGACGCGCGCCATCCAGATCGCGAGCATCCAGGCCAGACCAACAAGCGCGGCGAAGTAAGCAAAGTAGGAAAGCAGGGTCATGATGCGGCACCCCTAGAACCGGTCGGGCCGCAGCAGCGCCGCGCCAAGATAGACGAACAGGCCCGCTGCTACGGCGAGCCCTACGATCAGATCGAACATGATGCCGCCCTCACAACCGCTCGGCGGCACGGATGCCGAAGGCGAAAGCCGCGAAAACAGCGAGGCCGAGAACGATGTAGAGAAGGTCCAGCATTGCAAGGCTCCCTAGGTTGCTGTGCCAGACACTGCAGTAGCGCTGCGTAAAGGCTCCATGCGAGATCGTGCCGGATCGCGTAAGGAACGTGTAAAGCGAGCCATCTCAGGCTCTCACGGGCTGGCTCTTGCCGTATCTGAACTCGTCAACGACGACGCGGTCCTGCGGAAGCTGGCCGAGAAGGAGGGCTCTGGAAGTGGAGAAGGTTCGACGTCAGACCCGCGCCCTCCGCCACATTCAGATACTGAATCCGACCAAGGGCCCCGATTGGGGCCTTTTTTCTTTTTGTTTCAAAGGGCGTTGGCAGGGCCTTCCGCCTTTCGGAGACTGGGCGCTTGACGCGGAATGGGTCTCCGAATGGCCTGCGTCTCTCTTCGAGCGCCCCTCGACGGTCACGGGACGGCGTAAAACATCCTCGCATTTCCAATGGGTTGCCGCGTTCATGGGGTCGTCCCTTTCGCGAGATAATCCGGTGGCGGAGACTGACACGAAGGCGCAGGGCGGTCAGAAGGACGGCTCTGTGGCGGCCGATCCCAAGTCCGGCGGCAGCGTTCGAAGCGAGCCAAGACCCTGCCAGAAGTCTCTGATGACAAACAGACTTCGCGCCATAGCCTGGCGCAATGTCGAACGGCGCGTGGACAGATGAAGAGAACGACCTGATCGTCGCGGATTACTTCGCGATGCTGGCCGACGACATCTCCGCGCGCCGCTACAGCAAGGCCGAACACCGTCGCGCGTTGCTGCCGCTGCTGAACGACCGGTCCGAGGGGTCTGTCGAGTTCAAGCACCAGAACATCAGTGCGGTGCTGAAGGGCCTCGGCGAGGACTGGATCCCCGGTTACAAGCCCGCGTTCAACTTCCAGATGACCTTGGTGGATGCCGTGGCGCGGTGGCTGGCGCTGAACCCGGCCTGGCTCGGGCGCCAACCGAGGCTGCAAACCGCCGCTGGCCTACGCGACGCGCGCATTCACCCAACACCCTGAAATCGCAGAGACGCGCGACGTCCTGACCTGGCCACGAGAAGGCGCCGGACGCCTGGCCGCAAGGCAGGCGTCCGATGTCCTTCGCGTGGCACGAGATCCAGGAACAGAACGGGACCAGAACAAGAAAGTGATAACCAGAGTGATAACCCCCTTGACCGTGACGGATGAAAACCCTAGCAAACGCGAGGCTCCGGCGGGTTGGCGGAGAGGTTACGCAGCGGATTGCAAATCCGTGAAGACCGGTTCGATTCCGGTACCCGCCTCCAAGTCTTTTCAAACGCTTGTGTCATATCGGGCTTTTCTCTCATTCCGGCGTTTACAGTTTCGTTCACTTTGCGCCCCCTTTCGCCTGGGCGAGCTTGACCAGAATGCCGTCCGATTCATCGGGCGGGACGTGGGCGTAATGCTCGATCACGGCTGCCGCGTGGCGGACCGACCAGCCCATGTGCGCCGCGATTTCGGCCAGCGTAAGCCCGGCGTTCAGAAGACGGGTGGCGGCCGTTCCCCAGGTGTTCTGAAGTCACGAGTCATATCCTAGAGCTTCGGGTGTCAGACCCGGCTTGTTGCGCCAGCAGCGCAGGTCGTCTGAGGCATGACGACCGGTCATGGGTCGGCCGCGGTCACTCACCAGGATCAACATGCGGTCGGCCGGCATGGTGTCGATCAGCCCGGCCATGGCCGGCATGACGGGGATCGACATCCTTCCAGTGCTTGTTCTACGGCATCTCTTTCGCCCGCCGTGCGGCTTCATGCACCGTCGGCGGGTAGAAAAGTTCCACGCATCCACCTCGACATTGACCGCGTTCGCACTGCCCTGCCGATTGCCATGCACATGGCCGAACAGGTGCAGCCTGCCCTTCCGGGCGTGGTTCCAGGTCATCATCGGATGGTGGCAGAGCGTCACCGGCCGGTTACTGGCGGGGTCGTCCACCTCCACCAGCCATGACAGGCTGACCATGGCAGCGCCTGGATCGGCGGACCGTCGTGCTTGCCGACCACCAGATGCGTGCCGGGCAGTCGGTCGAAGATGCTCCGCAGCCAGTCCTCGTTCTTCGCCTTCGGCCCGAAGGCGAAGTCGCCGACGAGCCAGAAGTCGTCATCCGGCTCGACCTTCTCCCACAGCCGTTCGATCGGCGCCGCCTTCATGTGGCCGGTATCGCGAAGGGACGGCCGGCGCTGGGGATGGGGTCGTCATGCCCGGAATGCGGGTTTACGGTGTATCAGTAGATCATCGTTACAGATCCAGACGGAAGGGAAGCGGCTTGTGACCCGGCAGGGGAGGCGCGGTGAACGCCTATCGGTCGCCGCAGCCATCGATCCAGCCGCCGCGCACCAGCAGCCGGTCAAGTGCCCAAGCAGCCAGCGTGTCGATCTGCCACCGGAACATCTCCAGTGCCGCGAGGTGGTCGCCATCGTCCCCGATCCGGCGCGGGTCTGGGCAGAGAACACCCGCAAACAGTGAATCGAGAATGCGCGCTGCCATGAAATCCGAGGCCGGGTTGTCGCAGACCTCGGAGCCGTCGCCGTTGTCAATGAAGGCCAGACTGCTGCCGAACTGCTCGTGCAGCGTGGCGGCCTGGCCATCGACATCCACGTCATGGAACCCGGCGATGCAGAAGTCGGAAACAAACGCAATTGTAAGGACTAGCCCTCCATCGCGGCGATCTCGGCCCGCTGCTGCTGCATGCGCAGGAAGATGCGCCAGTCGCGCTCGCGCCGGGTCTGGGCAGCGGGATCCGGACGGGTGATCCGGGCAGGGCGGGCGAAGCGGGCACGGGCCGCGCCCAGCCCGCCCATCAGCGGCGCGGCGGCGGCGATGGCGGTGCCGCGCAGCACCGCGTCCTCGGGCTGCCAATGGATCTCGGCCCCGATGGCATCGGCATAGAGTTGGCGCAGCAGGGCCGAGCGCGCCTGCCCGCCGGCCATGGCCAGCGCAGCGGGGGCCAGGCCCATATGGGCGATGACCTGCCGGGTTCCCAGCGCGATCCCCACCGCCGCGCGCCAGTAAAGCCCGTCCAGCGCCGCGGGGCTGCCGTCAAGCGACAGGCCGTGGATGGTGCCGCGCATCAGCGGATCGGCAAAGGGCGTGCGGCTGCCCTTGAAATCGGGCAGCACATGCAGGCCCGCGCCCGGCTCGTTCTCGGCCTCGGCAAGGCGGGCCAGGATCTCGTCATGGCTGGCCGGGCGCGGATAGAGCCGGCGGATCCGCTCCAGCAGCGCGCCGGTGGCGGATTGCCCGCCCTCGCTGACCGCCTCGCCGGGCAGGATGGCGCCGGGATAAGGCCCCCAGAGCGCCGGAGCCGCCGCCAGCCCGGTCGCCATGACGCAGTTCGAGGTGCCGGCGATCAGCGCCGGCATGCCCGGCGCCGCGCCGAGCGCACCGGAAAAGGCGTCGATCAGCCCGACGGCGACCAGCGTCTCGGGTTCCAGCCCCAGCTCGGCCGCGCCCCGCGGCGACAGCGGGCCGATGCGGCTGCCCGGCGGCAGGACCGGGCCCGGGCGCGGAAAATCCGCAATGCCGATCCGGGCCAGCAAGTCCGTCTGCCAGCCGCCACGATCGGGCAGCCAGGGCCATTTCGCCACCGCCGCGCAATGCGAGCGCGCCTCGATGCCGGTGGCACGAAAGGCCAAGTGGTCGCAGAGATCGCGCAGCCCCCGCAGCGCCGCCCAGACCTCGGGCCGGTGGCGCCTGAGCCACATCAGCTTCGGCGTCTGCATCTCGGGCGAGACCGAGCCGCCGGCCCGCACCACCACCTCATGCGCGATGGCGCCAAGCTCGGCCGCCTCGGCAAGGGCGCGGTGGTCGTGCCAGGCGATCACGTCCGGGGCGAAGCCCGGCGCCTCGACCACCAGTGAGCAGGTGGCGTCGAAGGCCAGGGCGCGGATCTGCGCCGGGCTGGCGCCGGCTTGGCGCCGCGCCTCGGCCAGCGCCTCGGCCACCGCCTGCCAGATCTCGGCGAAATCGTGCATGGCCTGGCGGTCGGGACCGGCGATGGTAGAAAAGCCGCGGCTTGCCCGCGCGACAAGCCGCCCCTCGGCGGTGAACAGCCCCGCCCGCGCCCGGGCCGAGCCCACATCCACGGCCCCGATCAGCAACTCGCCCACTCCCCTCAGCGCAATCCGGCCAGAGTTTTGGGCAAATCCCGGGCATGGTCAATCAGCGCGTCCGGGTTTTCGGCGGCAAGCTTTTCCGCCAGCCGCGCCTGCCCGGCATGGCTGCCGCCCAGAAAGCCGATCACCCGCATCCCGGCGGCGCGGGCGGCGCGCAGGCCGGCCGGGCTGTCCTCGATCACCACGCAATCGCCGGGGGCGACGCCCAGATGCCCGGCGGCGAACAGGAACAGGTCCGGCGCCGGCTTGCCGCGTGCCACCTGGGTCGCGGAATAGACATGCGGACCGAACAGCGGCGCCAGCCCGGTCAGCGCCAGCGAGAGCGCCAGCCGGTCCGGCGCGCTGGAGGAGGCCACGGCCCGCGGCCCGGACAGCTGTGCCAGCACCTCGGCCATGCCGGGCATGGGCCGCAGGTCGCGGCGAAAGCGGCGGAACAGCGCCGCGGAAAAGCCGGGCAGCGCCGGCCCAAGTTCGATGCCGTGATCGCGCGCCGCCTCGACGATGGTCGAGACCGAGCGGCCGAGGAATTCGTCATAGATGCGCGCGCTGGTGATCGGCGCCCCCAGCCCCTGCAGCAGGATCTCGAGTTCCGCCACCGCCAGTGGCTCGGAATCGACCAGCACCCCGTCGCAATCGAAGATCAGCCCGCGCACCGCCGCCCAGCCCCCGCCGCTAGCCCTTGAGATAGGCGTCGAGCGTCGCCCGCGTGCCCTTGTCCCACAGCATCGCCAGCCAGCGCGCGAAAGGCTCGGCAAGGCGCGGGTCGCGGCCGGTCGCGCCATAGATCTCGGCCATGCCGAGCCAGGCCGAGGGATCCGAGCGCGCCGCCTGCGCCACCCGCGTCAGGTGGTCCCAGTTCGGATCGTTCGGCGCGATGGCGGCGCCGGTGTCGGTCACGCCGGCGCAATAGCGGCACCAGAGCGCCGATTCCAGCGCCAGCCCCGCGACCGGCTGGTCGCGCTCAAGCCGGTGGGCGATGGTCGGCACGATGAATTTCGGCTGCCGGTTCGAGCCGTCCAGGCAGAGCCGCCGCACCGTGTCGCCGATCTTGGGATTGGCGCAGCGTTCGGCGACCTTGGCGAAATAGGCCCGCAGGTCGGTGCCGGGCACCGGCGGCACGGCGGGGATGATCTCGTCTTCCTCGATCTTTTCCAGGAAGGCGCAAACCTGCGCGTCCGCCATCGCCTCATGCACGAAATGGATGTCCAGGAGGCCGGCTGGATAGGCGATCACCGCATGGCCGCCGTTCAGGATGCGGATCTTCATCAGCTCCCAAGGCGTCACCTCGGCGACGAATTCGACGCCGGCCCTTTCCAGCGGCGGCCGGCCGGCCGGGAAATTGTCCTCGAGCACCCATTGGATGAAATCCTCGCAGAAGACCGGGGCCTCGTCGGCGATGCCGAAATCCTCGCGCACCATGCGCCGCTCGCGGTCGCTGGTCGCCGGAGTGATACGGTCCACCATGGCGTTGGGGAAGGCGACATTGGCGGTGATCCAGCCGGCCAGCTCCGGATCGCTCAGCCGCGCGGTCTCGGCCACCGCCTCGCGGGTGACGTTGCCGTTATGGGGGATGTTGTCGCAGCACATGACGGTGAAGGGCACATGCCCGGCGGCGCGGCGTGCCTTCAGCCCGGCGACGATCAGGCCGAAGACGGTCTGCGGCGCGTCGGGGCGGGCGGCATCGGCGGCGATGGCGGGATGCTTCGGGTCGAAATGCCCGGTGGCGGCGTCGATGAAATAGCCGCCCTCGGTGATGGTCAGCGCCACGATGCGGATCGCCGGATCGGCCAGCGTGGCGACGACCCGCGCGGGATCGCCCGGCGCGATATAGTCCACGATCGGCCCCAGCACGCGGGCATCCGAGCGCGTCGCCGATTGCTCGACCAGCGTGTAAAGATAGTCCTGCGCCGCCAGCGTGTCGCGCATCCGCGCGTCGCCCGGCATGACGCCGGCGCCGATGATGGCGAAGTCCTGCGCCAGCCCCATGTTCATCAGCCGGTCCAGATAGGCGGCCTGATGGGCGCGGAAGAAATTGCCGACGCCGAAATGCAGGATGCCGGGGCGCAGGGCGGCGCGGTCATAGCCCGGCACCGGCTGGCCGAGGCGGTCGAGGGTCTGGTTGCAAAGCCTGTCCATCCGAATTCATCCCGGTTCTGTCATGCAGGAAACAGGGCCGCGGGCGCGACCCCGAAGGGGCGGCGCGCTTACAGCGCCAGCCCCTGCTGGTCGAAGCGATAGACCCGGCCGTCCTGCGGGGTCAGCCAGATGCGGTCGCCGTGACCGACCGGGAACTCGCCCGCCGCCCGCGCGACGATGGGGATGCCGCCGTCCAGCTCGATATGCAGGAAGGTGTCCGAGCCCAGATGCTCGGCCACGCCCACGGTGCCGGCAAACTGGCCGCCGGTGGTGGACATGGCGAAATGCTCGGGGCGCACGCCGATGGCATGGGCCCCCATGGCGGCGGCCGCCTCGCCCTCGATGAAATTCATGTTCGGGCTGCCGATGAAGCCGGCGACGAAGCGGTTGGCGGGGCTGCGGTACAGTTCCAGCGGGCTGCCCACCTGCTCGACCCGGCCGGCGCGCAGGACGACGATCTTGTCGGCCATGGTCATCGCCTCGACCTGGTCATGGGTGACGTAGACCATGGTGGTGGCCAGCTTCTTGTGCAACTCGGAAATCTCGACCCGCATGTTCACCCGCAGCGCCGCGTCGAGGTTCGACAAGGGCTCGTCGAACAGGAAGGCCGAGGGCTCGCGCACGATGGCCCGGCCGATGGCGACGCGCTGGCGCTGGCCGCCCGACAGCTGGCCCGGGCGGCGGTCCAGGTAGTCGGTCAGGTTCAGGATGCCGGCCGCGTGCTGGACGCGCCGCTCCTGCTCGTCCGCCGCCATGCCGGCCATCTTCAGCGGAAAGGCGATGTTCTTCCTGACCGACATATGCGGGTAAAGCGCATAGCTCTGGAACACCATCGCCAGCTTGCGCCGGGAGGGCGGCGCCTGGGTCATGTCCTGGCCGTCGATGACGACCCGGCCCGAAGTCACGTCCTCGAGCCCGGCGATCAGCCGCAGCAGCGTAGACTTGCCGCAGCCCGAGGGACCGACGAAGACCACGAATTCGCCGTCGTTGATTTCCAGGTCGACGCCCGGGATGACCTCGACATCGCCGAAGCTCTTGCGGACCTGTTGAAGCGTGATGCTACCCATCGTTCCCCCCTTTCATTTCACCGCGCCGAAGGTCAGGCCGCGCACGAGTTGTTTCTGGCTGAACCAGCCCAGGATCAGGATCGGGGCGATGGCCATGGTGCTCGCCGCCGAAAGTTTCGCGTAGAACAGCCCCTCGGGGCTGGAATAGCTGGCGATGAAGGTCGTCAGCGGCGCCGCCTGCGAGGTGGTCAGGTTCAGGGTCCAGAACGCCTCGTTCCAGGCCAGGATGACGTTCAGCAGCAACGTCGAGGCGATGCCGGGCACCGCCATCGGCGTCAGCACATGCAGGATCTCGTTCTTCAGGCTGGCGCCGTCCATCCGCGCCGCTTCCAGGATCTCGGACGGGATCTCGCGGAAATAGGTATAGAGCATCCAGGTGATGATCGGCAGGTTGATCAGCATCAGCACCACGGTGATGCCGAAGCGCGTGTCCAGAAGCCCCCAGTTTCGGAACAGCAGATACATCGGGATCAGCACCCCGGCGGCCGGCATCATCTTGGTGGACAGCATCCACATCAGCAGGTCCTTGGTCCGCTTGGCCGGCTGGAAGGCCATCGACCAGGCGGCCGGAATGGCGATCAGGAGACCCAAGAGCGTCGAGCCGACCGAGATGATGACCGAGTTCAGGAAATGCCGGAAATAGGGCGAGCGCGACTGCACCTCGGCATAGTTCTCGGTCGTCCAGTCGAAGAACAGGAATTTCGGCGGACTGGCGATGGCGTCGGCCTCGGACTTGAAGCTGGTCAGGATCGTCCACAGGATCGGGAAGAAGATCAGCAGCGCCACGCCCCAGGCCAGGATGGTGAAGCCCCAGCGGCGGGTGTCGGAAATCTTGCGGGCCATGGTTCTTACTCCAGCGTCTTGCCGATCATCCGCATCAGGAAGACCGCAACGATATTGGCCAGGATGACGGCGACGATGCCGCCGGCGGAAGCGCCGCCCACGTCGTATTGCAGCAGCGCCTGCGAATAGACGAGATAGGTCAGGTTGGTCGAGGCATAGCCCGGCCCGCCATTGGTGGTGACCAGGATCTCGGCAAAGACCGAGAGCAGGAAGATGGTCTCGATCAGGATCACCACGGTGATGGCGCGCGACAGGTGCGGCAGGATCAGGTGGGTGAACTTGGCGAAGGCGCCGGCGCCGTCCATCTCGGCCGCCTCCATCTGCTCGCTGTCCAGCGACTGCAGCGCCGTCAGCAGGATCAGCGTGGCAAAGGGCAGCCATTGCCAGGCGACGATCAGGACGACCGACAGCAGCGGATATTGCGCCAGGAAGTCGATGGGCTGCGCACCGATGGCCTTGGCGATCCAGGCGAACAGCCCGTTCACCGGGTTCATGAACATGTTCTTCCACACCAGCGCCGAGACGGTGGGCATGATGAAGAAGGGCGCGATCACCAGGATGCGCACGATGCCCTGGCCGAACATCGGCTGGTCCAGCAGCAGGGCCAGCAGGATGCCGCCGCCCACGGTGATGACCAGCACGCCCCCGACCAGCAGCAGCGTGTTCCGCATCGCCGTCCAGAAGGCGGGATCGGACAGGAAATACTTGTAGTTGGTCCAGCCGATGAACTGTTCCATGCCGGGCGAGAGCAGGTTGTAGCTCTGGAAGCTGAACCACAGCGTCATGGCCAGCGGCACGATCATCCAGCCCAGAAGCAGCAGGACCGAGGGCGCGACCATCAGGCGCGCGAGTGTTTTCTGATGTCGGGTAGCCATCGGCGCGCCTCCTCACGCGAGCGACGAGATTGACGGATGAGGTTTCCGGGTCGGGAAGCAAGGGACGGGCGTGCCGTCCCCTGCGTGATCGTGACCGGGTTACCGGTTGACCAGGCTCACTTCGGATAGCCGGCCTTGGCCATCTCGCGCTCGGCGATCTGCTGGGCCATCTGCAGTGCCTGCTCGACGCTGGCCTGTCCGGCCAGCGCGGCCGAGAACTGCTGGCCAACGGCGGTGCCGAGCGCCTGGAACTCGGGGATGCCCACCCATTGCGTGCCGATATAGGGCACTTCCACAGTGGTCGGGTTCTTCAGGTCGGCCGACATGATGCTGTCGAGCGTGGGCTTCGCGAAGGGCGCGGCCTTCTGGTATTCCGGGTTTTCATACAGCGAGGTGCGGGTGCCCGGAGGCACGTTCGCCCATCCCTCTGCCGCCGCGACCTGTTCGGTGTAAGCCTTGGAGGTCGCCCAGGCGACGAACTTCTTCGCCGCATCCGGCGCGTCGGTCGAGGACGGGATCGCCAGCGTCCAGGCCCAGAGCCACATCTGCGGCTTCGCGCCCTCGGGGGCCAGCGCATAGCCGACCTTGTCGGCCACGGTCGATTCCTCGGGGTTCGAGACGAAGCTGGCGGCGACGGTGGCGTCGATCCACATGCCGCATTTGCCGGTCTGGAACAGCGCCAGGTTCTCGTTGAAGCCGTTCGACGAGGCGCCGGGCGGGCCGGCCTCGGTCATGATGGTGACATAATCGGTCAGCGCCTTCTTCCAGGCCTCGCCCGAGAATTGCGGCTTCCATTCCATGTCGAACCAGGGCGCGCCGTAGCTCGCCGCCATCGAGGTCAGGAAGGCCATGTTCTCGCCCCAGCCGGCCTTGCCGCGCAGGCAGATGCCATAGACCTCGGCGGATTTGTCGGTCATCTTGCGCGCCGCGTCATAGACGAAGTCCCAGGTCGGGCGCTCGGGCATTTCCAGCCCGGCCTTCTCCATCAGGTCCTTGCGATACATGATCATCGCCGATTCGCCGTAGAAGGGCGCGGCGTAAAGCTTGCCGTCCAGCGACAGCCCGTCGCGGATCGGCGGCAGGATGTCGTCGGCGTCGTAATCGGCGCCCATGTCTTCCAGCGGGGCCAGCCAGCCCTGCTTGGCCCAGATCGGCACCTCGTAATTGCCGACGGTCACGATGTCGTATTGCCCGCCCTTGGTGGCGATGTCGGTGGTGACGCGCTGGCGCAGCACGTTCTCCTCCAGCGTGACCCATTCCAGCTCGATGTCCGGGTTCGCGTCGGTGAACGGCTTGGTCATCTTCTGCATGCGGATCATGTCGCCGTTGTTCACGGTGGCGATGGTCAGCGTCTCGGCCATGGCCGGAACGGCCAGCGCCGTCATGGCGCAAGCTCCCATCAGGCCGCGCAGCATCATGCTCATTCGATTGTCCTCCCCTACGGATCAGCATTTGCTAATGCGATGGGCAAATGCTCACACATTCGCCGCGGGGCTGTCAAGCGAAATCGGCGCGGCCCGATACCCGGGACCGCGCCGACCGATGGTTTTTTGCAGGATGGTGGGGTTTCAGCCGCGGCCGCGATAGGGCGGCACGCCCTGGTCGGGGATCCAGACCCCCTCGGGCATGGGGCCGGTCTGCCAGAACACGTCGATGGGCATGCCGCCGCGCGGATACCAATAGCCGCCGATGCGCAGCCAGCGCGGTTCAAGGAATCCGGCCAGGCGCCGGCCGATCGAGACGGTGCAATCCTCGTGGAAAGCGCCGTGATTGCGGAAGCTTCCCAGATAAAGCTTCAACGATTTCGACTCGACCAGCCAGTCGCCCGGCACATAGTCGATCACCAGATGCGCGAAATCCGGCTGCCCGGTCATCGGGCAGAGCGAGGTGAACTCGGGCGCGGTGAAGCGCACGTTATAGGACACGTCGGCCTGCGGGTTCTGCACCCGCTCCAGCTCGGCCTTGTCGGGGCTTTCGGGCGGCACGGTGGCCCCGCCCAGCTGCTTGAGGCCGCTGTAGATCGTCTCGGTCATGCTTCTCTCCGGATGTCAGACGCCGCGCCGGTTGCCCCAGATCAGGACATGCAGCTGCGGCAGGATGCGCGGTTTCAGCCAGCCACAGCCGACCGTGTTCTCGACCAGCCAGAGCAGCCGGTCGGCCAGGGCCTGCGGATCGACCGGCAGGGCCGGATCGGTCTCGGGGTTGCCGGGCTGCAGGTAGAGCGGCAGGTGGGGATGGCGGGCGGCGACCGCGCGCGCCCAGTCCAGGTCGCGCCGGTCGAAGATCACGATCTTCAGCACCCGCTGGCCGGCACCCTCGCCGGCCTTGAGGCAGCGGTCGAAGGCGTCCCAATCGACCACCTGTCCGCTGGAGGGCGGTTTCGGCGACAGCACCAGCATGGACAGGTCCGCGAACCAGGGCTGCGCGACCGAGCCCTGCGTCTCGCAGGCGAACCGATAGTCCTGCCCGCGTCCCAGCGCGATCAGCGGCGCGAAATCTTGGATCGCCGGATTGCCGCCCGAAAGCGAGACGGTCAGCGGCTGGCCGCCGGACAGGCGCCGCACCTCGGCCCAGACGGCCTCGGCGCTCATCGGCCGCCATTCGTGGCGATGGTGGCTCTCCACCGCATGCGGGCTGTCGCACCAGACGCAGCGATAGTCGCAGCCGCCGGCGCGCACAAAGACCGTAGGCTCGCCGATCAGCGCGCCCTCGCCCTGGATGGTCGGGCCGAAGATCTCGGCAATGCGCAGCGTCATGGCCGATACTCGGCCCAGGTCTTGGGCGTCTCGGAGACCCGGACCGCCACCGTCTCGGGCCAGCGCGCCTTGCACCAGTCGTGGAAATGCCGCGCCATGGCCTCGGCGGTCGAGGGGCCGTCCAGCACGTCGTTCAGGTGGCGATGGTCGAAATGCGTGTCGATATAGTGCTTCAGGGCCGCAAGCTCGTGATAGTCGCGCACGAAGCCGTCGGCGTTCAGCTCGGCCGCGGCCAGTTCCACCACGACGACATAATTGTGCCCGTGCAGCCGGGCGCATTGGTGATCCGGCGGCAGATGCGCCAGTTGATGCGAGGCCGAGAAATGGAACTCCTTGGCGATGCGGAACATCAGGCCCGCTCCCGTTCCGCGATGGCCTGCCGCCAGAAATCCGCGTCCTCATAGGCGGTCGGGTCGGGGATGCCGGCCAGGTGGAAGGCCTCGCGCCGCTCGACGCAGGTGCCGCAGCGCCCGCAATGCAGGGCGCCGCCCTTGTAGCAGGACCAGGTCTCGGCAAAGGGCGTGTCGTGGCGGGCGCCCTCGGTGACGATGTCGGTCTTGGTGCGATGCACGAAGGGGGTCAGCAGCCGCAGCTGCGCATAGCCGTCCAGCGCCGCGTCCTGCATCTGCTGGAACGCCTCGGTGAAGGCGGGGCGGCAGTCGGGATAGATGAAATGATCGCCGCCATGCACGGCGGTCGCCACCGCCTGATCGCCCATCGCCGCCGCCATGCCGAAGGCCACGGTCAGCATGATGGCGTTGCGGTTCGGGACCACGGTGATGCGCATCGTCTCCTCGGCATAATGCCCGTCCGGCACCTCGGCGCCGCCGGTCAGGGCCGAGCCGGTCAGCACCGCCCCCACCCCGCGCATGTCGATGACGTGATGCGGCACGTCCAGTCGCCGGGCGGCGCTGGCCGCGAAATCCAGCTCCTTGCGGTGGCGCTGGCCGTAGTCGAAGGAAATCAGGCGCGAAAGCCCGCCCTGCGCGGCGATCATATGCGCCAGCGACACGGAATCGAGTCCGCCCGAGCAGACAACTGTCGTCTTCATGATGTGACCCTTGTTTTGATGACCGGGTAGGCTGCGACCGGTATGGGCGCCCGACATAGCGGGCTTTGACGGGCGGCGCAACCGCCCGCCCCGTCAGTCGGACAGATCCAGCGCCGGGGTTTCGCCGCTGTCTTCCAGGTGCCAGACCGACTGCCAGCGCCCCTCCCGCCGGGCCAGGGTCAGGTAGTTCCGCTCGGCCATGTAGCGGTGGCGCTGGCCGGGCAGCGGGTGGATGCGGATCGGGTGGCCTGGCAAGGGCGCCTCTCCCAGCCCGGCGAACAGGCCCAGGCTGCGCGCATAGGCCTTGGGCGGCGCGCGATGCGAGATACCCGAGGCGACCAGCTGATGCACGCGCTGCGCATCCGGCCCCATCACCGCGCGGGTGGCCAGATGGATCTCGCCCGACAGGGCGGTGACAGGCGCGTGGGCGCGCCAGGCCAGCACCTCGCGCAGCATGCGCTGCCATTCCTCGCGATGGGCGCGGCTCTGCCATTGGTCGCGCAGGTCGTCCTCGTAATGCTGCATGCGCGGGATCGCCATCATCAGCCGTTCCAGAAGCGACAGGCGTGGCCCCAGCAGCGGCACGCTGGAAACCAGGAACACATGCGCGCCCTGCGGCGCCAGCGCCTCGACCGCCCGCCAGCCCGCCGGGCCCATGATACGGTGGCGGTTGCGTTCCGACCGCAGGTCCGGCGCGGCGATGGTCAGGCCCGGCAGCTCGCGCTTCCAGCTGAGGCTGGCGCCCGAGGCGTCGAGGAACAGGTCGGGAATGTCGCTTTCCACCGCGCCGTGCTGGAACAGCAGATAGGTCTCGCGCGCCACGGCGAACAGGGTCCGGCCTATGGCCGAGCGGCTGCGCTTTTCGGGCAGCGAGCCCCAGCCGTCGCAGATGTCGTGATCATCCCAGACCGACAATGTCGGCACCCGCGCCGCCATCCAGGCATAGCCGCGCGCCTGCAGCACATGCAGGTAGCGTTCCACGAAGCGGCGACGCAGATGCTCGGCCAGATCGGCCAATGCCTCGGGGTCGTCAACCTCGGGCGCCTTGTCGGGCCAGTCATGGCTCAGCGGATGGCCCTGCGTCGCCTCGTCGGCATAGACCTGATCGCCACCCTGCAGCAGCAGGGCGAAGGGTGCGCGGGCGTGGTCGCGCGCCAGCCGGGCCCACATCCGGTTGCGCTCCTCGCCGTCGCGGTCCAGATCGCCATTCTCCTCGCCATTGCAGGAGACGAAGGCGATGCGCAGATCGCCGTCGAATTCGGTCGCTACCTCGTAGTGCTCGCCCTCGAGCTCATAGCCCGGGTCGCCGGCGGCCAGGGTGAAATCGTAGCGCCAGGCGGTGATGCCGGCGATGGTCGCGAGGCGCTGCGGCGCGATCTCGGCGTCCGAGGCGCGCAGGCTGCCCGGCACCGCGTCGTCGCCGCGGATCACGATGGCCGCAAGCCGGATGGCCCGACCCTCGATGCCGCGAAAATGCAGGATCGGCCCGGCCTGTGCCGGTTGTCGTCCTTCGCCCACGAATGTTCCTTCCCGGTTTTTGCGTTGCAGCGAGATATAGGCGCGACGCGGCGAAGCGCAATTCGACGGCGGTGCGACAGCGGGAAATCGCTGGCCCTGCAGCAGGGATCAGCCGCCCTGCCCCAGCCTTTCCATCAAGGCCATCGCCGCCTGCGGATTGCGCTGCTTGCAGCCGCTGATGACGTAAAGGAACACGTCGCGCGGCGCGTCAGCATCGTTGTCGCCGACATGGTCAAACCCCTCGGGTCGGCCGCCCGCAGCCCATATCCGTGCCCGCTCTGCCCATAAATCCAGCGCGGCAGGCGCATAGCCCAGCGGCTCGTTCTCGCGCGTGCCCATGATGCGGGCATAGACGAAGGGGGCGGTGGGATCGGCGATCTGCGGGAAATCGCCATCGGCGGAAACCACCGCGGCCACGCCCCGGGCGCGGATCAGCTCGATGAAGTCCGGGCTGCGGAAACTTTCGTGCCGGACCTCGACGACATGGCGCAGCGGCCTGCCGTCCAGAGATGCCGGCAGCAGGTCCAGGAAGGCGGCGAAATCCTCGGGTTCGAATTTCTTCGTGGCCATGAACTGCCAGTTGATCGGCCCCAGCTTGTCGCCCAGCAGCAGGACGCCGCTGTCGAAGAAGCGCGCGATGGTCTCGCCCGCATCGGCCAGCACCCTGCGGTTCGTGGCGTAGCGCGGCGCCTTTAGCGAAAAGACGAAATCCTCGGGCGTCTCGTCATGCCATTTGCGGAAGCTCTCGGGCTTCTGCGCACCGTAATAGGTGCCGTTGATCTCGATCGAGGTGAGCTGGCGGCTGGCATGTTCCAGCTCGCGCCGCTGCGGCAGGCCCTCGGGGTAGAAACTGCCGCGCCAGGGCTCGTAGGTCCAGCCGCCGATGCCGATGCGGATCCGTCCCGCCTTGCCCTTGCCGCCGTCCTTGCTTCCCATGCCGTTCCCCCTTCGCCAGCGCTTCGGGCGCAGCATACACGCAATCGCGCCGGGGCTCAGCCCCGCTTGCGCGTCAGCGAGAACTTGTGCGGAGAGATGCCGTAATGCGAGCGGAACACCTTGGAGAAATAGGAGGAGGAGCCGAAGCCGCAGGCCACCGCCACCTCCATCACGCTGAGATTGGTCTCGGTCAGCAGCGAGCGCGCGTGCTGCAGCCGCACCCGGTTGAGATATTGCAGCGGCGTGGTATCCAGGTAGCGCTGGAACAGCCGCTCCAGCTGCCGGCGCGAGATGCCCAGATAGCTGGCGCATTCGCCCAGGTCCACCTCGTCCTCGACATGCGCCTCGATATAGGCGACGGCGCGGATCAGGTGGTCGTTGCGGGTGCCCAGGCGCACGGAAAGCGAGCTGAGCTGCTCCTCCTCGCCGCGCCGGATCTGGCCCAGCAAGCACATGTCCATCACCGCCTGCATCAGCTCGGTGCCGTAGTAATCCTCGATCAGCTTCAGCGCCAGCTCGGTCGAGGCGACGCCGCCGGCGCAGGTGACGATACGCTCGTCGATGCAGAAGATCCGCCGCTCGGGGGCCAGGTCGGGATGCTTCTCGGTGAAGTTGGGGATGTTTTCCCAATGCAGGGTGAAGCGGCGGCCGTTCAGGATGCCGGCCCGGGCCAGCGCATAGGCGCCGGTGCAGAGCCCGCCCACCGTGCGGCCGTGGCGCCATTGCTTGCGCAGCCAGTCGGTCAGTTCCGGGCTGCATGCTGCATCCGGCTCGACCCCGCCGCAGACCAGGACGTAATCGCTGGCCGGGGCCGAGGAAAGCGCGGCATCGGGCACCACCGGCACGCCGTTCGAGCAGCTGATCGGCTGGCCGGTCTCGGTCAGGACGTGCCATTTGAACAGCAGCTTCTCGGTCAGCTGGTTGGCGACACGCAGGGGCTCGATGGCCGAGGTGAAGGCCAGCATGGTGAAACGCGGCATCAACACGAAGGCGACCTCGATCGGCGCCTCGACGGCGGCCGCCAGCTTCACATGGGCGATGCCCCGCGCGATGTAGCGTTCGCTGTCTTGCGATGATTGCATCACGGCCGTCTTTCCCCGATCTGCTGCGGTCCCTATCGCTCCGCATTGCCACAAAGCGCAAACGGCTGCCATGGGCTTGATGCGGTCGCCCTACCGGGCAGGGATGCGCGGATTTCGGAGCCGTGCCGATTTGTCCCCGCTGACGCGGGGTCATCGGCGAAACCCTGCCGATGCAGGTGAACCATCCGGTTCGGCCCCTCGCCCCCAACCCAGCATTCATGCTTTCCCAGGCAGCCATAATGGGCTAGACCCGCGCCCAGCCTGCCGCGGCCCGGCAGGACCACGCACGAACCGGAATGCTGCTGATCGAGATCCAAACCCAGTGACCCAACCGCTTCATATCAGCCTTTACATCGGTCATCACAAGGTCGGCTCCACCTCGCTTCAAGTCTTTCTGTCGCAGAATTTCGCGCGGCTGGCCCGGGCCGGAATTCTCTATCCCTTTACCGAGATGCGCGGCGCCGCACAGGCCATGACGCGCATGATGCGCGGCGACAAGGCAGAGGTGCTGGGCCCGAACGTCCGTGAACCGCACAGCGCGCTGGCCTATCGAATGATGGCCGACACGACCCGCTTCCAGGTTCCTCAGCAATTCCGCATGCTGCCGCATTCGGGGCAGATGCTGCATGCCATCCGCTCCCAGATCGCCGCGATGAATCCCAAGGGCGTCGTGCTCTGCTCGGAGGCCTTCTCGAATTTCGGCCTCTTTAACCCTGAACTGGTCGACCGACTCTGCAACCAGTTCCCGCAGGCAGGCTTCAGCCTTTATTGCGCCTTGCGCCGCCCGGACGAATACATCGTCTCCTGGCACGGACAGCGCATCAAGGTCAGCGAGCCCTGCGAGCAGCTGCGGGACGGTGCCTGGAAGCAATACCTGTCGACCATCCATTTCGACTTCCGCCTGGCGGCCGAGGTCTGGATGAAACGGGTGCCCGGCGACAACAAGGTTCTGCGCAACTATCGCGACGTGCTGGCCGCAGGCGGTTCCGAGGCCGATTACATCGCCCATTCCGGCCTGCAATTCCCCGACGGCCTCTTGCCTGCCGTCATGGCCAACAAGAGCCTGCCGCTGGCGGTTACCGAGATCGCCAGGCGCGGCAACGCTGCCCTGCCCGGGCCGGAAGCCCACCAACTGGTGCGGTTCCTGCTGGATCTCGACCAGAAGGTCGATCTGGTTCCGAACAGGCAGGTCGAAATGTTCGGCGAATCCGGCCGCCGCAAGATGTATGATCGGTTCCTGCCGATCCATGCCTGGTTGTCCGAGACTACCGGCGGCAAGCCGTTCTTCCCGGATCTCGACGACATGCTGGCCATTCGCCCGATCCCCGAGCCCGAAGCCATGCGCGCGGCACTGGATCAGCTGACCCCGGACCTGACCGCGGCGCTGCCAGAGGCGCCGCGCGATTTCATTGCCATGCTGCGCGCCAGCTTCAAACCCTGAGGCCTGTTCTCCATGACATCCATTGTTTCACAGCCTTTGACGCAGCGCACCCACCACACCCTGCAATCCCTGCTCTGGCCCGAGCGCGGGATCTCGACCGAGCACCTGCTCTATCTGCGGCTGTTCGGGCCTGCGGCCTATTCGGACAGCACACACAGCATCGTCTTTTCGGCCGGCGGCACCGCCGAATTCAACACCGCCGCCAACCTGTTCAACCTCGGCAAATGGCGGCGGCATTGCGCGCTCGAGGATTTGGGATTGCGACTCGAGGGCGAGGGGCGCTTCGAGCTGGTGGTGTTCCAGACTCTGCCGCAGCGGTCCTGGGAACGCCCGGTCAACGAGGTGATCGAGCTGCAGGCCGGCGAGCCTTTCCGGCTGGACCTGACGCCGCTGCTGGAGGCCGAGCCGGTGGGGCTGGTCTATTTCACCCTGCGCGCGCTCGGCGAGGGCAAGCTGACCGGCGCCGCCTGGGAAACCCGGCAGGCTCCGCGCCGCCAGCCTCAGCTGGCCCTGTCGATCACCACCTTCAAGCGCGAGGCCGCGGTCGAGGCCAGCGCCGCTCGGTTCGAAGCCTTCATGGCCGAAACCCCGCTGGCGCCGCATCTGCACCTGATCGTGGTGGATAACGGCCGCAGCGCCGCGATCCGGCCCTCGAAACATGTCACGCTGATCGGCAACGAGAACCTGGGCGGCTCGGGCGGCTTCGCCCGCGGGTTGCTGGAGGCCGAGGCCCGCGGCGCCACGCATTGCCTGTTCATGGATGACGACGCCTCGGTGCATATGGGCGCGGTCGAGCGGACCTGGACCTTCCTCGCCTATGCCACCGATCCGAAAACCGCGGTGGCCGGCGGCATGACCATGGCCAACCACCGCTGGGCGCTGTGGGAAAACGGCGCGGTGTTCGAGCGTCATTGCCAGCCGCAATGGCTGGGCGTCGACCTGCGCAATTTCGACCAGGTCGCGCATATGGAGATGGAATCGACCAAGGACAAGCCGCACAATTTCTATGGCGGCTGGTGGTATTTCGCCTTCCCCATCGCCGAGACGACATACCGCCCCTTCCCGTTCTTCGTGCGCGGCGACGACATCAGCTTCTCGATCGCGAACGATTTCGACATCGTGACGCTGCCGGGCGTGGTCTGCTTCCAGGATGCGGATTTCTCGGACAAGGAATCGGCGCAGACGCTCTATCTCGATCTGCGCAGCCACATCGTCCATCACCTCGCCCTGCCGCAGATGGATATCGGCCTGTTCAAGACGCTGACCATGCCCGGCTGGTTCTTCATGCGCAGCCTGTTCCAGTGCCATTACGAATCCCTCTCGGCGCTGAACCTGGCGGTCGAGGACGTGCTGCGCGGCCCCGCCTTCTTCGCCGAGAACGCCGACATGGCCGAGCGCCGCGCCGCCATCGCCGCCTTCCGCAAGGACGAGGCCTGGAAGCCGCTGACGGGTTCGCTGCCGCGGCCGCGCATCCGCTTCAATCCGCACAGGCGGCTGCCGCGGCTGCTGATGAAGTTCACGCTGAACGGCCATCTGCTGCCCTTCTTCCGGCTTTACGGCAACCGGCTGGTGCTGCAATCCGGCCAGCGCGGCCGCATCCGCGAAACCTGGGGCGCGGCCGAGATCACCTATGTCAGCGCCGACGGCAAGCAAAGCTTCACCGTGCGCCATTCCAAGCGCGCGGCGCTGCGCGAAGGCTGGCGGATGCTCAGGAACGGCATCCGGCTGATGCGCGAATATCCGCGGCTGAAGACCGAATGGCGCAAGGGCTATGCCGAGCTGGCCAGCACGGAATTCTGGACCAGGCGGCTGGAAATCGCGCCCGAGCCGGCCCCGGCCCCGGCCCCCATGGCGGCGCAATAACCGCCGATCCGATAGTCAACTGCCCCGGAGAATTTCATGACGAAGCATTGCCTGATGGTGGGAGCCGGCCTGTCCGGCGCGGTGATCGGCCGCATGCTGGCCGAGGCCGGCCATCGTGTCACCGTGGCCGATGCCCGGCCCCATATCGCCGGCAACTGCCACACGACCCGCGACGAGGCGACCGGGGTCATGGTCCATGTCTACGGGCCGCATATCTTCCACACCGACGATGCCGAGGTCTGGGATTACGTCAACCGTTTCGAGACCTTCCTGCCCTACAAGAACCGGGTCAAGACCACCTCGCAGGGCGCGGTCTATTCGCTGCCGGTGAACCTGCACACCATCAACCAGTTCTTCGGCCAGACCCTGCGCCCGGACGAGGCGCGCGCGTTCCTGGAGGCCAAGGCCGACACCTCGATCAGCGATCCGCAGACCTTCGAGGAACAGGCGCTGCGCTTCGTCGGCCCGGAACTCTACGAGGCCTTCTTCAAGGGCTACACGCTGAAGCAATGGGGCTGCTCGCCGACCGAGCTGCCGGCCTCGATCCTCAAGCGCCTGCCGGTGCGCTTCAACTATGACGACAATTATTTCTTCCACAAGTTCCAGGGCATGCCGGAGAACGGCTATACCGCGATGATCGAGCGCATCCTCGACCATCCCGGCATCACGGTGAAACTGGACACCACCGTCAGCCGCGACGAGGCCGCCGATTACGACCATGTCTTCTATTCCGGCCCGATCGACGGTTGGTTCGGCTACGAGCTGGGCCGCCTGGGCTATCGCACCCTGGATTTCGAGCGCTTCGACTATCAGGGCGATTACCAGGGCTGCGCGGTGATGAATTACGGCGACGTGGACGTGCCCTATACCCGGATCACCGAGCACAAGCATTTCGCGCCCTGGGAAAGCCATGAGGGCTCGGTGCTTTATCGCGAATTCTCGCGCGCATGCGGGCCCGAGGACATTCCCTATTACCCGATCCGGCTGGTGGCGGAAAAGGCGATGCTGGCCGATTACGTCGCCCTGGCCGAGGCCGAGCCGAACGTGACCTTCGTGGGCCGGCTGGGCACCTATCGCTATCTCGACATGGACGTGACCATCCGCGAGGCGCTGGATTGCGGCCGGCGCTACCTGGCCACGCTGGATGCAGGCGGCCGGATGCCGGCCTTCGCGGTCGATCCGTTGTAGTGGTCCGCTGACCCGGCGGAATGCGCGCTGCCGCCACTCGCCGGGCTATTGCCGGGACAGCGCGCCGCCGCCAGGTCAGTTGAGTATTGTTTTTACAGATTGGTGCAGGCCATGATCCATAACCTCCCCATGAACGGCAGGATCTTCACGTTTCTCAACCAAGCGGATATCCTGCCCAAAGAGCCGGCGATCGACAACGATCTGAAGCGGATCAAGCGCATCGTCTTTCACGACAGGCTTCGCGTCTCGGTCAGCACACAGCATTTCGTGCGAAACGACAATGTGATGGTTCTGGGTTCGCTGGGGTACATGAGCTATGCCCATTCCCCGGCGCGCGGCTTTGTGACCGGCGCCTTCTGCTCGATCGCATCGGGGGTCAAGATCATGGGCGACATGCACCCGATCGAGCGCGTCTCGACCCATCCGGTCAGCTATGGCCAGGCCTATCGGCGGAAAGCCAAGGACCAGGGCGCGACCGATGTCAGGATCTTCTCGCCCTACCGCCCGCAACAGGGGTTGACGCAGGTCAACCATGATGTCTGGATCGGCGGCGACGTGATGCTGGCGCAAGGCATCACCATCGGCACCGGCGCCGTGATCGCGGCGCGGGCGGTGGTCACGAAATCCGTGCCGCCCTATGCCGTGGTCGGCGGCGTCCCGGCCAAGGTCATCAAGTACCGCTTTCCCCAGCCGCTGATCCGTCGGTTGCTCGACACGCAATGGTGGACCTATTCGCTCAGGGATCTTGCCGGGTTCAGTTTCGACGATCCCGCCGCCTTCTGCGACGCATTCCAGCGCCGTAAGCACGAGTTCACGCCGCGGCAGCCCAGAATGATCCGGGCTGCCGATATCCTGGCCCTGCGCTGACCGGCGCCGCGCGGCGTTCTCAGACCGCCGGCACGCCCACGCCGCCCGCCGAGGCCGCGCTCAGCTTGATGAAGTTCACCGCCTGATCGCGCAGCGCCGCGGCCAGTTCCTGGCGGGCTGACAGCAGGCTGCGCTCGGCGTCCAGGACCGGGAAGAAATCCGACTCGCCCAGCTCGTAGGAGCTGCGGGTCAGGTTCACCGTCTCGCGGGCGTTCTCGACCAGCCGCGATTGCGCCGAGACGGCGCGGGCGTCGCGGTTGTAGCCGGCCAGCGCATTCTCGACCTCCTCGACCGCGTTCAGGACCGAGGCCTGCCAAGCCAGCCGCGCCTGCTCGGCCCGCGCCTGCGCCGCCGACAGGTTGGCCTGGTTCGCGGCGTTGAACAGCGGCAGGGTGATCTGCGGGCCGAAGCTCCAGGTCTTGGTGCTGCCGCCGCCGATATTCGCCGGCGTGATCGAGCCCGAGAGCGTGAGCTTGGGATAGAAGGCCGCCTGCGCCTCGCCCACGCCGGCGACGGCGGCGGCCAGGTTGCGCTCGGCCACGCGCACGTCGGGGCGCACGCGGATCACCTCGGCCGGCACGCCGACGCTGGCGCTGTAGCGGGCGCGCGGCTGGCCGCCGCTCTTGCGCAGCTGCGCGGCGATCTCGGCGCTGCGCCCGGCGGTCAGCGTGGCGAGCCGGTTCACCGACTGGTCGAAGCCGACCTCCAGCCCCGGCAGCGCCGCCTCGGCCTGGGTCACCAGCTGCTCGGCCTGCAGGACCTCCAGCCGGGTGGCGCTGCCGAATTCGTCCTGGGTGCGGGTCATCGACAGCGAGCGCTTGCGGCTGTCGAGGCTCTGCCGGGTCAGCGCCAGCGCCTCCTGGTAATAGCGCGCATCGACATAGGCCTGGGCGATGGCGCTGGCCACCGTCAGGCGCGCGACTTCGGCCGAGAGATAGGCGGCGTCGAGCTGCGCCGAGGCCCCGGCCCGCGCGGCGCGGTTCTGGCCGAAGAGATCGATCAGCCAGGACACACCCAGCGTGGCCGAGCTGGTCTCGCCGACGCTGCCCGTCTCGCTGCGGCTGCGGCCGGCGGCGCCCGAGGCATCGACCTGCGGCAGGTCGCCCGCGCCGACCAGCCGGGCATTGGCCTGGGCCTCGCGGATGGTGGCGACGGCGGTCAGCACGTCGAGGTTGCGCTTCAGCCCCGCCGCGATCAGCGCGTCCAGCTGCTTGTCGCGAAAGGCCGCCCACCAGGCGTTGGCCCCGGCGCGGCGCGCGGGGGAATTGCCGGCGAAGGCGTTGGCCAGTTCGGCCTTGGGCGCGGTGTAGCTCACCTGCGCGCAGGCGGCCAGCGCGAGCGTCGAGGCCAGCCCGGCCAGGATACCACGGCGGGAAAGGGAAAAACTCTGGGTCATCGGTTCTCTCTGTCTGTCGCGGCCCGAGAGGCGCCGCCGATGGGAAATGGCTGCGGGCGGCCGGCTGGACCGCCCGCAGCGCGGCGAGGCCGGAGCTCAGCCCGCCGGATGGGTCTCGGCCGTCTCGCCCTGCCGCCGCGGCTTGCCGCCGATGCGGCTGAACAGGCCCAGCACGAAGACGAAGAACACCGGCACGAAGAAGATCGCCAGCACCGTGGCCGCGACCATGCCGCCGATCACCCCGGTGCCGATGGCGTTCTGGCTGGCGGCCGAGGGTCCGGTGGCGATGGCCAGGGGCAGCACGCCCAGGGTGAAGGCCAGCGAGGTCATCAGGATCGGCCGGAAGCGCAGCCGCGCCGCCGTCACCGCCGCCTCGATCAGGCTTTGCCCCTGCTCGCGCAGGTCCTTGGCGAATTCGACGATCAGGATGGCGTTCTTGGCCGACAGCCCGATGATCGCGATCAGGCCCACCTTGAAATAGATGTCGTTCGGCATGCCCCGCAGCATCACCGCGGCGACACAGCCCAGCACGCCCAGCGGCACCACCAGCATCACCGACAAGGGGATCGACCAGCTTTCGTAAAGCCCCGAGAGCAGCAGGAAGACGAAGACGATGCTCATGGCGTAAAGCAGCATCTCCTGGCTGCCGGCCTGGATCTCCTCGAGCGACTGCCCGGTCCATTCATAGCCGAAGCCCTGCGGCAGTTCGGCGGCCAGCCGCTCCATCTCGGCCATGGCGGCGCCCGAGCTGTGGCCCGGCGCGGCCTGGCCGGCGATGCGGATCGAGGGATAGCCGTTATAGCCCACGACCTGCGACGGCCCCTGTTCCCAGCTGACGCTGGCGAAGGAGGAGAAGGGCACCATGCCGCCGTTCGCGTTGCGCACGGTCAGCGCCAGAATGTCCTCGGCCTGCATGCGGTTGTCATCCTCGGCCTGCATGACCACGCGTTGCATCTTCCCGGCATTCGGGAAGTCGTTGATATAGGCCGAGCCCAGGTATTGCGAGATGGTGGCCGAGATGTCGGCGAAGGTCACGCCGAAGGCATTGGCCTTTTCGCGGTCGATGGTGACGAAGACCTGCGCCGCCGAGGGCAGGCCCTCGATGCGCAGCCCGGTGACGATGCCGCCCTCTTGCGCCTTGGCAATGATCTGCTGGGCTGCGGCCAGCAGCGCCTCCTGACCCTGCCCGCCGCGGTCCTGCAGGCGGAAGCTGAAGCCGCCGGTGGTGCCGAAGCCGGGGATCGGCGGCGGCGACAGCGCGAAGGCCTGCGCGTCCTGATAGCCGAACAGCTGCATGTTCGCGGCATCGGCGATGTCCTGCGCCGATTGCTCGCGCTCGGCCCAGTCCTTGAAGGTGACGAACATCAGCCCCGCGTTCGGCCCCTGGCCCGAGAAGCTGAAGCCGCGGATCGAGACGACGTTCTCGACCGGCTCCATGCCCTGATACATCCGCGTGGCCTGGGCCAGCACCTCGTCGGTGCGGTTCGAGCTGGCGGTGGCCGGGGTCTGCACGTCGGTCAGTACGAAGCCCTGGTCCTCGTTGGGCAGGAAGCTGGTCGGCAGGCGCAGGAAGCCCATGCCGGTGGCGACCACCAGCCCGACATAGAACACCATCATCACCAGCCGCCGCCGCGCCACCAGCCCCACCGCGCGCGCGTAGCGCCCGGTCAGCCGGTCGAAATTGCGATTGAACCAGCCGAAGAAGCCCTTCCTTTCGTGATGGCCGCGGATCGGCTTCAGGAAGGTCGCGCAGAGCGCCGGGGTCAGCGTCAGCGCCAGGAAGGCCGAGAACAGGATCGACACCACCATGGTCAGCGCGAATTGCCGGTAGATGATCCCCGAGGAACCGGGGAAGAAGGCCATCGGCACGAAGACCGCCGCCAGCACCAGGGTGATGCCGACGATGGCGCCCGAGATCTGGCCCATGGCCTTCTGCGTCGCCTCGCGCGGGGGCAGGCCCTCGGTCGCCATGATGCGCTCGACATTCTCGATCACCACGATGGCGTCGTCGACCAGGATGCCGATGGCCAGCACCATGGCGAACATGGTCAGGACGTTGATCGAGAATCCCGCCGCCAGCATGACCGCCACCGTCCCCATCAGCGCGATGGGCACCACGATGGTCGGGATGAGGGTATAGCGGAAATTCTGCAGGAACAGGAACATCACCACGAAGACCAGCGCCACCGCCTCGACCAGGGTGTGCAGCACCTTCTCGATCGAGGCCTCGACGAAGGGGGTGGTGTCATAGGGGATGGCATAGGTCACACCCGGTGGGAAGAAGCGCGACAGCTCCTCCATCTTCTCATGCACCGCTTCCGAGGTGTTCAGCGCGTTGCCGGTGCTGGACAGCTGGATCCCCAGCGCCGCCGCCGGCTTGCCGTCCAGGCGCGAGGCGAAGCTGTAGGTCTCGGCCCCGACCTCGATGCGGGCGACGTCGCGCAAGAGCACCGTCGAGCCGTCGGGATTGGCGCGCAGCACGATGCGGCCGAACTCCTCGGGATCGGCCAGTTGGCCCTTGATCAGCACGGTCGCGGTCAGCTGCTGGCCGATGGGGTTCGGGTCCGCCCCGACCTTGCCGGCCGCGACCTGGGCGTTCTGCGCCCGCACCGCGGCGACGATCTCGGCCGAGGACAGGTTCAGCCCGGTCATCTTGGCCGGATCGACCCAGATGCGCAGCGCGCGTTCGGGCGCAAAGACCTGCGCCCGGCCGACGCCCTCGATCCGCCGCAGCTCGCCGGCGACGTTGCGGTTGATGTAATCGCCCAGCGCGATGTCATCCATCGCCCCGTCTTCCGAGGTCAGCGCCACCATCATCAGGAAACCCGAACCGGCCTCCTCGATCAGCACGCCCTGGTCGACCACGCTTTGCGGCAGGAGCGGCTCGACCCGCGAGACCGCGTTCTGCACGTCCACCTGGGCGCGGGCCACGTCGGTGCCGGGCTCGAAGGTCGCGGTGATCTGCATGGCCCCCGAAGAATCCGAGACGGATTCGTAATAGGCCAGCCCCTCGACGCCGTTCAATTCGTCCTCGATGGGCTGGGCGACGGCCTGGTTGATCTCGCCCGGCGCGGCGCCGGTGTAAGAGGTCGAGATGGTGATCTGCGGCCAGGCCACCTGCGGATATTGCGCCACCGGGATGTTCGGCAGCGCCAAGAGGCCGGCGATGACGATGAAGATCGAGATGACCCATGCCAGCACCGGCCGGCGGATGAAGAACTGTGCCATGCCGCTATTCCCCGGCCTTGGCGTCGCCGGCGGGCAGCGGCGCTTCGGGCGCCTCGGCCGCGGCGGCGGCCCCGGCGGGCACGGGCTTGGCCGCGACCGGCTGCGCCACCACCTTGGCGTCGGGATAAAGCTTCTGCGCCCCGGCCACGACCACCCGCTCGCCGGCCTTCAGCCCGGCCTCGACCAGCCAGCGGTTGCCGCTGGTCTGGCCCAGGGTGACGTCGCGCCGTTCGACCGTATCCTTGTCCTTCAGCACATAGACATAGGCCTGGCCGGACTGGTCGCGCTGCACCGCCATCTGCGGAATGGTCAGCGCATTGTCCCGTATCGCCTGCTCGATCCGCACCCGGACGTAAAGCCCGGGCAGCAGGTCGCCATCGGGGTTGGGAAACTCGGCCCGCAGGGTGATCTGCCCGGTCGAGCTGTCCACGCTGGCTTCCGAGAACAGCAGCTTGCCGGGATGGGCGTATTCGCTGCCGTCGTCGAAGATCAGCCGCACCTCGGCCTGATCGGCCGACATCATCGCCAGCTGCCCCGCTGCCAGCGCCCGGCGCAGCGCGAACAGCTGGGAGGAGGACTGGGTGAAGTCCACATAGACCGGATCGAGCTGCTGGATGGTCGCCATGATGTCGGTCTGGGCGTTGACCAGCGCGCCCTCGGTCACAAGGGCGCGGCCGACCACGCCGGCGATGGGCGCCGTGACCTCGGTATAGCCGCGGTTCAGCTCGGCCTCCTGCAAGGCGGCGCGGGCGATGGCGACATCCGCCTCGGCCTGGGCCAGCGCCGTGGTGGCATTATCCAGATCGACCCCGGCCGTCACCTTGCGCTCGCGCAGGGCGCGGGCGCGCCTTTCCTGGTCAGCGGCATTCAGCGCCGTGGCCTGGGCGCGCGCCAGGGTCGCCCTGGCGCTGGCGACGCGCACGTCATAGGGCGCGGGGTCGATGCGATACAGCACGTCGCCCGCCTCGACCTTGCCGCCCTGCTCGAAGACGCGCTCGACGACGATGCCGCCGACCCGCGGCCGCACCTCGGCGATGCGGGTTGCGGCCACCCGGCCGGGCAGTTCGTTGACGACCGGCAGCGCCTCGGGCGTCAGTTCCTGAACGCTGACCTGCGGCGGCGGCAGCTGCTGCGCCGCCAGAGGAGAGGCCACCATCAGGCAGCAAAGCACCAGCCCGGCGCCGAGGCCGGGAAAAGATCTGTTCGTCATGGGAGGGGTCTTTCCTGGGGGGAGGTCTTTAGGGGTCCGGGTCTCCGTCGGCACCGGGATCGCTTTCCGCGACCACCATCAGTTCATCGAGGATCTCGTTGCGGGTCTCGTCATCGAAACGGTAGAAGCCGAAGAACTCCAGGAAGGCCATGCCATGCAGCGTCAACAGCGCGCGCAGCATCTTGGCCTTGTTGCCCGCCTCGGCGGCTATCTGGTCGACGTCCTCGGCCATGCATTCGCGCATGATCTCGCGGCATTCGGCGTTCTCGCCCATGCTGGCAGAAACCAGCATGGCCATGGCGATCTCTTCCTCGGTCGGCGCGGTGCGGAACTTCTCGATCACCGCGCGCAACCGGGCGTTGGGTTGGCCTTGGTGGCGGGCCAGCATTTCCTGGAAATCGGCGCGGTGCTGGGACATGCGGTGGCGCGTGAAGGCGGCAAGCAGCCCGGCCTTGCTGTCGCAGTCATAGACCACGCTGGACTTGCTGATCCCCGCCTCCCTGGCCACGGCGTCGATGCTCAGCCCGGCAATGCCGGCGCGGCGGGCCACCCGCTCGATGGCCTGCATCAGTTCGTCCCGGTCGATCGAGCGTTTGCGTCCCATGGCGGTCCGGATAATTTCAGCACGACCGTTCGTTTATAATCTGGACCCGGGCCTGTCAACCTGCCGCGGCCGTCTACAATGGCACCGGGCCTGCCACCGCCGGCATGACCCTAGTTTTTCTAATGCCCGATCCATGAACATTCTCCTTTGCGGGCTTCGGGCCTGTGGACTTACCTCATGGCAGGGATACGCCCCGGCCGGGGCGGTTGCAGAGGAATGGAGGCCGCGACATGACACCCCGCATGGTTCTGGAAGGCATTTACACCCCGGTGATCACCCCGTTTCACGCCGATGGCGCGATCGACCACGACGCCCTGGCCGATCTGGTCGAGCGGCTGGTGGCGGCGGGCGTCCACGGGTTGATCTCGGGCGGCTCGACCGGCGAGAACTATGCCGAGACCGTCGAGGAGCGGCTGGAACTGGCCCGCTTCATCACCGAGCGCGCCGATGGCCGGCTGCCGGTCATCGTCGGCACCGGCGCCATGCGCACTCCCGATTCCATCGCGCTGGCGGCGGGCGCGCGCGAGATGGGGGCGGATGCGATCCTGCTGGGCACGCCGCCCTATTCGGTGCCGACCGAGGCCGAGAACGCCGCCAATGCGCTAGAGATCGACCGCGCCGCCGACCTGCCGGTCATCCTCTACAACTATCCCGGCCGCATGGGCGTCAGCATGGGGCGCGCGTTCCTGGACATCGTCAGCCAGTCGAAGAACGTCATCGGCATCAAGGAAAGCTCGGGCGACGTGAACCGCATCCACCTGCTGGCCTGCGACTATCCGAACATCCAGCTGAGCTGCGGCATGGACGACCAGGCGCTGGAATTCTTCGCCTGGGGCGCGCGCAGCTGGATCTGCGCCGGCTCGAACTTCCTGCCCGAGGAGCATGTCGCGCTTTACGAAGCCTGCGCCGTGCGCGGCGATTTCGCCAAGGGCCGCAAGATCATGGCGGCGATGATGCCGCTGATGGCGGTGCTGGAACAGGGCGGCAAGTTCATCCAATGCGTCAAGCACGGGGTCGAGGTCTCGGGCCTGCGCGCCGGTCCGATGCGCCCGCCGCTGCAAGGCTTGAATGCCGAGGAAAAGGCCGAACTGGAAGCCGTGATCGCCACGCTGAAAACCACCGTCGCCGCCATTGTCGAGGGGAAGTGAGATGAGCGACCTGCTGACCACCGAGGAATACAAGGCCATCGCTGCCGGCCTGATCTTCCCGAAGCTGGCCTTCATCGACGGCACCTTCCGCCCGGCAATTTCGGGCAAGACCTTCACCACGACCAACCCGGCCACGGGCGAGGCGGTGGCCGAGATCGCCGCCTGCGGCCCCGAGGACGTGGACGTTGCCGTCGCCGCCGCCCGCGCCGCCTTCGAGGACGGCCGCTGGTCCAAGCTGCATCCCGGCGAGCGCAAGGAAACCCTGCTGCGCCTCGCCGCGCTGATGGAGGAGAATGCCCGCGAACTGGCGGTGCTGGAAAGCCTCGACGCCGGCAAGACCATCTTCGATTGCGAAACCGTGGATGTGCCCGAGACGATCCATGTCATCAAGTGGCATGCCGAGCTGATCGACAAGATCTACGACCAGGTCTCGCCCGCATCCGACAACCACATCGCCATGGTGGTGCGCGAGCCGGTGGGCGTCGTGGGCCTGGTGCTGCCCTGGAACTTCCCGCTGCTGATGCTGGCCTGGAAGATCGGCCCGGCGCTGGCCGCCGGCTGCTCGGTGGTGCTGAAGCCTGCGGGCGAGACCACGCTGACCGCGCTGCGCGTGGCGGAACTGGCCGCCAAGGCCGGGCTGCCGGCCGGGGTGCTGAACATCGTCACCGGCTCGGGCCGCGAGGTGGGCGAGCCGCTGGGCCGGCACGCGGATGTGGACATGGTCAGCTTTACCGGCTCGACCGCGACCGGGCGTCGCTTCCTGAACTATTCCGCCGACAGCAACCTCAAGGAGGTGGTGCTGGAACTGGGCGGCAAGAACCCCTGCATCGTGCTGGACGATGCCGAGGATCTGGACGCGGTGGCGGCGCATGTCGTCAACGGCGCCTTCTGGAACATGGGGCAGAACTGCTCGGCCGGATCGCGTCTGATCGTGCAGCGCGGCATCAGGGACCGGCTGCTGGAAAAGGTCCGGGCCGAGGCGGCCGGCTGGCTGGTCGGCGATCCGCTGGATCCGGCCAACCGCGTCGGCCCGCTGGTCAGCCAGGCGCATTTCGACAAGGTCAGCAGCTATCTGGATGCGGCGAAATCGGAAAACGTGCTGGTCGGCGGCAATGTCGTCAGCCCCGGCTTCATCGAGCCCACGATCGTCGAGACCGAGCGGGATTCGAAGCTGGCGGTCGAGGAGATCTTCGGCCCGATCCTGACGGTGATCGTGGTGGACAGTTTCGAAGAGGCGATCACGGTGGCGAACGACACCGAATACGGGCTGGCGGCCTCGATCTTCTCGGCCAACGGCAAGCGGGCGCTGCGCGGCGCCCGCGCCCTGCGCGCCGGCACGGTGACGGTCAACAGCTTCGGCGAGGGCGACGTGACCACCCCCTTCGGCGGCTACAAGCAATCGGGCTTCGGCGGGCGCGACAACTCGATCCACGCCCATGACCAATATACCCAGCTGAAAACCATCTGGCTGGACCTGACCGACACCGCCGAAGCGGGCCTCGACTGACATGGCCCGGCACCAGGCCGTCCGCACCCCGGTCTTCAACGGCCCGGCCGGGTGGAGCGCCATCCTGCCCCCGGTCGCGCCCCGCGCCCGGCTGGAAGGCAGCACAGGCTGCGATGTCGCCATCGTCGGCGGCGGCTTCGCCGGGCTCTCGGCCGCCCGGCGCCTGCACCAGATCGACCCGGGGCTGGATGTCGTGATCCTGGACGCCGCGCGGATTTCCGAAGGCGGCACCGGGCGCAATTCCGGCTTCATGATCGACCTGCCGCATGAGCTGACCTCATCGGACTATGCCGGCTCGGGCGACAGCCACGACCGGCAGCTGACGCGGCTGAACCGCCATGCCATCGATTTCGCGGCGCAGGCGGTGGCGGAATACGCCATCCCCGAGGGCTGGTTCCAGCGCAGCGGCAAGATCAACGCCGCCGCCTCGGCCGCCGGGC
The DNA here is from genome assembly GCF_016446475.1 of Paracoccus binzhouensis. Classification (GTDB taxonomy): domain Bacteria; phylum Pseudomonadota; class Alphaproteobacteria; order Rhodobacterales; family Rhodobacteraceae; genus Paracoccus; species Paracoccus binzhouensis. The sequence continues at coordinate 32,967 of NZ_JAEHFP010000001.1, read as the reverse complement.
TGGCCGCGAACGAAAGCTATGCCAGGCACCTGCGCGACCTGGGCGAGGCGCATGAGATGCTGGACGCCCGCGCCATGCGCGAGATCACCGGCACCAGCTATTATCGCGGCGGCCTCTACACCCCCGGCACGGCGATGATCCAGCCGGCGGGCTATGTGCAGGGCCTTGCCGCCGGGCTGGAGCGCGGCGGCGTGCGCATCCATGAGAACGCGCCGGTGCTGACCATCGAGACCGCGCCGCAGGGCTGGCGGCTGGCGACGGCGCAGGGCGAGGTGCGGGCGCAAAAGGTCATCATGGCCAATAACGGCCATCTGGAAAGCTTCGGCTTCAAGCGCGGCCGGCTGATGCACATCATGCTGAACGCCTGCATGACCGAGGAGCTGTCGCCCGACGCCCTGCGCGCGCTTGGCGGCCAGGAATGCTGGGGCGCCACCCCCTCGGACCCGATGGGCACCACGGTGCGCCGGATCGGCCCGGCACAGGGCGGCAACCGCATCGTCATCCGGCAGGGCGGCTATTACCGGCCGCAGATGCGCACCAGCGCCGCCGACCTCGCCCGCCTGGTCCGGCAGATGCGGCGGAAATTCGACGCGCGCTTCCCGATGCTCAAGGGGCTGCGCTTCGAATATTGCTGGTCGGGGCATCTGTGCCTGTCCAAGAACGGCGTCTCGGTCATGCGCGAGCTGGAGCCGGGGCTGTTCGCCGCCTGCGTGGACAACGGGCTGGGCACCACCCGCAGCACCCTGACCGGCATCGGCGCGGCCGAGATGCTGTGCGGGCGGTCGAGCATCATCACCGAGTTCTTCACCGCCGAGGCCGAGCCGGGCCGCCTGCCGCCGCATCCTTTCGACACCATCGGCGCCAATGCGTATATGCGCTGGAAAGAGTGGCAGTCCCGGCTAGAATGACGCTCCGTCCAAGGGGAAGCATCGCCGCCATGCCGCCGATCAAGCGCCGATACCTGCCTTCGCTGGGGGCCTTCGCCACCTTCGAGGTCGCGGCCAAGCATCTGAGCTTCACCCTGGCGGCGAAGGAACTGAACGTGACCCAGGGCGCGGTCAGCCAGCAGATCCGCCTGCTGGAGCGCGCGCTGGAGGTGCCGCTGTTCGTGCGCAAGCACAATGCGCTGGAGCTGACGCCCGAGGGGGCGGGGCTGTTCCAGGCGGTGACGGCGGGGCTGGACACGATCAGCGCCGCGGTGTCGATGCTGGCGGGGGACGAGGGGCCGCAGACCGTGACCGTCTCGGCCACCGACGGCATGGCGCTGTTCTGGCTGCAGCCGCTGATCGACAGCTTCCGCACCCAGCATCCGGATATCGGTTTCGTGGTGCTGGCCTCGGATGCCGACGACACCCTGCGCAACTATTCCGAGGTGGACATCGCCATCCTCTGCGGCAACGAACGCTGCGAGGTCGGCGAGGAGCTGCATTTCCTGTTCCAGGAGATCGCGCAGCCGGTCTGCTCGCCCGGTTTCCTGGCCGAGCACGGCCCCTTCGACACCGCCGACGCATTCAACCGGGTGAACCTTCTGCACCTGCACGACCGGCATTGGAGCGCGGACGCCATCGGCTGGCAGCCGCTGGGCTGGGCGGAATGGTTCCGCGCGCAGGGCGCCGAATGGGCCAAGGCGCCGTCGAGCCTGTCCACGAACAAGGTCAGCCTGCTGATGAACGCCGCGCTGCGGGACGAAGGGGTGATGCTGGGCTGGCACCACATGGTGCGCGCCCCGATCGCCGAAGGCCGGCTGGTCTTCGCCCATCCGGCGCCGATCACCGCGGGGCGCGGCAACTTCCTGAATTGCAAGAAGAAGTCTCTCAAGAGACCCGGTGTGGCGGCTTTTGTCGAGCATGTGCTGGCCACGCTGCGGGAACAGGCTGGCTGATCTCTGCGGCCGCGCGCCGTAGATTTTCTAATGCCCAGCCGAAGCAAATTCTCGTTTGCCCGCGCCCCTGTGCCCGGGGATAAATCGTCGCATTCAGGATCGGGGGAATCCTGAGGCAATCGACCCGTAACCCTCTGGAATAACGCGGCCCCTGCCGGGCCGCGCCGGAACAATCCCGCCGTGGCGCGTGTCACGGCGAAGGCCGGGTGATGTCCATGGCCTGGACCAAGGACGACCAATCAGCGGAGGAATCTGAATGCGCAGACTGTTCAAAGCCATCCTTGCCGGCGCCGTGGCGCTGGGGCTCGCCTCGCCGGCGCTGGCGCAGGACAAGGCAATCAGGATAGGCACCCTGTCCTGGGAGGACCTGACGCCGATCACCGGCATCACCAGGAAGGTACTGGAGGACAAGGGGTTCACCGTCGAGGTGACCGAGTTTTCCGAATGGGGCATCGCCTATGCGGCGCTGGCCAAGGGCGACGTGCAGATCCTGGCCTCGCAGACCGATTACGTCGCCCAAGACTACTGGCAGCGCAACAAGAACCGGCTGGAGAAGATCTCGCCGGTGTCGCACGGGCTCTATCAGGGCATCGCCGTGCCGAAATATGTGCCCGTGGATTCGATCGAGCAGCTGAACGACAATGCCGAGAAGTTCGGCGGCAAGATCGTCGGCATCGAGCCGGGATCGGGCCTGATGCGCGAGGCCAGCGATGCGGTATCCGCCTATGGGCTGAACCTCCAGCTGGTCGAGGGCAGCTCCGCCGCCATGACCGCCGCCCTGAAATCGGCGACCGACCGGCAGGAATGGATCGCGGTGACGATCTGGGAACCGTCCTGGATGGTGCAGAAATTCGACACCAAGTTCCTGGCCGATCCCAAGGGCGTCTTCGCCCCGCCGCAGGGCTATTACTGGATCGGCCAGAAGGGCTTCTCGGAAGAAAACCCCGAAGCGCGCGAGGCCATCGCCAGCGTCTACGTGCCGATTGCCGAGGTCACCGCAATCAACACCGCCGTGAACGAGGGCAAGACCATGGACCAGGCCATCGCCGACTGGATCGAGGCCCATGCCGACCTGATCGGGTGCTGGGAAAACATCAAGTCCTACTGATGCCTCCGGCACGGGCGGCCCGATGCGGGCCGCCCGGCAATGGCACGACAAAAGCCGCGACAGGGAAATGGAAATGACGCAAGCAGACACCAGCGACGTCCTGATCGACTGCCGGTCGGTCTGGAAGGTCTTCGGCGACCGCAATGCCGAGGCGATCCGCGCGATCACCGAACGCGGCCTGACCAAGAAGGACATCCTGCAGGAATACAACTGTGTGGTCGGCGTCTCGGACGCCACGCTGCAGGTGCGACGGGGCGAGATCTTCTGCATCATGGGCCTGTCGGGCAGCGGCAAGTCGACGCTGATCCGACTGCTGAACCGGCTGATCGAGCCGAGCCTGGGCCAGGTCCTGGTCAAGGGCCGTGACATCGCCGCCATGGACGCCGCCACCCTGCGCGAGACCCGCGCCCACCATATCGGCATGGTGTTCCAGTCCGTCGCCCTGCTGCCGCAGCGCACGGTGCTGGAGAACGCCGCCTTCGGGCTGGAGGTGCAGGGCGTGCCGAAGGACGAGCGCAACCGTGCCGCCGAGGCCGCGCTGGCCAAGGTCGGCCTGTCGGACTGGAAGGCGCGCTACCCGTCGGAGCTGTCGGGCGGCATGCAGCAGCGGGTGGGCCTGGCCCGGGCGCTGACCTCGGACCCCGAGATCATCCTGATGGACGAACCGTTTTCCGCCCTCGACCCGCTGATCCGCCGGCAATTGCAGGACGAGTTCCGGCAGCTGACCAAGGACCTGGGCAAGTCGGCGGTGTTCATCACCCACGACCTCGACGAGGCGATCCGCATCGGCGACCGCATCGCCATCATGAAGGACGGCGTCATCATCCAGACCGGCACCGCCGAAGAGATCGTGATGAACCCGGCCGACCAGTATGTCGCGGATTTCGTCGCCGGCATCTCGCGGCTGCACCTGGTCAAGGCGCATTCGGTGATGATCCCGGCCGCTGAATGGCAGGGAACCGCGGAGGGTTTGCCGCGCTGCTCGCCCGAGGCCGATATCGACACGCTGATCGGCCAGATCACCGAGACCGGCAGCGATGCCATCGCCGTCGAGGACGCCGGCAAGCTGGTCGGCATCGTCACCATCCGCAACTTGCTGCAGGGCGTGCGGGGCGATGCCGTCGCCGCCGCGGCCTGAGGGGTGGCCATGGAAAACTTCGTGACCGCCTTCGATACGGCCGTTGACAACGCGCTGTTCTGGCTTTCCGACCACGCGGCCTTCGTCTTCGACTTCTTCCGGCTGCTGCTGGAAGGGCTCTATGACGGGGTGCTCTGGCTTCTGATGCTGCCGCCCTTCCACGTCATCGCCGCGCTGGCCGGACTGCTGGCCTGGCGGATGCTGGGCCTTGGCGCCGGCATCGCCACCGCCGTCGCGCTGATCGCCTGCGCCGCCATGGCGCGCTGGCCGGAAACCATGAGCACGCTGGCGCTGGTCATCGCCGCCACCGTCATCGCCCTGGCGATCAGCCTGCCGCTTGGGGTGCTGGCCGGGCTGATGCCGCGCCTCGACCGGGCGCTGACCCCGGTGCTGGACCTGATCCAGACCATGCCGCCCTATATCTACCTGCTGCCGGCCATCGCGCTGCTGGGCTACGGCCCCGCCACGGCGCTGGTCGCCACGGTGATCGTTGCCATGCCGCCGACGATCCGTCTGACCGCGCTCGGCATTCGCCAGACGCCCAACGAGTTCATCGAGCTGGGCCACGCCACCGGCGTGACGCCCATGCAGATGTTCTGGAAGATCCGCCTGCCCTTTGCCGTGCCCTCGATCATGGCCGGCATCAACCAAAGCCTGATGATGGCCTTCGGCATGGTGGTGATCGCGGGCATCGTCGGCTCGGGGGGCCTGGGCGAGACCATCTACGGCGCCATCCGCACGCTGGACATCGCCACCTCGATCAACGCCTCGATCGCCATCGTCGTGCTGACCATGGTGCTGGACCGCGTGACGCAAGCCGCAGCGAGGGTGAAATGACCTTCAATCCCGGAGCCGTGCTGGCCCCCGTCGTCGATTGGCTGAACGCCAATTTCCACCCGTTCTTCGCCCTGGTCACGCAGCTGATCGAGGCGGTGCTGGGCGCCCTCGAGGCCGCCTTCCTGACCCTGCCGCCCGCCGGGCTGATCGCCCTGGTGGTGGCACTGGCCTTCTTCGCGGCCGGGCTGCGGGTGGCGATCCTGGTCGGCTGCTGCCTGGGCTTCTGCTGGCTGATGGGGCTGTGGCAGGCCTCGATGCAGACCATCGCGCTGGTGCTGGTCGCGGTGCTGATCGCGGTCGCCATCGCCTTTCCGCTGGGCATCCTTGCCGCCCGGCGGCCGCGGGTCGAGGCGGCACTGCGCCCGATCCTCGACGTGATGCAGACCGTGCCGCCCTGGGTCTACCTGATCCCGGCGGTGATGATCTTCAGCCTGGGCCGCGTCCCGGCGATCATCGCCACCATCGTCTATGGCATCCCGCCGATGCTGCGCCTGACCACGCTGGCCTTCCGCGGCGTGCCCGCGGACCTGAAGGAGCTGGGCCAGGCCATCGGCGCAAAGCCCCGCACCATCCTGTGGAAGATCGAGTTCCCGGCCGCGAAGCCCACGCTGCTGGTCGGGCTGAACCAGTGCATCCTGCTGTCGCTGGCCATGGTGGTGCTGGCGGGCCTGGTCGGCGCCGGCGGTCTTGGCGCCGAGGTGACGCGCGGCCTGACGCGGATGGAGATGGGCCTCGGCCTGCGCGCCGGCCTCGCCATCGTCGCCGTAGCGCTGCTGATGGACCGGCTGTCGCGCGGCGCCTTGCAGCGCGAACGCCGGAAACGCTGACATGCGCCACCGCTTCTTCTGCATCGACGCGCATACCTGCGGCAACCCGGTCCGGGTCGTGGCGGGCGGCGCGCCGCTCTTGCCGCATCTGCCGATCTTCGAGCGGCGCGATCTGTTCCTGCGCGAGCACGACTGGGTGCGCACCGCGCTGATGTTCGAGCCGCGCGGCCATGACATCATGTCGGGCGCGATCATCTATCCGGCCCATCGCGAGGATTGCGACTTCGCCGCGCTCTTCATCGAGGTCTCGGGCTGCCTGCCGATGTGCGGCGCCGGCACCATCGGCCTTTCCACCGTCGCCATCGAAGAGGGGCTGGTCACGCCGAAGACCTCCGGCCGGCTCGCCATCGAGACCCCGGCCGGCCGGGTCGACGCGGAATACGCCATGGAGGGCGGGCGCGTCGCCTCGGTGCGGCTGTTCAACGTCCCGAGCTTCCTGCACAGCGCCGATATCCGCGTCGATGTCCCCGGCCTTGGCCCGCTGGTGGTGGACATCGCCTATGGCGGCAATTTCTACGCGGTGATCGAGCCGCAGGACAGCTGGCCCGGTCTGACCGGCATGAGCGCCGCCGAGATCGTGACCCACAGCCGGGCGCTGCGCGATGCGCTGGCCGGGTTCGGCGAAACCGTCGTCCATCCCGAGGACGACCGAATCCGCGGCGTCCATCACGCCATCTGGTGCGACGGCCCGGATGGGCCGGATTGCGACGGCCGCGACGCGGTCTTCTATGGCGACAAGGCCATCGACCGCTCGCCCGGCGGCACCGGCACCTCGGCGCGCATGGCGCAGCTTCACGGCAAGGGCCGGCTGGCGGTGGGCGAAAGCTTCCGCAACAAGAGCCTGATCGGCACCGTCTTCGAGGGCCGGGCCGAGCAGGCGGTGACGGTTGGCCCCCATGCCGGCATCCTGCCCAGCATCGGCGGCTGGGCCCGGATCACCGGCCACAACACCATCCTGGTCGATGACGACGACCCGCTGCGGCACGGTTTCCAGATCGCCTGAACCGCCGCTCGGGGAACATCGCGCCGCGGTTCCGGGTTCCGCCTGACAGCGATCCGGCAGGAAGGGGCCGCCGATGGCAGAGCAGATCCCGTTCACCCTGGGCATCGAAGAGGAATACCTGCTGGTCGATGCCGAAAGCGGCGCGCTATGCGAGGCGCCCGAGGCGCTGATGCGGGCCTGCAAGGCCGATCTGGCCGGCCAGGTCGGGCCGGAATTCCTGCGCTGCCAGATCGAGGTCGGCACCCCCGTCGCCGCCGGCCTGGCCGAGGCGCGGGCACATCTGGCGCGGCTGCGCGACGGTATCGCCCGCCATGCCGCCGCATTCGGGCTGGCCCCGATCTCGGTCGCCTGCCATCCGGTCGCGGACTGGCGGGCGCAGGGACGCACCGACAAGGACCGCTACAACCGGATCTCGCGGGAAATGGGCGGCGTCGCCCGGCGCATGCTGATCTGCGGCATGCATGTCCATGTCGGCATCCCCGACCGGGACATGCGCATCGACCTGATGAACCAGTTCTCGTGGTTCCTGCCGCCACTGCTGGCGCTGTCCGCGTCCAGCCCGTTCTGGCTGGGCGAGGACACGATGCTGGCCTCGTATCGTACCACGGTCTTCGCCGGCTATCCGCGCACCGGCCTGCCGCCGCGCCTGGCCGGCTGGGGCGGCTTCGCGCGCTCGGTCTCGGCCCTGACCGAAAGCGGCATCATCGAGGATGCCAGCAAGATCTGGTGGGACCTGCGTCCCTCGGCCCGGTTCCCGACGCTCGCGACGCGGATCTGCGACGCCTGCCCGCGGCTGGACGACACCATCACCCTGGTGGCGCTGGTGCAGGCGACGCTGCGCATGCTGTGGCGGCTGTCGCGCAGGAACCTGCGCTGGCGGCAATACGACAATTTCCTGCTGGCCGAGAACCGCTGGCGCGCCGCCCGCTATGGGCTGACCGAGGGGCTGATCGACTTCGGCACCGGCCGCATCATCCCCTTCGAGGCGCTCGCCGAGGACTGGCTGGCGGCGATCGCCGAGGATGCCGATGCGCTGGACTGCCAGCCCGCCGTGGCCGGCCTGCGCCGGATCATCGCCCGCGGCAACGCGGCCGAGCAGCAGCGGGCGATCTTCGCCAGCGCGCTGGCCGCCGGCGCCAGCCGCGAGGAAGCCTTCCGCGCGGTGGTGATGTGGCTGATCGCCGAGTTCCGCCGCGACCTGTAGGCGCCGGGCCGCCAAGCGCGCGCGGACCGGCAGGGGCGGACTGGCTGGGCGGGGCACGCAGGACGAAGCCGGGAACAACCCGGCCGCCGAGGGGTTCGGTTCCCGACCCCGGGCGAGGGCCGCCAGACGGAAAAGGAGATTCCCATGTCCGCACCCCGCACCAATATCGCCAGGCAGAGGCGCCGCCACCTGGTGCCGATCATCGGCATCGCCGCCGCCGTGCTGATCGCCATCCTGGGCTTCCTGTGGTGGTTCGCCGACGAAACCAGCAATCCCGAGATCCCGGGCGAAATCCCCGGCCCGGCCGACGAGGTGCCCGCCCCGGCACCCGAAACCGGAACCGCGCCCGCCCCGGATCCCGCGCCCGATGCCGGCGCAAGCCCGGCGCAATGAACCGCACCCTGCGCGGCAGGTCCGGGGACCGTCCCGGCGCCTGCCCGCAAGCCCGTTCCGCGCCGGCGGGGACCAGGCGGCCCCGCCCGGCCCCGAGGCTTCCGTCGCCCGCTCCCGCTTCCCGCGCGGATTTTCTGCAGCCCGTCAAGCGGCTGACATATTATCTTCATCAACTCCCCGCATAGGCATCGGGACAGGATGAAGCGACCGACCATGACCGACAGGACCGAAGAAGACCGGGACGGCAAGGCAGCGATTCCGGGCCTGCCCCGGGCCGGCGACCCTTGCGCGCCCGGATGCCCGATCACCACCGAGGCGCTGCAGCTGGACCTCGGCCCCGATGCGGCGGCGGTCCTGGCCGGGTCCGAGCTGCTGCCGGGCGTGCCGCAGCCGATCGCGCGGCGCACCACCTATTTCGACAGCTCCGGCGGCGACCTGGCCGCGGCCGGCTTCACCCTGCGCATCCGCGAACAGGGGGGCGACCGGCAGCAGATCCTTCAGGCGCCCGGCGCGCCGCCGGGACTGTTCGCGCTGCCGGAGTGGCGCCGCGAGGTCGCGGGCGACCGGCCGGTTCTGGACGATTCCATGCCGGTCCCGGCGCTGCTCGGCATCCGCGCGCAGGACCTGGGGCCGATCTTTGCGCTTGCCACGCAGCGCCGGCTCTGGACCCTGGCCTGGGAGGGCGCGACCATCCGGCTGGTGCTGGACCAGGGCGATGTGACGGCCGATGGTCGCCGCGCGGCCCTGTGCAGCCTGGGGCTGGAGCTGCTCGACGGCCCACCGGCGACGCTGTTCTCGCTGGCGCGGCGCCTGGACGCCATCGCGCCGCTGCGCCTCGGCCTGCTGGACGAGGCCGGGCGCGGCTTCCTGCTGCGTGGGCCCTTGCGGCGCATGCACAAGGCCGCCCCGGTCGCCCTGACCCGGGACATGACCGCCGGCGACAGCTTCCGCCGGATCGCCGCCGCCTGCCTGCTCCAGTTCCGGCTGAACGAGCCGCTGATCGACCGCGCCAACCCCGAGGCGGTGCATCAGGCCCGCGTGGCGCTGCGCCGCCTGCGCTCGGCGCTGTCGATCTTCCGGCCGATGCTGCGGGACGAGACCGCCGGCCGGCTGGCCGAGGAATGCCGCTGGCTGGCCGCCACGCTGGGCGAGGCGCGCGACCTGGACGTGCTGCGGGCGCGCGATGAAGCCGTCGCCTTGCTGGCCAGGATCGAGCCGGCGCGCGAGGCGGCCTATGGGCGGGCCCAGGCGGCGCTGGCCTCGCGCCGCGCCCGGCTGCTGATGATCGACCTGGCGGAATACCTGGCCATCGGTCCCTGGCTGGCCCTGCCCGCGGCGGCCGAAAGCCGCGACATGGCGGCGCGGGAATTCGCCGCCGCCGCCTTGGACCGGCTGCGCCGCAAGGTCAGGAAGGGCGGCGCCGACCTGGCCGAACTGCCGGACCCGGCCCGGCACGAGGTGCGCAAGGACGCCAAGAAGCTGCGCTATGCCGCCGAGTTCTTCGCGCCGCTGTTCCCCGAGAAGCGCCGCAGGCGCCGGGCGGCGCGGTTTCTGGACGCGCTCGAAGCGCTGCAGGACCGGATGGGGGCGCTGAACGACCTGGCGACCGCGCCCGCGCTGATCACCCGGCTTGGCCTGCAGGACGATCCGGCCACGGCCGTGCTGGCCGGCCATGCCGACAAGCGGGTGCTGATCGAGGCCGCGGCCGAGGCGCATGACGCCTTCGCCGATGCCAAGCGGTTCTGGCGCTAGGCTTCAGGACCGCTTGCTGGCCTTGCGGCCCTTGCGCCGCGGCGGCGGGACGCCGCCGGCCAGCGCCGCCGGCTGCAGCGTCAGGGCCGGGACCGGATCGGCCGCGCCCGCCCGCACATCGCCGTCGCGCAGCGCCGCAGGAAACTCCAGATGCGTCAGCGCCTCGACCTCGCGCACCGTGGACAGGAATTCCGAGACCCGGGCCAGTTCCTCCTCGTCCTGGAAGGCCTCGGCGCCGATCGCCTCGGGCATGACCTCCAGCACCGGGCGCTGGTCGGCGATCAGCGCGATGGCGCGCAGCGCGGTCCCGTCGTTCCAGACCGCGATCTTCCAGAACCGCATCGGCACCCGGGCGCCGAAGCGATAGACCGGGTCGGCCGCATCGTCGAAGATCGGGCCGGCGAAGACGCTGATCCTTTGCCGCATGGTCACGGCATTGCGCAGCACATAGGTCTCGACCGCGCGCCAGCGCAGCTTGCCCTTGGCGCCTGGCCGGTCGAGCGCGCTCCCTTGGTTGAAGAAACCGACCTGCGGCGCGGCATTGGTATAGAAGAAGGTGTCGCGCTCGGCGGCGCGGGCCTCGGCCTCGCTGCCCCAGGCCGGATCGCCGCGCAGGATGATATGGCCCTTCTGGAACATCCGGGCGATGCGCCCGGCCGAGCTGGGGTCCGGGAAGCCCGGCACCACCTGGTCCGCATAGAAGGGCCGGTTCATCTGCTCCTCGGGCAGGATGCGGCGGTCGGGGCGGAAATCGTCGCTGGCCTCGGCCGATTCGATGCCCAGCTGGGCCAGCGTCGGGTCGGCGATGACGGTCTTGTCGTCGCGATTGACCGCCCGGATCCGGGCGCCGTCGATATTGACGGCGGTGCAGCAGGCCAGCCGGCGGTCGGCATTCATCAGGATCGAGAAATGGTGATAGCGCAGCTCGTGCGGATCGTCGCCCGCGGCCGCCAGCTGGTTTCGGGCCAGCCGCCAGGGCAGCGCATCGGTGCCGGGCAGCGGCACGATATGGCCGGGAATGAAGCCCGGCTCATAGCCGCCGCGGTCGGCGAAATCCTCGCTGCGCCAGGTGCCCGCCTCGGCGCCGCCGGGCGGCGGCACGGGCGCGGCAGCACCGGCCAGCCAGGGCGCGCGCAGGGTGATCTCGATGGGCAAGGTCCAGGTCACCGAGCCGTCGCCATGCCTCGACACCGGCGCAGGGGGCACGGGCGCGTCGGCCACGGGCGGCCCCGCCGGCGACATGGGCCCGGGGCTGCGACCGGCGGCATCCCAGGCGGCCAGCGCCTCCCGGATCGCCGCCGCATCGACCGCTGCCGCCTCTGCCCGGGCGCGCAGATCCCGGACGATGGCGCTGATGCGGATGCCCTCGTTGATCTCGCGCGCCAGGGGCCGGCCGGCGCTGTCCATCACCTCGCGCCAGGGGCCGCCCCAGTGATGCAGGGCGATCGGCTCCCATTCGTTGTTGAACACCGGCGCGCCCGATGAGCCCTGCTCGGTATCGGCGACGTAATGCAGCACCTGCCGGGTCTCGTCGCGGGCGACCAAATGGTTCTCGCGCAGCACCAGTTCCTTGAAGCGGCCGTCGGGATGCTGGATCAGGTTGGCGATCTCGCCCAGCATGTGCTTGTCGGTGGCCTCCGACAGCGGGATGAAGCCGAATTCCGCCAGCGCCCGGCTGCCCTCGCGGCGCGGGCCGACGCCGATCAGCGTATAGTCCAGCCCCTCGATCCCGTCGGTGACGAAGCACCGCTCCGGGTCGAACAGGAAGCCCGAGACCGCCCGCACCCGCCCCAACCGGTCGTGTTCATAGTCGAACTGCACCTGCAGGCGGGCGGCGGCCGCGGGTGTCTCGATGACATGGTGGTTGGTCAGGAACAGGTTCGGCGCCACCAGAAACCCGGTGCCCTGCGGCCCGCCGTTCAGATGGGCGACCCGGCCCACCGCGTCGGCGGCGCGCCGGCCGCGTTCCAGGAAGGCCACGCCCACGAAATCCAGCGTGGTGCCCCGGATCGCCTCGGGCCCCGGCTGCTTGCTGCGGGTGGTGGCGAGGCCGGCGCCGGCCATGTCGATGGCGGCCGACAGCAGCGCCGCCTCGGCCCGGCTGCCGCCGGTCTTGGCCTGCAACCGCTCCAGCCGGCGCGGGATCGTGGTTTCGGCCGCCAGCGGATTGCCCTGGGCGATATGGGCCAGCGAGGCCTCGATTTCCGGCCGGGCCCGCCGCAGCCGCTCGCGCACGACATTCTCGACCTCGGCCTGGACGCGCAGATCGACCATGGCACTCCCTTCCGCTGACGGCATTTGCGAAAAGGTAGCATGAAAGCCGCGATATTTCCGTGACCGTTGGACGAAACGGGAAAAAATCGCGCCGCAGGGCGGGCTCGGCGGGGCTTACCCGGTCCGCAGGCCCGGTTCGAGATGGCGCAGCTTGTCGGGATTGCGGACGATCCAGATGGCGGCGATGCGGCCGTCCCTGATCGCCAGCGCCGTGGTCTGGACCACCCCGCCCAGTTCGACCGAGACGAAGCCGGGCGAGCCGTTGATCCGGCAGAACCGCGGTGCGGGCGCTTGCGGATAGGGCCATTTGCGCGCCAGCCCGGCGAAGAACCCGGCCGCCCGCCGCCGCCCGCGCAGCACGTTGATCGCCGAGGGCACCTTGCCGCCGCCGTCGCTATGCACCTCGATCTCCTCGGCGAAAAGCCGCAGCAAGCCCTCCATGTCGCCCTGCCGGCTGGCCTGCCAGAAGGCGGTGACGATGGGCAGCGCCTCCTCCTGCGCCACCGGCCTCGGCATCTCGGCCCCGGCCAGCCGCCGCCGCGCGCGCGAGACCAGCTGGCGGCAGGCGGCCGGGCTGCGGCCGACCACCGCCGCGATCTCCTCGAAAGCATAGTCGAAGGCATCGCGCAGGATGAAGGCCGCGCGCATCTCGGGCGACAGCGCCTCCAGTGTCAGGACCAGGGCGATGCCCACATCCTCGGTCACCATCCATTGCCGCTCGGCGCCGGGGTCGTCGTCCTGGACCAGCGGCTCGGGCAGCCAGGCACCGACATAGGTCTCGCGCCGCTTCCGCGCCGATTTCAGCTGGTCGAGGCAGAGCCGGGTGACGGCGGCGCCCAGCCAGCGCGGCGGCTGCGCGATCGCCGCCAGATCCTGGCGGGCAAAGCGCAGCCAGGCCTCTTGCAGGATATCCTCGGTATCGGCGACCGAGCCCGTCATGCGATAGGCGAGCCCCGCCAGCCGGCGGCGCTCGTTTTCGAAGATCTCGCTGTGGCGATCAGCGGCCATCGCCCTCGGTCCGTTCGGGATGCAGCGCCCGGAAACCGACCGCGAAGCGGTTCCAGGCATTGATGGTGTTGACGACCAGCGTCAGCTCGACACATTCCACCGCGCTGAACTGCGCGGCAAGGGCGTCGTAATCGCCCTGCGGCGCGCCGCTGGCCTCCAGTCGGGTCAGCGCCTCGGCCCAGGCCAGCGCCGCGCGTTCGCGCGCGTCGAAGGCCGGACTTTCCCGCCAGGCCGCCAGCACGTCCAGCTTCTGCTGCGAAATCCCGGCCGCCCGCGCCTCGGGCGCGTGCATGTCGAGGCAGAAAGCGCAGCCGTTGATCTGCGACACGCGCATCTTCACCAGTTCGCGCAGCGCCAGCGGGATCGAGAGCTGCCGGGACGCCATCTCCAGCGCCAGCATCGCCTTCATCGCCTCGGGGGCGGCCTTGAAATAGTCGAGACGTGGGGTCATGGTCGGTTTCTCCATCATGCTTCCTACAGAACCATGACGAGCCGGGGCGCCGGTTTGTGACAGGCGCCGCGATTTTTTTTTTCGGCGAAGGCTTCAGACGCCGCGGACCAGGGCCGCCGGCTTCGGCCCGCCGGTCGCCCAGTCCAGCAGTTCGGCGGTATGGACCACCGGCACCCCGGTGCCCGAGCCGATCTGCATCATGCAGCCGATATTGCCGGCGCTGATGACCTGCGGGGTCAGGGCCTCCAGCGTCTCGACCTTGCGGCGCCTGAGGTCGGCCGAGATCGCTGGCTGCATCAGGTTGTAGGTGCCGGCCGAGCCGCAGCAAAGATGCGCGTCCTTCGGCTCCAGCACGGTGAAGCCGGCGGCGGCCAAAAGCTCCTTGGGCGTCGCGCGGATCTGCTGGCCGTGCTGCAACGAGCAGGCGGCGTGATAGCCGACGCGCAGCGGCTCGGCATGGCCGGGCTCGCGCAGGCCCAGATCGGCCATGATCTCGGTAATGTCCTTGGCCAGGGCCGCGACCCGCGCGGCATCGGCCGCCAGCGGATCATCCGCGAACATATGCCCGTAATCCTTGACCGTGGTGCCGCAGCCCGAGGTGTTGATGACCACCGCGTCCAGCCCCTCGCCCGCCACCTCGGCCATCAGCGCGCGGATATTGGCGGCGGCCATGGCGTGGCTTTCGCCGGTCTTGCCCATGTGATGGGTCAGCGCGCCGCAGCAGCCCAGCCCCCGCGGGATCACCACCTCGCAGCCGTGCCGGCGCAGCAGGCGGATGGTCGCGTCGTTGATGTCGGTGTTCAGCGCCCTTTGCGCGCAGCCGATCAGCAGCGCCACCCGCTTGCGGCGCGACCCCTCGGCGGCAAAGACCTGCGGGCGGTCGTTCAGGCTGGGCGGCGGGATGTCGCGGGGCGCCATGTCCAGCATCGCCCGCAGCCGCGCATCCGGCACCAGCCGGCGAAACGGCCGCGCGAGTTTCGCGCCCATGAGCGCCAGCCGGAAGCGCCCTGGATAGGGCAGGATCTTCGCCAGAAGCCAACGCAGCGCCCGCTCGCCCAGGGGCCGGCGATAGGTCTTTTCGATATAGTCGCGGGCGTGATCGACCAGGTGCATGTAATGCACGCCCGAAGGACAGGTGGTCATGCAGCTGAGGCAGCTGAGGCAGCGATCGATATGGCCGACGGTCTTGGCGTCGGGCACCTTGCCGTTTTCCAGCATGTCCTTGATCAGGTAGATGCGGCCGCGCGGGCTGTCCAGCTCGTCGCCCAGCACCTTGTAGGTCGGGCAGGTCGCGGTGCAAAAGCCGCAATGCACGCAGCTGCGCAGGATCTCGTTGGCGCGGGCGGTGCCGGGGTCGGCCAGTTGTTCAGCGGTGAAATTGGTCTGCATGTCACTGATCCATCAGGCCGGGATTGAGGATGCCGGCGGGGTCGAACCTCTGGCGCAACCCGGCCGAAAGCCGGGCGACGGCCGGGGCCTCGGCCGGGAAGGCCGGGCCGGCAAGCCCGCCGCGCCGCACCAGCGTGGCATGGGCGGCCACCTGCCGCACCGCCTGCGCGCCGCCTGGCCCGCAATACCAGACCAGCCCGCCGCCCCAGTCGAGCGACGCCTCGCCGCCAAGCGCCTGCAAGGCCCGCGCCGTGGCCGGTGCGTCGCTGGGCTTGACCAGCACCCGCCAGAGCGGCGCGTCCGAGCCGGCGAAATGCGCCAGGTCGCGCAGCTCGCGCCACAGGGCCAGGGTGGCCTCGGCATCCAGCAGCTCGGCCTCGCGCGGTGCCAGCAGCCCCAGCAGCCGGTCGCGCCGATAGTCCATCTGCGGCCCCAGCCCCTCGACCCGCAGCCAGGCGGTGCCGTCGCGGAAGGCCGCGCCCGAGACCTCGAAAGGCGTCGCCAGCGCGGCCGAGAAGATCGCCACCGCCTCCTCGACCGTGACGCCGTGAAAGCCCAGCGTGCAGCGGTCGGGCAGATGCGGCAGGGTCTTGAGCGCCACTTCGGTCAGGACGCCCAGCGTGCCATGCGCGCCGCAAAGCAGCTTGCCGAGGTCGAGGCCGGTGACGTTCTTCATCACCCTTCCGCCGTTCTTCAGCACCCTGCCCTGCCCGTCGACGAAGCGCAGGCCCAGCAGATGGTCGCGGCAGGCCCCGGCCAGCAGCCGGCGCGGGCCGCTGGCATTGGCCGCGACCACGCCGCCGATGGTCGGCGTGCCATTGCGGCCCAGAACGCCGCGCATGTCGGCGGGCTCGAAGGCCAGCGCCTGGCCCTCGGTGGCCAGCATCGCCTCGATCTGGTCCAAGGGCGTGCCGGCGCGGGCGATCAGCGTCATCTCGCCCGGCTCATAGGTCACGACGCCCGAGATCGCGGCGGTCGAGAGGGTGTCGCCCGGCAGATGCCCGGTTTCGACCCGCGTGCCGCCGCCAGCGATGCGCAGCGGCTGGCGGGCGGCAAAACGCTCGGCGATCAGGGCGCCAAGCTCGGCCTCGCTGGCGGGGGTCAGTCCCGCGCGGCTGGGAGTCTCGGGGATCATCGGGCCGTTGCCTCCTCGCGCCAGGGCTGGCTTGCGTCCAGCGGAAAGACCTTGGCCGGGTTCAGCAGCCAGCGCGGGTCGAAAACATCCTTGACCGCCATCTGGATCGCCAGGTCGGGGCCGTCATATTGCTTGCCCATCAGGTCGCGCTTTTCGATGCCCACGCCATGCTCGCCGGTCAGGCAGCCGCCGACATCCACGCAAAGCCGCAGGATGTCGCTGCCGAAGGCCTCGGCGCGTTCCAGGTCGCCGGGCTTGTTGGCGTTGAACAGGATCAGCGGGTGCATGTTGCCGTCGCCGGCGTGAAACACATTCGCCACCTCCAGCCCGTGCTGGCGCGAGAGTTCCCCGATCATCTTCAGCGTATGGGGCAGCTGCCCGACCGGCACCGTGCCATCGAGGCAGATATAGTCGCCCAGCCGGCCCATGGCGCCGAAGGCCGATTTGCGGCCCTTCCAGATCGCCATGGCCTCGTCGGCATTGCGACTTTCGCGGAACTCGACCGGATTCAGGGCATCCGCGATCTCGCGGATGCGGGCGATCTGGTGGTCGATCTCGGCCGGCGAGCCCTCGACCTCGACGATCAGCACCGCGGCGCAATCAGGATAGCCGGCATGGGCGAAGGCCTCGACCGCGCGCAGGCAGACATCGTCCATGTATTCGATGGCGACCGGCAGCACGCCCGAGCGGATGATGCGCGCCACGCATTCCCCCGCCACCTCGGCGCCGTCGAAACCGATCAGCACCGGGCGCGCGCCCTCGGGCCGCGGCAGGATGCGCAGGGTGGCCTCGGTCACGATGCCGAGCTGGCCTTCGGAGCCGCAAAGCAGCCCCATCAGGTCCAGGCCCGTCGGTCCCATTTCCGGCCCGCCCAGCTCGACCACCTCGCCGGTGGGCAGCACCACGGTGGCGCCCATCAGGTTGTTGGTGGTCACGCCGTATTTCAGGCAATGCGCCCCGCCCGAATTCATCGCGATATTGCCCGCAATGGTGCAGGCCAGCTGCGAGGACGGGTCGGGCGCATAGAAGAAGCCATGCGGCTCCAGCTCGGCGCTGACCGACAGGTTGGTTACCCCGGTCTGCACGCGGATGAAGCGGTTCGCGGTGTCGATCTCCAGCACCTCACGCAGGCGCAGGGTGGCGATGATGACGCTGTCCGCCGTGGGCAGCGCCCCCCCGGCCAGCGAGGTTCCCGCGCCGCGCGGCACCACCGGCACCCGCAGCTCGTGGCAGATGCGCATGGCGGCCGCGACTTCCTCGGTCGTGCGCGGCAGCACCACGGCCAAGGGCGGGCAGCGATAGGCGGTCAGCGCGTCGCATTCATAGGCGCGCGTCTCCTCGGGGTCCCAGATCACGGCATCCTCGGGCAACACCGCGCGCAGGGCCGCGACGATCTGCGGCGCGCGGGCCAAGATGCCCGCATCGGGCTGGGGCATGGCGATACCGGACAAGCTCTCCTCCCTCGGTCGGCGACACTGTCATTTGGTATAATTTTCATACCATGATAGTCAATCGGTATTTTTCTGGACCGAAGCCTTGCCCTGTGCTTACATGCCGCTAGTCCGACAACCGCATGAGTGCCGATGACCCAGGCTTCCGTGAAATCCGAACGCGCCGCCGAGGCGGTGGCCCAGCATATCGAGGCGCTGATCCTGGAAGGCTCGCTGCGCCCCGAGGAGCGGCTTCTGCCCGAGCGCGAACTGGCCGAGCGGCTGAACGTCTCGCGCTCGACCCTGCGCGACGGGCTGAAGATCCTGGAAGAACGCGGGCTGCTGACGGGTGCCGGCGGGCGCGGCAACCGGGTGGCAGCTCTGGGCCAGGCGGCGATCACCGACCCGCTGCTGGCCATGCTGGCCCGCCATGCCGAGGCCGCCGACGACTACCTGGAATTCCGCGGCATCGTCGAAAGCGCCGCCGCGGCACTGGCGGCCAAGCGCGCCACCAAGATCGAGTTGGCGCGCATCCGCGACTGCCTGGAGCGCATGGACCGCGCCCATGCCGGCGCCGATCCCAGCGAGGAAGCCGAGGCGGATGCCGAGCTGCATCTGCTGATCTACGAGGCCAGCCACAATCTGACGCTGCTGCAGATCATGCAGGCGCTGGCCGGGGTGCTGCGTTCGGACGTGATGCAGAACCGCAGCCGGCTGTTCGCGGTGCCGGCCATCCGCGAGCTGCTGCGCCGCCAGCACCGCGCCATCGCCGAAGCCATTCTCGCCGGGGACGCGGAAGCCGCGCGGCAGGCGGCGGAGGAGCATATCGGCTATCTGCGCCAGGCCAGCCGCGAGATCCGCGAAGCCGAGGCGCGGCTGGACCTGTCGCTGCGCCGCCTTAACGGTGGCCATGCGGCGGCCCGGCGCTAGCCGGACCGGCTGGACCAGGCAGCACAAACCAAAACATTCTTGCCATCCGCCGCAATTGTCCTAATTTCATTTCATGACAATCTGGACCCCCGATCCCGGCACCCTGCATCGGCCGGCCTATCTCTCGCTTGCCGAGCAATATGCCCGCGCGATCCGCGAGGGCCAGCTGCCCGCCGGAACCCGGCTGCCGCCGCACCGCCGGCTGGCCGACGATCTGGGCCTGTCGGTGCAGACCGTCTCGCGCGCCTATGAGGAGCTGATCCGCCGCGGCCTGGTGGTCGGAGAGATCGGCCGCGGCTCTTTCGTGCTGCCGCCGGGGGCCGAGAACACGCCGCCCTATCTGGCCGAGCGGCCGGGCGAGATGGTCGACCTGTCGATCCTGAAACCCGTCACCGAGCGGATGCATGTCGAGACCTTCCGTGACGGGCTGCATTGGGTGGCCGAGAACCTGACCGCCCCCGCCGCGCTGTCCTTTCGGCCGAACTCGGTCCTGCCGCAGCACCGGCAGGTCGCGGCCGACTGGCTGCGCCGCAAGGGCATCGAGGCCGCGCCCGAAAACATCACCATCACCGACGGCGCCACATCCGCCATCACCACCGCGGTGATGAGCGCGGTGCCCGCCGGCGGCACGCTGGCGGCGGCGGCGCTGACCCATCACCTGCTGATGCCGCTGTGCAAATACCTGGGCCTGCACCTGGAGGGCCTGCCGGTCGACGAAGACGGCATCATCCCCGAGGCGCTGGATCACCTGGCCCGCAAGGGCAGCCTGCGCGCGCTTTACATGCAGCCGGCGGCGATCAACCCCATGGCGATCATGACCAGCACCCAGCGCCGGGCCGAACTGGCCGAGATCGCCCGCCGCCACGACCTGTTGATCGTCGAGAACGACATGCTGAACGCGATGGTCCCGGACCGCCCGCCGCCCATGGCCGTGTTGGCGCCCGAGCGGGTGCTGCACATCAACGGCTTCACCAAGACCACGCTGCCCGGCCTGCGGGTCGCATGGCTGCTGTCGCCGGCGCGGCTTGCCTCGGCCACCGCCAACCGGCATCTGGTGACGAACTGGATGGCCACCCCGGCCATGGTCGAGCTGCTGAGCCACTGGATCAGCGACGGCACCGTCGACCGGCTGATCGACTGGCAGCGCGCGGCGCTGGCCGCCCGCCACCGCATCGCCCGCGAGGTGCTGGGCGGCACGCCCTTCCGCGCCCATCCGCAAAGCCTGCATATCTGGCTGGAACTGCCGCCCGGCCGTGACGAGGAGGAATTCGTCGCCCAGGCCCGCCAGCGCGGCGTGGCCGTCGCCTCGGGCCGCGCCTTCCGGCTGAGCGAGCGCGGCCGGCGCGACGCGGTGCGAATCGCGCTCGGCTCGACCAGCGCCGAGGAGTTGCGCCGCGGCCTGACCCTGGTGGCCGAGACCCTGGGCGGCACGGCGGAGCCGCTGC
Organism: Paracoccus binzhouensis; assembly: GCF_016446475.1. Taxonomy (GTDB): domain Bacteria; phylum Pseudomonadota; class Alphaproteobacteria; order Rhodobacterales; family Rhodobacteraceae; genus Paracoccus; species Paracoccus binzhouensis. Next base: position 12,761 of record NZ_JAEHFP010000001.1, on the reverse strand, counting down.
TGCCGCTGATCTGACAGGCAGGACAAAGCAAAAATTGTAATGATATTATTTTAATATTGACCTGATTTGATCGGGCTGCAAAGGTCCATCCGACAGCAAGGGGGACGCCTTTGGACCAGCCGATCATCCGCATCCAGGACCTGCGCAAATCCTTCGGGACGCTGACCGTCATCGACGGGCTGAACTTCGACGTGATGAAGGGCGAGAAGCTGGCGCTGATCGGCCCCTCGGGCTCGGGCAAGACCACCATCCTGCGCATCCTGATGACCCTGGAAGGCATCTCGGGCGGGCGTATCGAGGTCTGCGGCGAGCCGCTGTACCACATGCAGAAGCACGGCGCCGAGGTGCCCGCGGACGAGGCGCATCTGCACAGGATGCGCCGCCATATCGGCATGGTGTTCCAGCATTTCAATCTGTTCCCGCACAAGTCGGTCTTGCAGAACATCACGCTGGCGCCGATGCTGACCAAGGGCGAGTCGCGGACCGTGGCCGAAAAGCGGGCGCGCGAGTTGCTGGACATGGTGGGGCTGGCCGACAAGGCCGACTACATGCCCAGCCAGCTGTCCGGCGGCCAGAAGCAGCGCGTCGCCATCGCCCGCGCCCTAGCGCTCCAGCCGCAGATCATGCTGTTCGACGAGGTGACATCCGCGCTCGACCCCGAGCTGGTCGAGGAGGTGCTGGAGGTGATGAAGCGCCTGGCCGCCGAAACCGACATGACCATGCTGCTGGTCACGCATGAGATGGGCTTCGCCCGTGACTTCGCCGATCGCGTGCTGTTCTTCGACAAGGGCCGCATCGTCGAGCAGGGCCCGCCCGCCCAGCTATTCACCGCGCCGCAAGAGGACCGCACGAAGTCCTTCCTGCGCAAGATCATCGCCGCCGGACAGCGCGTGTGATGCCAACCCGACAGGAGAGAATGATGAAGAAATGCCTGATTGCCGCGGCGCTGCTGGCCGCGCCGCTGCCCGCCCTGGCAGACAAGCTCGACGATCTCAGGGAACAGGGCTATGTCCGCATCGCCATCGGCAACGAGCCGCCCTATACCGCCGTCGCCTCGGACGGCAAGGTCTCGGGCGCGGCGCCGGACGTGGCCCGCGCGGTCTTCGAAAAGCTGGGGATCAAGGACCTGGAGGCCTCGATCGCCGAATATGGCGCGATGATCCCCAGCCTGCAGGCGGGGCGCGTCGATGCGATCACCGCCGGCCTGTTCATGAAGCCGGAACGCTGCCAGGCCGTCGCCTATTCCGAGCCGATCCTCTGCGATGCCGAGGCGCTCCTGGTGCCCAAGGGCAATCCCAAGGGCTTCAAGTCCTATGCCGACATCGCCAATGACCCGGCCGCCAGGCTGGGCGCGCCCGGCGGCGGCACCGAGGAAAAGCTGGCGCTGGATGCCGGCGTGCCGCGCGACCGGCTGGTGGTGGTGCCCGACCCGCAATCGGGGCTGAAGATGGTGCAGGACGGCCGCATCGACGCCTATTCGCTGCCGGTCCTGTCGCTGAACGACCTGCTGGCGAAGTCCGGCGACGCCAATCTGGAGGTCTTCGCCCCAGTCGAGGGCGCCCCGGTCTATTGCGACGGCGCCGCCTTCAACAAGAAGGACACCGCGCTGCGCGACGCCTTCGACGTGGAACTGGCCAAGCTGAAGGAATCCGGCGAATTCGCCAAGATCGTCGAGCCCTACGGCTTCTCGGCCGAGGCCGCGATGTCCACCACCCGCCACAAGCTCTGCGCCGCGCAGTGACAGCTCTGGCGGGGCCCGGCCCCGCCCTTCCATCAGCGAAAGAGGCAGGCTTCGGCGCATGGGCGACTGGGCAGGATATCTGACACTCATCCTTCAGGGGGCATGGGTCACGGTCGAGCTGACGCTGATGGGCTCGGCCCTGGCGCTGGTGGTGGCCTTCATCGCCGGGCTGGGCCGCATCTCGCGCCATGCCTGGATCCGCTGGCTGGCGACCGGCTATATCGAGTTCTTCCGCGGCACCTCGATCTTCGTGCAGCTGTTCTGGATCTATTTCGTGCTGCCGATGACGGGGGCAGAGCTGACGCCGATGCAGGCCGGGGTCATGGCGCTGGGGCTGAATGTCGGCGCCTATGGGGCCGAGGTGGTGCGCGGCGCCATCCTGGCGGTGCCGCGCGACCAGCACGAAGCCTGCGTCGCCGTCAACCTGACCCGCTTCCAGCGCATGCGCCATGTCATCATGCCGCAGGCGCTGCCGCTGATGCTGCCGACCTTCGGCAACAACGCCATCGAGCTTCTGAAGGCCACTTCGGTCGTGTCGCTGATCTCGTTGTCGGACATGACCTTTCAGGCGCAGGTGGTGCGCTCGCAGACCGGCAGCACGCTGATGCCCTTCGTCACCATCCTGCTGCTGTATTTCGCCATGTCCTCGGCCATCTCCTTCGGCATGCGCCGGCTGGAACGGCGGGTGACGCGCGGCCTGGACGGAGTGCGCTGAGATGGAATGGGATTGGGATTTCGCCTGGTCGATCATGCCGACCCTGCTGGCCGGGTTTCGCATCACCCTGGTCGCCACCTTCCTTGGCGCCATCGTCGCGGCGGTGCTGGGGCTGGTCTTCGCTATCCTGCGCCGCTCGGCCAACCGCGCCGTCGCCCGCACCACCGGCTTCCTGGTCGAGTTCATCCGCGGCACGCCGCTGCTGGTGCAGCTTTACTTCATCTTCTACGTGCTGCCCGACCTCGGGCTGCGCCTGCCGGCTCTGGCCGCCGGGGTGATCGGCATGGGGCTGCATTACGCGACCTATGCCGCCGAAGTCTATCGCGGCGGCATCGAGGCGGTGCCGCGCGGGCAATGGGAGGCGGCCAAGGCCACCAACCTGACCACGCGCCAGACCTGGCTGCATGTGGTGCTGCCGCAGGCGGTGCCACCGATGATCCCGGCCATGGCGAACTACCTGCTGGCCATGTTCAAGGAAACGCCGCTGCTGTCCGCGATCACCGTGCTGGAGCTGATGAACCAGGCCAAGTCGGTCGCGAACAGCTCGTATCGCTATGTCGAGCCGATGACGCTGGTCGGGGTGATGTTCCTGGTTGTCAGCCTGATCTCGGTGGTGGTGCTGCGCTGGCTGGAACGCCGTTACGGGAGGATTTCGCGGTGACTGTCCTGTCCGTTCCCCTCGTGCTGGACGACCGCCCGCTGCCGCGCCGGGTCGGTCTGGTGACGCTGGCCACCGACCACACGACCGAGGTCGATTTCGCCGCCCTGCCGGCGCATGGCGTGGGCGTCTATGCCACCCGCATCCCCTTCGCCAACCCGGTGACGCCGGAAACCCTGGCCGCCATGGCCCGCGACGTGACCGCGGCCGCGGCGCTGATCCTGCCGGAGGAGGAGCTGGACGCGGTGGTCTATAGCTGCACCTCGGCCTCGGTGGTGATCGGGGACCGGGCGGTGCGGGACGCGATCCGGCTGGGCAAGCCTTCGGCGGAACCGATCACGCCGATCTCGGCCGGCTTCGCGGCGCTGCGGGCGCTGGGGGCGGAGCGGATCACCCTGCTGACCCCCTACACACCGCGGACGACCCAACCGATGGCGGAATGCTTCGAGGCGGGCGGCTTCGCCTTGCAGGGCGTATCCTGCCTGAACCTGACCGACGACCGCGAGATGGCGCGGATTTCCCATGCAACGATCATCGAGGCCGCACGCGCCGCGCTGGCGCCGGGCAGCCAAGCGCTGTTTCTTGCCTGCACCGCCGTCCGCGCCTGCGCGATCATCGACCGGATCGAGGATGCGGTCGGCGTGCCGGTGGTCTCGGCCAATTCCGCGACGCTCTGGGCCGCGGCGCGGGCCTGCGGCGTGACCGGGCCGATCGCTCCGGGCCAGTTGATGAGGCAGCCATGACCGTGACCCTGGACGACATCCGCACCGCCGCCGAACGCATCCGCGGCCATGTGGTGGAAACCCCGCTGCTGCGCGACGAGCTGCTGTCGGCGCGGCTGGGCCAGCCGGTCTGGCTGAAATGCGAATACCGCCAGACCACCGGCGCCTTCAAGCTGCGCGGTGCGACCAATGCCATGCTGTCGCTGCCGCCCGAGGCGCTGGCGCGCGGCGTCGTCACCGCCTCGACCGGCAATCACGGCCGCGCCCTGGCCCATGCCGCCCGGGCACTGGGCGTGCCGGTCACCGTCTGCCTGTCGCGGCTGGTGCCCGAGAACAAGGTGCAGGCGATCCGCGAGTTGGGGGCCGAGGTCCGCATCACCGGCGCCAGCCAGGACGAGGCGATGCAGGAAGTCGCCCGCGCCGTGGCGGAAGAGGGCATGACCGAGATCCCGCCCTTCGACCATGAAGCGGTGGTGGCGGGCCAGGGCACCATCGGCCTGGAAATCGGCACGCCCGAGGCGGTGCTGGTGCCGCTGTCCGGCGGCGGCCTCGCGGCCGGAATCGCGGTGGCGATGAAGGCGCTGTCACCCGCCACGCATGTCATCGGCCTGACCATGGAAAACGGGGCCGCCATGGCCGCGAGCCTGGCCGCCGGCCATCCGGTCGAGGTCGCCGAAAGCCCCAGCCTCGCCGACAGCCTCGGCGGCGGCATCGGGTTGCGCAACCGCGTGACCTATCCGCTGTGCCGCGCGTTGCTGGACGATGTGATCCTGCTGACCGAAGCCGAGATCGCCGAGGGCATCCGCCATCTCGGCCGTGCCGGCCATGTCGTCGAGGGCGCGGCCAGCGTCGGCACCGCCGCGCTGCTGGCCGGCAGGTTCGTCCCGCAAGGTCCGACCCTCTGCATCCTTTCCGGCGCGAATATCGACCCCGCGCTGCATGCCCGCATCATGGCGGAGGCCGCATGAGACCGCCCGTGACCATCCTGACCGAGACCGAGCTGCGCGCCCTGGTGCCGCTGGACGGCGAGGCGGTCGCCTGCATCCGCGACGCCTTCGTGGCGCTGGCGACCAAGCCCGTCGCCATGCCGCCGATCCTGCGCCTGGACATTCCAGAACACCGGGGCGAGGTCGATGTGAAGACCGCCTATGTTCCCGGCCTCACGCATTTCGCCATCAAGATCTCGCCCGGTTTCTTCGGCAATCCGGCGCTTGGCCTGCCCTCGACCAACGGCATGATGGTGGTGCTGTCCTCGCGCACCGGGCTGGTCGAGGCGCTGCTTCTGGACAACGGCTACCTGACCGATATCCGCACCGCCGCCGCCGGGGCGGTGGCCGCCGATGCGCTGGCCCGGCCGGATGCGGTCACGGCGGCGATCCTGGGGGCCGGGATGCAGGCGCGGATGCAGCTGCAGGCACTGGCGCTGGTCCGCCCGCTGACCGGCGCGCGGGTCTGGGCGCGCGATCCCGTCAAGGCGCAGACTTTCGCGACCGAGATGACCGCCGCCCTGCGCATCCCGGTGATCGCCGCTGGCACCGTGGCCGGCGCCACGCGGGCCGCCGATCTGGTGGTCACCACCACGCCTTCCGAAAGGCCCATCCTGACCGCCGCCGATATCGCCCCCGGCACGCATGTCACCGCCATGGGCTCGGACGCCCAGCACAAGAACGAGATCGCGCCGGACCTGATCGCGCGCGCCCATTACGTCGCCGACCGCCTGTCGCAGACCCGCGAGCTGGGGGAGCTGCATCACGCGCCGCTGGCCGGGCGGGACTTCCCCGAACTGGGCCAGGTCCTGGCCGGGCAGGCCGCCGGCCGGACCGACCCGGCGCAGATCACCCTGGCCGACCTGACCGGCACCGGCATCCAGGACACCGCCATCGCCACCCTGGCGCTTGCCCGCGCGGGCAAGGCCGGGGCCGGCCGCAGCTTCACCCTGTAAGAGAAACCGCCATGACAGATGTCGCATTGAAGTTCACCCGCGAGGAATATGCCGACCGCCTCGCCAAGACCCGCCGGGCGATGGACAAGGCGGGCGTCGATCTGCTGATCGTCACCGATCCCTCGAACATGAACTGGCTGACCGGCTATGACGGCTGGTCCTTCTACGTCCATCAATGCGTCGTCGTGCCGCCCGAGGGCGAGCCGGTCTGGTATGGCCGCGGCCAGGACGCCAACGGCGCAAAGTTGACCGCCTATCTGAAGCAGGAAAACATCATCGGCTATCCCGACCATTACGTGCAGAACCCCGAGATGCACCCGATGGATTACCTGTCAGGTATCCTGCGCGACCGCGGCTGGGGCGCGAGGCGCATCGGCGTCGAGATGGACAATTACTGGTTCACCGCCGCCGCCTTCGCCAGCCTGACGCGGAACCTGCCGGACGCGCGCTTCACCGATTGCACGGCGCTGGTGAACTGGCAGCGCGCGGTGAAGTCGCCGCAGGAGATCGCCTATATGCGCAACGCCGCCCGCATCGTCGAGGCGATGCACGCCCGCATCCTCGACAAGGTGCAGGTGGGGATGCGCAAATGCGACCTGGTGGCCGAGATCTATGACGCCGGCACCCGCGGCGTGGACGGGATCGGCGGCGACTATCCGGCCATCGTGCCGCTGCTGCCCTCGGGCCGCGATGCCTCGGCCCCGCATCTGACCTGGGACGACAGGCCGATGAGGTCGGGCGAAGGCACCTTCTTCGAGATCGCCGGCTGCTATCACCGCTATCACGTGCCGCTGTCGCGCACGGTGTTCCTGGGCCAGCCGACGCAGGCTTTCCTCGATGCGGAAAAGGCCACGTTGGAGGGGATGGAGGCCGGGTTGGCCGCCGCGAAGCCCGGCAACACCTGCGAGGACATCGCCAAGGGCTTCTTCGAGGTGCTGGCGAAATACGGCATCGTCAAGGACAACCGCACCGGCTACGGCATCGGCGTCAGCTATCCGCCGGACTGGGGCGAGCGCACCATGTCGCTGCGCCCCGGCGACCGCACGGTGCTGCAGCCCGGCATGACCTTCCATTTCATGACCGGCCTGTGGCTGGAGGACATGGGGCTGGAGATCACCGAGTCGATCCTGATCACCGAGACCGGCGTGGAATGCCTCGCCAATGTCCCGCGCCAGCTGTTCGTGAAGGACTAGCGCCATGTTGCAGATGCAGCCTGCGCCCTCGCCCATCGCGGCGACGGTGGATTACGCGGCGCCGGGGGTTCACCACGGCTTCCTGCGCCTGCCGCATTCGCGCGACGACGCGGCCTGGGGCTCGGTCATGACGCCGATTACCGTGGTCAACAACGGCGAAGGGCCGACGGCGCTGCTGACCGGCGCCAACCATGGCGACGAATACGAGGGGCCGATCGCGCTGTTCGACCTGGCCGCGACCGTGCGGGCCGAGGACGTCACCGGCCGCCTGATCATCGTGCCGGCGATGAACTACCCGGCCTTCGCGGCAGGCACCCGCACCTCGCCCATCGACCGGGGCAACCTGAACCGCAGCTTTCCGGGGCGGCCGGACGGCACGGTCACGCAGAAGATCGCGGATTACTTCCAGCGCGTGCTGCTGCCGATGGCGGATGTGGTGCTGGATTTCCATTCCGGCGGCAAGACGCTGGATTTCCTGCCCTATTGCGCCGCCCATGTCCTGCCCGACAAGCGGCAGGAGGCGGCGGCCTTCGATCTTGTGTGCGCCTTCGGGGCGCCCTGGTCGGTCAGGATGCTCGAGATCGACGCGGTCGGCATGTATGACACCGCGGCCGAGGAGATGGGCAAGGTCTTCGTCACCACCGAGCTGGGCGGCGGCGGCACTGCCAGCGCCCGCACCGCCGGCATCGCCAGGCGCGGCCTGCGCAACCTGCTGGTCGCAGCCGGCGTGATGCGGGGCGAGGTCGTGGCGCAGCCGACGCGCTGGCTCGACATGCCCGACGCGGATTGCTTCACCTTTGCCGAGGATGGCGGGCTGATCGAGTTCCTGGCCGACCTGGGCGATGCCGTCGAACAGGGCCAGCCCGTCGCCCGCATCTTCCCGGTGACGCGCACCGGCGTGGCCCCGGTCGCGGTCCATGCCCGCCGCGGAGGCCTGATGATGGCGCGGCATTTCCCCGGCATCGTGAAACCCGGCGATTGCGTCGCCGTCATCGGCGAGGAGGTTCAGCCATGATCACCGACAAGACCCTGTTGCGCGAGGATGCCTTCGTGAACGGCGCCTGGGTGGCCGGGCCGCGCTTTGCCGTCACCGACCCCGCGACGGGCAGGCCCGTGGCGCAGGTGGCGCGGCTGGACGCCGCGCAGGCGCGCGCGGCGGTCGATGCGGCGCAGGCGGCCTTTGCCGGCTGGGCGGCGCTGTTGCCGCAGGAACGCGCCGCGGTGCTGATGCGCTGGCACCGACTGATTGTCGATGCGCGCGAGGATCTGGCGCGGATCATGACCGCCGAGCAGGGCAAGCCGTTGTCGGAAGCCCGCGGCGAGATCGACTATGCCGCCAGCTTCGTCGAGTTCTATGCCGAGGAGGCCAAGCGCCCGAACATCGAAAGCGTGACCTCGCATCTCTCGACCGCCGAGATGGAGCTGTGGCGCGAGCCGCTGGGCGTCGCGGCGCTGGTCACGCCCTGGAACTTTCCCTGCGCCATGATCACCCGCAAGGCGGCGGCGGCCTTGGCGGCGGGCTGCACCGTGGTCGTGCATCCCTCGGCCGAGACGCCGCTGTCGGCGACCGCGCTGGCGGTACTGGCGGATCGGGCGGGGTTCCCGGCCGGCGTCTTCAACGTGGTGACGGGCGACGCGCCCGAGATCGTCGGCGAATGGTGCGCCGATCCGCGGGTGCGGGCGCTCAGCTTCACCGGCTCGACGCAGATCGGCAAGCTGCTTTATCGCCAAAGCGCCGAGACGGTGAAGCGGCTGGTGCTGGAACTGGGCGGGCACGCGCCCTTCATCGCCTTTGCCGATTGCGACCTCGACCTGGCGGTGGATGAGGCGATCAAGGCCAAGTTCGCCACCTCGGGCCAGGACTGCCTGGGCGCCAACCGCTTCCTGATCGAGCGGCCGGTCTATGACGAGTTCTGCCGCCGCTTCACCGCCGCTGCCGCCGCGCTGACCCTGGGGCCGGGGGTCGAGGATCGCGACCTTGGCCCCCTGATGAACGAGGGCGCGGTCCAGAAGCAGGAGGAGCACGTGGCCGATGCGCTGGCCCGGGGCGCGCGCCTTCTGACCGGCGGCAGCCGCGATCCGCAGGGGCCGCTGTTCTATCGTCCGACCGTGCTGGCCGACGTGCCGGCCGAGGCGCGGATCCTCCACGAGGAGACCTTCGGCCCCGTCGCCGCCATCGCCCCCTTCGACACCGAGGACGAGGCGGTGCGCATCGCCAATGCCACCGAATACGGCCTTGTCGCCTATGTCCACAGCCGCGACCCGCGCCGCATCTATCGCCTGTCGCGCGCGCTGGAATTCGGCATGGTCGCGGTCAACCGCACCAAGGTCACCGGCGCGCCGATCCCCTTCGGCGGCATGAAGCAATCGGGCCTGGGCCGCGAGGGCAGCCGCCACGGGCTCGAGGCCTTCACCGAGATCAAATACGTCTGCCGCGACTGGGCAGAGACAAGGAGAGCATGATGCTGACCAATGACCAGCTGTCCAAATGGGACCGCGAGAGCCTGTTCCACCCCTCGACCAATCTGGGCCAGTTCGCACGCGGCGAAGGCGCGCAGCGCATCGTCTCGGGCGCGGAAGGCGTCCATATCACGGATCGGGACGGCAACCGGCTGCTGGACGGCTTCGCCGGGCTCTATTGCGTGAACGTGGGCTATGGCCGGCCCGAGATCGCCGAGGCCATCGCCGCGCAGGCGCGCGAGCTGGCCTATTACCACGCCTATGCAGGGCATGGCTCGGAAGCCTCGATCACGCTGGCGAAAATGGTCATGGACCGTGCGCCCGGGCACATGGCGCGGGTCTATTTCGGCCTCGGCGGTTCGGATGCCAATGAGACGAACATCAAGCTGGTCTGGTATTATAACAACATCCGCGGGCTGCCGCAGAAGAAGAAGATCATCTCGCGCTGGCGGGGCTATCACGGCTCGGGGCTGATGACCGGCTCGCTGACCGGGCTCGAGTTGTTCCACAGGAAATTCGACCTGCCGCTGGCGCAGGTGATCCATACCGAGGCGCCCTATTACTATCGCCGCAAGGACGCGGCACTGTCCGAGGAACAGTTCAGCGCCCATTGCGCCGAGGAGCTGGAAAGGCTGATCGCCGCCGAGGGCGCCGACACCATCGCCGCCTTCATCGGCGAGCCGGTGCTGGGCACGGGCGGCATCGTGCCGCCGCCCAGGGGCTATTGGGATGCGATCCAGAAGGTGCTGGCGCGCCACGACATCCTGCTGATCGCGGACGAGGTGGTGACGGGCTTCGGCCGGCTGGGCAGCATGTTCGGCTCGGATCATTACGGCATGACCCCGGACATCATCACCATCGCCAAGGGCCTGACCTCGGCCTATGCGCCGCTGTCGGGCAGCATCGTCGGGCAGAAGGTCTGGGAGGTGCTGATGCAGGGCAGCGACGAATATGGTGTGCTGGGCCATGGCTGGACCTATTCCGCCCATCCCATCGGCGCGGCGGCGGGCATCGCCAACCTGGAACTGATCGACAGGCTGGGGCTGGTCGAGAATGCCGGCCGGGTCGGCCGCATCCTGAACGACCGGATGCGCGCGGCAGTTGGCGATCATCCGAACGTGGGCGAGATCCGCGGCGAGGGGATGCTCTGCGCCGTCGAGCTGGTCCGCGACCGCGACAGCCGCGGCTTCTTCGACGCGGCCGAGGGCATCGGCGGCAAGGTCGTCGCCGCGATGCTGAAGCGCGGCGTGATCGCGCGGGCCATGCCGCAGGGCGACATCATCGGCCTGGCCCCGCCGCTCTGCCTGACCGAGGCCGAGGCGGATGTGATCGTCGAGGCCACCGCCGACGCGCTGCGCGAAATCCTGGGCTGACCCGTGGCGGCGATCCCCGAGACGATGTGCGCCATGGTCCTGACCGGCCATGGCGGGCCCGAGTGGCTGGAATGGCACGAGGACTGGCCGGTTCCCCGCCCCGGTCCGGGCGAGGTCCTGGTGCGCATCACCGCCTGCGCCAAGAACAACACCGACCGCAAGGTGCGCGAGGGGCTTTACTCCACCGCCGATGACGGCGCCGTCACTTCCTTCGCCATGGCCGGGAACACGCTGGCCTTTCCGCGCATCCAGGGCGCGGATGTGGTCGGCCATGTCGTCGCGGTGGGCGAGGGCGTCGCGCCGCAGCGCATCGGGGAACGGGGGCTCTTGGATTTCAACATCTATCCCGACACCCGCGACGACCTGAACCTGGCGCCCGACTATTTCGGCCATGGCGCCGATGGCGGTTTCGCAGAATATGGCTGCTTCCCCTCGGAGCAGTTCCACGCCATCGCCAACCCGGCGCTGAGCGATGCCGCGCTGGCGACGCTGGGCATGTGTTCCTGGCAGACGGGTTACCGGATGCTGACCGCGGCGGGGGTCGGGGCGGGCGAGCATGTGCTGGTCACCGGCGCCTCGGGCGGGGTCGGCACCGCGCTGCTGCAGCTCTGCCGGGTGATCGGCGCGGTTCCCCACGCCATCGCCAGCGCCGGCAAGGCCGAGGCCCTGCACACGCTCGGCGCCGAGACGGTGATCGACCGCGGCGGCGTCACCGACTGGCCGCAGGCCATCGACCGCGCGACCGGCGGGGTCCGCATCGACGCGGTGATGGATCTGGTCGGCGGCGAGATGACCGTGCCGCTGATCCGGGCCATGTGCCGCGACATGCGCAGCCGCACCACCCTGCCCCGGCTGTCCATCGCCGGGGCCGGGGCCGGCAACGTGACGGCGCTGCCCTGGACGCTGGTCTATCTGAACCAGGTGCAGATCTTCGGCATCTCGCATGGCAGCCGCGCCGAGGCCCGGCAGCTGGTCGGCTGGATCCGCGACGACCGGCTGCGGCCGGTGCTGGCCGGGATCATGCCGTTGTCCCGCCTGCGCGAGGCCGAGCACCTTTTCGTCGAGCGCGACCGCGATTTCCTCGGCAAGCTGGTCATCGTGCCGGACCGGGTGATGGAGGAACAGGCGCTGCGGGCGATGGCCTGAGACGGGCGGCCGACGATTGGCGCCTAGCCCTGCGCGGCGGGCTGCCAGTCTGCGGCGGGGATGGTGTTGATCATCCAGGGCACCCCGAATCTGTCCACCAGCGAGCCGAAGCCGGGCGACCAGAAGGTCTCGCCGAAGGGCATGACCGGCTTGCCGCCTTCGGCCAGCCGCTCGAACCAGCGCCGGCCTTGCTCGAGATCCTCGGTATGCAGGGTGACGTCGAAGCCGTTCTTGGGCTTGTCGATATTGGGCGCCCAGGCCTTGTCCATGTCGGCGCCCATCAGCGCCTGGTCGCCGACCTCGAGCCAGCAATGCATCAGCCAGGTCTTGTATCGATCGTCGGTAATCGGCATGCCGGGCGGCGCATCGCCATAGGGCATGGCGGCGGTGATCTTGCCGCCCAGCACCTCGGCGTAGAATTCGAACGCCTCGCGGCACTGGCCCTGGAAGCTCAGGCTGGTCACGATCTTCATCATCCCCTCCCTTTCGTCGAGTTTCGGCCCGGGCCCGGCTCGGGCCGGCCGAGAATGGCCGCGGGTCGGCAGGAAGGCTGCGGGCGATCATGCCGGCGCCGGTCGACTCATCGTCATGGGCGTCGATGTCACCGTATCCGGCCCGCGCCTGTCAAGCCTGCCGGTGCAGACAGGATGCGCTGCGCCCCCTCTTGGCGGCAGGTCGCCAGGGTTCCGGAACGACCGGCGCCGCCCACGAGGGGGCGGCGCAGGACAGTTGCAGCCGGGCCTTTCCGGCGAAGCATCGCGACATTGGCCAATGCAGATGCGGCCGGGATGCCCGATCAGCGATCCTTCCC